>JBDKUT010000001.1:0-17767 GCA_039679545.1 Thermotogota bacterium
CGCCACCTCGAGCACTCCGCGATCCGCTTCGCGTAGTCGTCGGCGTGCGGGATGATCGGACGGCAGTCGAGTAGGTGGTCCAGGTACGAGGCCGCTCCGCAGGTGTCCCACTTCTTGCGTCGCTCGAGCTCGGACCGCAGCGTCGCGGAGTCGACGTCGGCGCCGGCCTTGTGCAGCGCGACCATCGCGGACCAAATCTCGCGGTTCTGCGGCGAGTAGAAGTCGCGCTCGCTCAGGATGTCGGCGGCGATCTGGATCGCGTCTTGTTCCACGAACGCGGCGCCGAGAAGCGCCTTCTCGGATTCCTCGTCGTGTAGGTTTCCGTCTTCGTCAGCGATCATCCCCGGAGTCCTCCTTGGATGCGACGACCTGGTCTGTCCACGCGAGCGACAGCTGGTTGATCTCGCGCCGGCGCCGGCGGCGGAGTACCACACTCCGCGGTCCGCGCTCGTTGTCCTCGCGACGATCCCAGGCCAGATCGGCTCGCCTGGCCTGCTCTACCTGCTCCTCGGTGCCCTGGAAGTATTCGCCGCAGCACAGGCACTTGAGAGTCTTCGGGTCCGTCTGGCCGTATGCTGCGGCACCGACACCAGCACGCGACCCGCAGTACGGACACGTCGGGCAGTCGTGGTACGGCTTGATGCGCAGCTTGGGCGACGACTCGAACATCCGCTCGTCGCCATAGCCGGCCTCGCCGTCGAGATCGTCCCGGCGGCGACTCACGCCGGCACCGTCCCGGAAAACAGGCGAACCCACTCCTCGAGGGCGAACCCACTCCTCGAGCCAGAGCTTCGCGGCGTCGGTGTGCCCCAGCTCGTCGAACATCCGCTCGGCGATCGGCGTGAACGGCTGCGTCGACGACCTCGAAAGCACGTAGGCCTGCGTCCAGCCCTGTGGCTGCTCGTCGAACACCTCGACGGTGGCCTGGATGCCGACGGGCAGGTCGCACAGGTGCGAGACTCCGTAGTGCGGATTCGTCCAGCGGCTCATGGTCTGCAGTCCCTCCTCGTGGCGGACACGATCGGCTTCGGTCCCTGGTGGGCGATCTTCGTCGCCGCGCGATTCCGGCGCACCTCCCACCCGCAGCAGTGGCACTCCGTCCCCCACTGCGTCACCATCATCCGGCCGGATCGGCAGAGCGGGCAGGTTGGCGCCGATGACGGCGGCGGTTTCATCAGGACTGCTCCTTCATCGCGGTCACGATTCGCGGCAGGTTCCTCGGGATGAGCGACAGCGGGTGGCAGGCGGCGGAGAGGTAGCGGTCGTCCTCGATCGCCAGGTACGCCTTGAACACCCGGAGCACCCACGACTTCCACGACTCGGTCAGCTTGTTGCGCCGGTGGTAGTTCAGGACCGCAGCGGCGGCCCGCCGGTCCGCACCGGGGTTGTCCGGGTACGGGGTGCCGTTGTACCGCTCGGCTGCCTTCCACTCGATCGCGAACCGGCGCCGGCAGCGGTCCGGCTCGTCGAGTCCCTCGACCGGTGTGTCCGGCCCGACGTGACGGAGCGACTTCGAGCCAGCGCCCTTGCTCTCCTGTTCCGGAAGCGGATCGGATGCCAGGGAGAAGGCGTCCGACTCCGGATCCGGACCACTGGTCCCACCTGTGCCTACATGCTGCTTTCCCACGTCGCCAGACGTGGGAGCGCAGATAGATCCATTCAACCCGGAAGCGGAAGCGGAAGCGGAAGCGGAAGCGGAAGCGGAAGCGGAAGCGATCACATTTGCTCGCATCTGCTCACAGACGCGAGCAGGTGCGTGCAAGATGTCGTTACATGTAATACCTTCCGGAAGGGGGTACCTGCACCGTTTTGCCCGCGCAGGTCCTTGTGATTTCCTCCATCCGCCACCAGGTCGGAAGATGCCGTATCTTGTCCTACCAATGGTGTAGAGGATGATTGGGGATGGATCACCGTCAGAGCCGTCCCTGGATAGTTCAACAACCAGGCGATCAGTGTGGTCTATCCCTGTCAGCCATGCCGGCCGTCGCGGGAAGGCGTTGGAGCAGAGCACCTCCGGGTCCGCCTCGAAGACCCCATAGTCGTCCGCCACGGTGATGAGGTGGTCCCACAGCACGCACGCCTCGGCGCTCATTCTCGCCCGGGTCCGCGACGTGCGGATCTCGTCCACGATGAGGCGGCGCGGCATGCCGCTCTACTCTGCGCTCGTGGCGCCGTTGCCGTTCTTGATTGCGGGGTCCACCAGGAGATCCTCGAAACTCACGCTGCCCTCGGTGGCGTCCACGATCGCCTTCGCCGTCCTGAGCCGACAGCCGCCGCCGCACTCGATGTTGGCGAGGGCGGTCTTGGTGATGCCTGTCCTTGCGGCCAGGACGTCCAGGGTGATTCCGTGTGAGGTTCGATATTCTCTGAGCGTCATGGTGCGAAGGTACTCCGTTCGTGGTTGGCGTGTCAACAGATAAAGGTTGACACCGCTAGCACGGCATGCGAGGCTCACGACATGCCGCAGCGCCTCTCAGCATCGCAGCTTCGCCGGAGCCACTGGTGCCTTCGGCTGTTGCAGTACGAGGTGGTCCAGGGGCTCCGGCCGTTCTTCGTGGGGTGGGAGGCGGCGCGCGGCAACGCCACGCACAATGTTGTCGGCCGCAACCTGCAGCACCGGATCGAGCACGGCCGCTACATGCCAGTGCGCCGCATCGCAGACGAGGCGGCCGGTGCCTGGAAGGAGCAGTCGTTCTTCGTCGACACCGCGGCGATGAAGAAGTCCGGAAAGCAGCCTGGCGCCGTGCAGGACGACGTCATCGCGATGGCGCTCGCCCACGCCCGTCATGTTGCGAACGACGTCGTGCCGCTCGCGGTGGAGCTCGAGGTCAGCGCTGAGGTGCCGGAGGTCGGCACCACCATCAGCGGCAGGATCGACGTCGTCTCCCGGCCCGTGTTTCTGGCGTCGTCCGCCGGCCCGTGGGGCGAGACTGTTGTCGTCGGACGCGATCGGCAGATCCGGGACCTGAAAACCAAGGACGGGTCGGTGCCGTCCATTCTTGGTGACGACGCGGACCAGTTGATCGTGTACCAGCTGGTGACACGAGCGATGGGCGAGCAGCCGGCTGACCTGCTCGCGGACTACGCCTGGCCGAAGGACGCGGGCAAGACGAAGACCTTCGCGGTGGACGACGAGGCGGACCGGACCGCGATGGTGGTGCAGGACCTTCGAGCGCTGATTCGCGTCTACGAAACGGGGTTGTTCCCGCGCACGGGGCGCGGGAGTTGGTTGTGCCAGCCCGGGAAGTGCGCGCACTACGACTACTGCGTGCGAGGTCCCGGACGGCTGGATTTGTAGAAGGAGAGGACACGATGTCGGAGCCCAAGCAGTTGCCCGGAGCGGTGGAGCCCGAAGCGGTGGTGCAGGTCGGGAGCCTGCTCGCGCGGTGGAGGTCGAAGATCCTGCAGGCCCTCCCGAAGTACATCGACCCGGAGCGCTTCACGCGGATCGTACTCACGACGATCCGGCAGACGCCGGTGCTGCAGAAGTGCTCGGTGGAGTCGATCATGGGCGCGGTGATGGAGGCCGCAGCGGACGGCCTCGAGCTCGACGGCGTGGACGCCGCGCTGGTGCCGTACTGGAACAGCGAGCTTCGGTGCTTCGAGGCGCAGTACCAGGCGATGTACCAGGGACTCCTCCGCCTGTGCCGGCGGAGCGTGAACGTCAAGGCGATCCACGCGCACGAGGTCTACGAGGGCGACGTCTTCCGCGTTGCCCTTGGCTCGAGCCCGTCGATCGTCCACGAGCCGCAGTGGCTCAACAGCAGCGACGACAAGATCAGCCACGTCTACGTCGTTTTCGACTTCAAGGACGGCGCGCAGCAGTTCGAGATCATGACCCGCGAGCAGATCGAAACCATCATGAAGCGCTCCAAGTCCTACCAGAAGAAGGGCGCCGAGTCTGCCTGGGGAACATCCTTCGGCATGATGGCGCGGAAGACCGTCCTCCGCCGCGGGATGAAGTACGCCCCCACCGACGATCACTCGAAGGAAGTCGCGTTCCGCGACGAGCGGCGGGAGTTCACCTCGACGGCGGAGGTCGTGCAGGACGGAGTGCTCGAGCAGCCGAGGCAGTCGCCGGCTCTCGAGCAGGCGAAGATCCTGTTCGGCGAGGTCAGGAAGTGGTGCAGGGCGACCGGCGAGGCCGACCCGCAGGGCGCCGCCACCAAGCTGCTCCGCGACGCCGTGGAGAAGGACTCCATGATCGAGTGGACCGAGCAGGACGTCGTCGCCGCGCGGCAGCGCTTCGAGGAAGCGTCCCGCCCGAAGGCCCAGGAGCAGACCGCGAAGAAGCCCAAGGCGAAGCCGTCCGCCAAGGACGAGGCGCCCCCGGAGGAGCCGCCGGCGCCGGAGCCCCAGGGCGATGGACCTGAGCCGGCCCACGAGCCTGTCACCCCGGAGGCGGCCGGCGAGCAGCCCGCCATGTTCGGCGAGGGGACCCAGCCCAAGGCCGAGGAGAAGCCCAGGCCCTCGAAGCCGACCGAGTACGCCAAGCCGAAGGAGATCGAAGCCGCCGTCAAGGCGATGCGCCGCTGGTGCGCCGACATCGGGGCGGATGCGCCCCCGGACCAGGATGCCATCGTGGTGCAGTTCTGGCGCGAAATGGGCGCACCGGATCTGGATCACGTTCCGGCGGAGGTCTTCGCGAAGGTGCGCAAGGCCTCCGACACCGAGGACACCTTCAAGGTCGTGGCCCGCAGCTGGGTCGCCGATCACGGGAAGTCCGATCCCGGGAAGGCGTCCGAGTGATGGGGATGCAAGAGGCAACCGGATTTTGCACGCGGTGCAACACCAACCGGCTGATCCGCCGCAAGGCGACGTCGCACGGATTCCATTTCGTGATGACGCTGTTGACGTGCGGCCTGTGGTTGATCGTCTGGGTCCTCGCGTCCATCCGTTTCGGTGGCTGGCGCTGTAGCGCCTGCGGGGCGAAGGTGGAGAGGAGGTTGTTCGCGTGATGGACTGGACCCACACGGAGCGGCGTCTCGGACTGGTGTTCCCGTTCCATTCGCTCGAGCCCGGAGCGTCGGCGCCTCGCCGCGAGAAGGACGGGCCCATCGACACCATCATCCTGCACTACACCGCGTGCTCGAACCTGCCGCGGATGTTCACCGCCGAGAAGACGATCGCGCTGATCGAGAGGGCGCGCCGGGCGCGAACGGTTGGAACACCGGACGCCCTCGAGGCGATCGCCGTTGCGAGGAGCTTCGCAGTGTCCCCGCGCGGTGTCGTCATCGACCCATGGGTGCCCGAGTCGATCGCCCAGGCTGCGATCTCCTGCGCCTCGCCGCGGGAGGCGATCGCCCATTACTTCGTGGCGTCCACCCCGGGAATCACCCCTGCACACCCCACGGACTACTTCGTCTTGCGCGGGATCGTGAAGCAGGATGAGATCGTGCCGATCGCAGAGACCGTGCACCCCAGCCGGATCGCCCACCACGTCGGCCCGCTCACGGGGAACACGAACCGCCGCAGCATCGGGATCGAGGTCTGCTACCCAGGGCCGGCGCCACGGCGCCAGTGCAAGACGGAGCAGTCCGCCCGCGAGTGGTTCGCCGCGCGTAGGTGGAAGTGCCCGGATACGTGGTCTCGCGAGGTCTGCCTCGACGGCCTGTTGCGGTGGTTCGCCCCGGTGGACCCCCAGGTCTTCGACGTCGTCGTGGGGCTGATCGCGGACCTGTGCGTGGCGTACGCCACGATCCGGCACCTCTGCTCCCACCACACGTTCAGCCCCAACAGCAGGATCGACCCGGATCCGCCGCTGTCGTTGCGGCGCATCACCCCTCAGGTCGAGGCCCTCGTGGGGCGCCGCCTGGACAACTCGAAGCCCAAGCGCTAGGATCATCCAACGAAACACTGCGATGGATGCCACGATTCACCACGACGGACACCACGAAAACGACCAGAAAGACCACGTTTTTGTGGCAGAAATCGTTGCAAACCAGGGCTCGATTGCAGGGGTTACACCAACCTACATCTACCTACCGTTGAAAACACCTAGGGTACGACTGCGAATATGGGGTGTAAACCATTGGAATCGCTGAGGAAATGGCCTAGGTGGGTGAGGGATGATGCCACGCAACGTGCCCTCGAGTCCTTCGGTGATTACCTCGTCGGCCGGCGCATTTCCCACAACGTCGCGGCGATGTACGCAAAGCACGTGGCGCGCGGCTGGGACGACGTCGAGGGATACCTGCTGCGCCTCCCCTGGCAGGCGTGCAAACACGCGAAATATGCCCTGTCGCACTATGCCCGATGGAAGAGGCGCCCTTCGCTGATTCCCCTGATTCAAGCCGTCCCGGAGCCTGTCAAGGGGCCTAGGCGCCCCGTGCACGTGCCGGATTTCCAGCGGTGGCGCGAGCTCGGGCCGGAGCTCTTGCGGCGACACCCGGGCCCGCTGGGGCATGTTCTGTGGGTTCTGGTCTACAGCGGCTTGCGGATTTCTGACGTGCTGCTGTTGCGTCGGCCGGAGGTTATCCAGGCCGGGCTAGGCGCGGATGCAATCGTGCGGCAGAAAGGCGCAGGGCACGAGCGTCGACGCGACTGGCGCCCCGCCGGCGAGATTCTCCCGGCCTGCCGATCGCTGGCATCGGTGCCGGGGTGGACTGAGCTCTGGCAGGCCGTTAGCAGTAGCCTGCAGGGCGCCAAACTGCGGACGCGCGCTGCTATCCCCTCCCCGCATAGCCCGCACGATTTCCGGCGGACGTTTGCGACCTACCACTATGCCATGGGTGCGGATTTATTGGTGATAGCGAGAATGGGCGGATGGGAATCTCCGTCAAGTGTCGAACGATACATCGTGCACGTACCATCCGAAAGGGTTGACTATTTTAGACGTCGTATGTCGCTCGCCTTGTTCCCGCACGGCACACCGTACGACCGGCCGACCCGATAGTGTGTTACGATTGCAACACTGTGGCTAGAACGTAACACGTAAAGACAGGACATTATACGTCAACGATTCCATGCGGTTATCCGTACCACTGCGGAATCGGCCGGATCGGATTGTCATGGAAAGGGTATTTCGGCCATAATAGTTTCGGAGTCTTACAACGTGTTACGGTTGGCATGGGGCCCGCATGTAACACGTTCTGTCCGCCTAGCAGCGGACCGGGAGGGCAGACCCGATGGGATTCGCGATCGCAGTCGTTATCATTGTCGGTTTCCTGGTTTCCGTGTGGCGTAGCATGCCGCACGACGTCGACACTACCACCGGCGGACACTGGTCTACCGGGCCCGCCCCGACCGTCCCGGAGGACTTGCCGGTCATTCCGGCGGACGTCGACGTCCACCCGTCAAGCGCTCCAACCCCAGCCCGTCGATCTGCGGCCCTTGTTGATCCGGACGTGCTACCGGATCCGATCCGTCGACGCGCACCCCTGGTAGAATCGGTCGACGTCGACTCCGCTCCGGAGGTTCCAGAGGTCGATCCGGACGTCGAGACCACCGTCGACGAGGCGGACGAGGGGGAGGTCGATCCGGATCCCCTTGATGAAACCACCCCGTATGATGCCAAGCGGTGTTGGGGTTGCTCGAAGCGTTGCACCTACCGCGCGTTTCGACTCCCGGAGGGTGGAACGCGCGACGAAATCCACCGTCGCGCCGAAATCCTCTTTCGCGCCGAGCATGGGTGTGCCTCGGACCTAGACCAGATCGACGGATCGGACGTTGCGCGGGTCTCGCTTTCCGCGGAAGAGCTTGACTTTGACCCGATCGCCGTTGCGAAAGCAGTCGGCGAGTCGAAGCGACGCGCATGGTTCGAGTTGTGCGAGCAGTGCGTTGACGATCTGCGGGCCCGACGGGACAACCCGCCGGATCCGATCGTGGAACCTGCCGCGGTAGTCGCGGCCGCGGAAGAGTGCCCGTTCTAACGGGCGACAGGACAAGAGGACAAGATGCCGAAGTACGAGGTCAACACGATCCACGGCTGGTTCCCATTCGCGGCGCACGACATGGACGAGGCTCGGCGGTACGCGCGGCGCGTGTGGGGCCAGGGGCCGAGGGCCGTGCGCGCGTCGAGGCCCCCGCGTGCCAGCATGGACGAGGCGCAACGCGAGGCACGCAGGCCGCGCGGCGCGACGTGCGAAAGGTGCGGCCTGACCTACGAGATTGACGACGGCGCGCCGCGCACGAATGAGCCGTACACGTGCGACGACTGCGGTGGCGCGGTCGAGCCCGACGGCCGCGGAGACGAGGCGGCCGACTACGGGCCCGGCAAGGTGCGCCAGTGACCCGCCCCTGTGACCGTTGCGGCGCCAAGGTGGCCGATACCGTGGGCTCCCGGCAGTGCAGCCTACTCGACCCGCCGGCCGACCCCCGGGCGACCGATGCCGCACGGGCCGAGCTCCGCGCCGGACGGATCCTTTGCTCGGCTTGCCAGCGGTCCTGCGACTTGTTCGAGCGGATCGCCGACGCGGTATCCGGCCGGCTTGCGAATGGCGCGGGGCACTGGGTCGACGACACCGCGGAAGGCCTACCGGGCGAGGCGCACGTCGACGCGGCACTGGACGTCGACGCCGTGGCGGACCTGGACGACGAACCGGGACCGACCGGACAACTTCTGCCGACGCTGGATTTCGACGCTTCCGAAGAGCTCGCCCGCGCCTTGTGGCAGATCGGGGCGGACGGACCCGGACCGCGGATCGCATGGGTCGGCCAGATCGACAAGCCGGGCGGTTGGAACCATCGGGCCCGCTTGGATGGTGCGCACCGGGCGCTTGATCTGGCCGTGCAACTCTACGGTGGGAGGGTGGTCAGGTAGCCATGTCGGAAGCAATCGAAACCAGGAACGGGAAGGCCTACGCCGTTGTCGACACGTGGCTCTATTCTCAGCCGATCCGACGACGGGCAGGGTGGGAGCTCGACTGCGATCCGTCGATTATTTCCGATGGAGCCCGCGCGGAGTACATCGGAGCGGGGCGCTATTTCGTGGAATGCGGACCGATGCGTCAACGGCTTGTCGTCCGAATCGCAGGAGGGGAAGGGGCGCCCCCTTCGTGGTCCGAGGAGTCACCCATCGATCCGCCGAAGACAAGGGCGCCGGTCCGCTACGACGGGTGCGCCGGACGGTGGGAGAGGTTGACGCGCAAAGGTTGGCAGTAGTCCCGCCCCGACTACCGCCCCCTACGGGGGTCGGTGGCCGGTGTAGGAAGCCGGAGGAGGCAGGAGACATGGACAAGAAAACGGAGACCGCGAAGCACTGGGGTTGCCCGCACTGCGGATCGACGCGGCTTGCGCACATGGAACGCGCGATCGTTCTGTACCCCGTGAAGGTGGTCGACAACCCGGGGCATCCCGGATCGTTTCTCTTCGAGTACACCGGAGAGGGATCCGAGGTCGACGACGAAAACGCGGAGGATTGCGGCGGACCGGATAACTACCACTGCAGCGAATGCAGCGAGGAGTTTCCCGAGCCGGTGTTGACGGACAAGGACCCGGACGACGGCAACGGATAGCTCGCCCCTCGCCCAGCGGGCCGGACCTATCCGACCCGCACGGCGGACGGCGAAACCGATCCGCAGGAGGAAAGAGAAGATGGGAAACGCGATCGAACAGCTGAAACGGTGCCGCAACCGCGGGGTGCCCCTCGTGAGCGTCACCACGATCGACGACCACGCGACGGCAGACACGATCGTCGACGCACTGGCGGGGGACGATCCGATCCTGACGTGGAGCCTCGCCGCGGGGTGGACGCCCCGCAACGAGGCAGCCGGCCCGGCCCTCGCCCGCATGACGGAGGGTTCCGACCCCTACGATCCGCCCGCCGCCGCCGCACTGCGGGCCGCAAGCAAGGCCCCGCCCGGATCGGCCCTGGTCGCCCTCGGCGCGCACCACTGGCAGGGGGACCGGGTTGCCGAGGCCTGGATCCGGGACCTGCGCAACCCCTTCGAGGCCACGGGCCGAACCCTGATCCTGACGGGTCCGAGCTTCGCGGCATGGGGCCCGGACGTCGGGCCGCACGTGGAGCCCCTCGACGACGAGCCCCCGGACGACGCCGCACGGGAGACCGCGATCCGCGCCGTGCTCCGGGACGCGGAGACGCCCGAGCCGGACGACGCGACGATCCGCCTTGCCGTGGCCGGGACCAGGGGCCTGCCCGCGTTCAGCGTGCGGCAGGCATGCGCCCTTGCCGTGGACCGCTCCGGGTTGGACCTGCAGCGCTTGCGGGCCCGCTGGCGCAAGGCGATCGATTCCACCCCCGGACTCAGCGTCGACGACACCGTCCGGAAGATCGACGAGCTCGGCGGACTGCAGGGGATCAAGGGACTGGCCGCGCGCCTCGCCGCGAGCGACAACCCACCGCGCGCCGTCGTGTTGCTGGACGAGGGGGGCAAGATGCTGGCGGGGGGTGGGGGCGCCGGCGGACCGGGGGACACGTCGGGGGTGTCGCAGTCGATCGAGGCGGCCCTGCTCACCGAAATGGAGACGACCCGAGCCGACGGGTTGATCGCTTTCGGGGTGCCCGGCAGTGGCAAGAGTGCCAGCGCGCAAGCCCTCGCCGCGTCCTTCGGCGTGCCGATCGTGCGGCTCGACTTGGGCGCCATCAAGGGATCCCTGGTCGGGCAGAGCGAGAGCAACATCCGTCGCGCCCTCGGGACGATCCGCGCCCTCGCCGGTCGCGCGTTCTGGGTCATGACCTGCAATGAAATGGTCACCATCAAGACCGAGCTCCGCCGCCGCTTCCGGGCTGGGATCTACTTCTACGACCTGCCGAGCTCCGAGGAGAGGGAGACGATCCGCCACCTTTACGCCACCCGCTACGGTGTGCCGGACGATCCCGCGCAGTGGCCGGACCTGGAAGGGTGGACGGGAGCGGAAATCGAGACGTGCGCGGAGCGGGCCCACGAATGGCATTGCAGCCCGCGCGAGGCTGGAGCCTACGTGGTCCCGATTTCGCAGTCGTCGGCCGACACGATCGCCGCCATGCGGACCGCCGCCGCTGGACGGTTTCACGCCGCGAGCTATCCCGGCACCTACCGCGGGCACCAGCAGCCGGCGATGCCCGCAGTCCCCGCCGTCCGCCGGTTCGGGAAGGAGGCCTAGACGTGTCGCACCACACCAGGATCGCCACCAAGATCACGAGCCCCGACGCCGCGGGGGACGCACTGCGCGACATGTTCCCGGGAGCGACGGTCGACGTCGACACCACGGGCCGGATCGTCGCGAACCTCTACGGGTCGCAGACCGCCGCGGGTTGCGTCGCCGTCGCGCGCCGGATCGGATTCTACGGGGAAGACGTCGCGATCGTCCGGGGCACGGATGGGACCTGCAGCCTGCAGGCGGACGTTCACACGATCGAGCACTGGCAGCGGACGCACGGCCGACCGATGCCCGCCGAGCTCGCCCGCCGCGCCGGATACCACACGATCATCCGCTACGCCCGGGCGAACGGCCTGGACGTGGTCGCCGACTCGACGGCCGTCGCCGTCGCCGGGAGGGTCTAGCCATGGGAGACCGGATCGACATTCTGTTGCGTCGCCGTTCCGACGGCGCGGAAGTGCTCGCACAGATCGACGCGGAGGGAAACGTTTCGATCATCGTCCGGAACGCCCGGGGGTTGTCGTGCCGCGCACTGACGGCGACCCTTGAGGCCGAGCTCGGAGACGTCACCGCCCGGCAGATGGACCCCCGCGCCCTGGCCGCCGCCGGCTTGACCGAGGAGCAGATCGACAAGCAGCTGAACCGGGCCGGACTCGGCGGGGGGTGGTGCGGTTAGCGATCCCTCCCGGATCGCCAGGGGCCCGCGTCGATCTACCTGCGACGCGGGCCCCAAGCGAGCCCAGGAGGGCCGCAAGGAGGAGAAGAGAAATGGAACGCTTCGACGTGACATGGACGATCATCGACGCGACGGGGCAGGAGCTCCGCCGCACTGCGGGCCCGTTCCACCATCGGCCGACGGCCGAGCGGTTCGCCGCTGGCCTGTCGGAGTCGATCGGGCCCCGGCTCGGGAACGTGCAGATCGTCACCACCACCACCGACGACGACACCAGGAAGGAAGGCTAGGACATGCCGCAGAGCAACGAGACCACGACGACCCGCGCGAACGACGCGTCGATCCTTGACCGCGCAACGGTGGTGTCGATCCGGATCGGCCGGCTCGGTATCCGCCGCAAGGTGTCCTCCGACCGCGTCCGCCTCCGGGAGACGATGCAGCAGCAGGCCTCCGGTGAGGGCACGAGGGAACCGGACGCGGACATGATCGCGGTCAGTAAGGAGATCCTCAGCTGCGACGAGTACGACGCGATCACGTCCCTGGACTCCGAGGTCCGCGCGGACGTCAACCGGCTCGCCCTGCCGTTCAAGCTCCGGGCCGGCGCCTATCTGGTCGCCGACGGCATCCTTGACCGCGTCGACGCCATGCTGGACGAGTACCAGGAACGGCGCCGGCACCTGGTCGATCGGTTCCTGCAGGTTTACGCGATCGCCCGGGACGAGGCCAGCAAGCGGCTCGGCGATCTGTACGAGCGTGGCGACTACCCGCACGTCGACGACGTCCGGGAAGCGTTCAGCGTGCGGGTGCGGTACGAGTCATGGGGCGCCCCGCAACGTCTCGAGTCCCTCTCCCAGCGCATCTACCAGCGGGAACGCGAGCAGACCGCCCGCGATCTGCAGGATGCCAGCCGGGAGATTCGGGACGGCATGCGCGCGGCCCTCGCCGGCCTCGTCGGGCACCTGGTCGACGTGCTGCAGCCCGGGCCCGACGGCAAGCCGCGGACGTTCCGAAACTCGACGATCGACAACATCGTCGGTTTCCTCGACACGTTCCACGCCCGGAACGTGGTAGGGGATGACGAGCTCGGGCAGATCGTCAGCGACGCCCGCGCCATCCTCGACGGAGCCGACCCGCAGTCGATCCGCAAGGCCCCCATGATTCAGCAAATGGTCCGGGACGGGATGACCCAGGTCCGGCAACGGCTCGAGCAGTTGACCGAGACCCGTGGCCGCCGGTTCCGGCTCGAGTCTCCGGACGAGGCGCCCCCCGCCGCGTCCGGCAGCTTCGCGGAGACGCCGACCCCGGCGCAGTAGCGCGGAGCAGGCCGAGGGATCCGGCTGCCCCCGGATCCCCCGGCTCCCCCGGAGCCCGACACGGATCGGACGCCGGGGGAGCCGCAAGGCGCGGCGGAGGAGGAGGAAGGAAATGACGACAGAGGAACAACGCAGCCACCTATGGGACGTTTGGGTCGGGTCGCAGTCGCCGCTCGACTTCGCACACGGGATCCAGGCGTCCGCGGTCTCTCCGGAGAAAGCGATCGAAGCGTATTGCCGCGCCATGAACGCGCAGGAACCCGCCGACCAGCAGGCCACCGACGACCAGATCGCGGAGGCCGTGTCGGCCCTGCTCGTTCTGTCGCAGCGTGCGCTCGAGGAGGAACAGCGACGGGGGTAGCCGCCGGCGGTTCCAGGCCGCCGGGGGTGCACGGCGTAACCCTCCCCTCCCGCGCCGTGCTTCCCCGGGAGCCTGGAATGGACCGGGCCCAAGAGGAGGAACACGACATGAGCAGCAACCAGCAGCCCGACAACAGCGATTGCGTCCGCCCGCACGTCGACGTCCACCTGGACGAGCAGATCCGGGGCGTGGCCGATCTGGTCTTCGAGCTCATCGGCGATCACATGAGGCGCCTGTCCGAAGCCGAGCCGACCGACCTGCAGACGTGGACGGCGGCCGCCGCGGTTCTGTCCGCCGCCACGCAGCGCGCCGCCATGTTCGCGATCCGGAACGGCGCCGACGGTGTCTCGCTCGCCCGGACCGTCCGGGCCGCCGCGCAGTCCGGCATGCAGCAGGCGCAGGAGGACATCCGCGCCGGGAGTTGACGCACGGCCGATCGTGCTACCATCGGCACGAGCAGGAGGGGAGGAGGGGATCGACGTGGACCTGTATCGCATCTTCCAGCACTTCGGAGACAAGGCAACGCAGATCGCGTCAGTCTGGGCCGTGAACGCCGCAGACGCGCTTGGGGTCGTGGCCGGCCACAACGCGCGGATCGTGTCGTGCCGCTGGGTCAGCTATCCCGAAACCATGGTCTCGAGCGTCCGGGAACGCACCGAGACCGCCAACGGACCGATCTTCACTGTACGGATCCTGCAGGCCCGGAAGTGGGATCCCACCGAAGAGGGGAGGGCGCCATGCGACACGCCGCAGCCTTGATCGCGGCCCTGACAACCGCAGCTTGCGGATCCGTCGCCGGCAACGACGACGACACCACCGACACCACCGACGAGACCGACGACCAGCACGACACGCAGCACGAGACGGAGACCGGAGGAGACGCCGACGCGGACGTCGACGCAGCCACCGAGGCGACGGAGGCCGAGGACCAGGCCGAGGCCGAGGCCGAGGCCGATGTCGACGCCGGCGACGACACGACCGGCACGATCGACTGCAGCGTCGACAAGTTGTGCGAGCGGTGCTCCGGCACATGGGAGATCGCGATCGAGCCCGCACCAGGTTTCCCGCTGACGATCGACGGCGACGGCGATGGATCCAGGATCGTGGTGTCCGGTGGGTGCGAGTACACCGCCGGGCCCGGGGCGTGGTTCCACGACTGCGACCCGACCGGGCCTGTTGTCGTGCTCGTCGAAACGCTCGCAGCCTGGACCACCTACCGCGTACACGTCGACGCCACATGCGAGGAGGGTTGATCGATGCCAGCGCTGCTAGGTGTTGACCCGCTACGCCCGCCGCCGGCCGAGAGAAAACGGATCGCCGTGGACTATCACCGCTGGCACCTGGACATGGTCGAGGCCGAATCGCTCGAGCAGGCCGCACGACTCGAGGCGGCCCGCGGGGTGTGCGACCTGGTGGTGCCGACCCGTCGCGCCCGCAAAGCCGGCGACGGAGACCGTCAGACCGTGCCGCGCAGGCAGCGCGACATGTCCGACCCGCTCGAGCGAGGCAAGGCGCTTCTGGTCTCAGCCAGGGCCGCGACGTGGGCGGCCCTGGACCAGATGACCGAGCAGGAGATCCGGGCCGCCCTCGAGGACCTGCAGCGGCGGATCCGGACCCAGGAGCAGTTGCAGAGGGTCAGGGATCCGGCCGCGGACGGAGACGACGCAAGCCGAGGTTGACGATCGGGCCCTCGGCGACCCCAGGGTGCACCCGGCGACGGATCGGGTATCCTGGGGCATCCTGGGAGCCCGGCGATCTTTAGTTGCATAGTGGCACGCACCGTGTTACTGATGCAACACGATGGAGGTCGACATGCTGGTCTTGGTGGTGTTGGGTCTGTTCTGGGGTACGTGGTGGCTCGCCCGGAAGGCGTAGCACGCACGCAACACGAAGGAGGAAGATGGACATGGGAAACGACGGACGAGGGAAGGACGATCTGGGGATGCCGAAGGAGGAGCGGATCGGTGAGGCGCCGGCCGCCGTGCCGCTGACCCGCGAGTTTCCGCCGACGGACGCCGAGCTCGACCTGCTCGACAAGCTCCGCCGCGCGGAGCACACGGGGATCGACTCCCTGATGCTGGCCGTGATGAACGGCCGCGACATCGCCAAGCCGTTCGTGATCAACGCCTGCCTGGACCTGATCCAGCACGTGCGGAGGCTCGAGCAGCAGGCTGGCGCGGTCTCCCAGAACGCGAGCCGGCAGATCGCCGCCACCACCGAGCGGATCGCCAAGCTCGAGAAGGCGGCCGACGAGGAGTTCGAGGATCTCCACCGCTCGGACCGCGACGTGCGCAAGATCCTCTCCGATACGATCCAGTGGCTCGGCCTCGCCTGGTCCAAGCGCACCCGCTCGAGCCTGCCGAAGATGCCGGAGCAGAACGCGGAGACGAAGGCGGGTGCCCCCGGGGGTGCCCCGTGAACCTCTCCGATCTGACCCAGGAGCAGCGCGCCCAGGCCGCCGCTGCCGTGGAGTCGATCCCGCGCAACGTGTTCGACCGCGCGATCGAGCTCTGCGGCCAGATCGCCAAGGCGTTCGAGGTCGCCCGCGACACCTCGACCAACGAGCAGCGGCTCGAGGCGATCGCCAACGCCGTGACCCCGCTCGAGGAGCTCGGCCGGCTGTTCGGAGGGGGTCCGTCGTGAAGGAAGTTCTGCACACCAGGATCGCGGAAGAGGTCGCCCGCTGGCTCGGCTGGCCCGACTCCTCCGCGGTAGGGAAGGGCGCCGCTGCCCCGGACCAGATCGAAATCTTCACGGTCCCCGGAATCGGCGCCCGATTCGCCGGCTGCAACGTGTCGTGCATGACGCACTTCGCCGGCTACAACCTCAACATGGACGCCAGCCTTCGGCTCGAGTTGCCGAACGTCGACATCCGCTACATCGCCGGCGCCTGGCCTGACATCCCGATCGGCATGGAGCACCAGGAGCCGCTTTTCCAGCTGCTCAACGTGCAGGGCTACACCAAGGCCTTCGACGAGATCACCTATCCGTCGGCGTGGTCGTACGCCGACTGGCTCGAGGCCTGTTTCATCCGTGCGTGCGAGAGCACCTACGATGCAACCGACGCCAGGCAGCGCGATCGGCGCCTCGGAACGATCGCCGGTTACGCGCTGCACTACGTGCAGGACATGTGCGTGCCGCACCACCGGCACAACGTCATGCTCGCGGGGCACTCCTCGTTCGAGGCGCAGTGCCTCGAGCGGTGGGAGGCGATGCCAGCTTCGGAGCGGGCCCTCTGGGTCAACGACGAGTGCGGCAACGCCGCCCGGTGGTCCGCCCGAGGAGCCGCGCAGGGGTGCATGGTCCAGTCCGGCAAGCTGCCGTCGCGCTGGGCCTGCCGTCGCCGGAAGGACGTCGACCACGCCATCAAGCAGTGCGTGCGCGTGACCGCCGGCGTGCTCAAGCAGTTGAAGGAGTACCTGTGATGATCGCGATCCTGGTCGCGTGGATGGTGCTGATCGGCCTGCCGCCGTTTTCCGCGGAGGACGCGGCGGAGGTCGCCGGCGCCGAGTGCAGGCTCGGGTGCATCGTCGGCGAGGACGGCTGGGTCAGCGAGCTCGACCGTCGCGACGTCGAGTGGCTCGCCCGTGCCGTCGAGTGCGAGGCTGGCGTGTACGGGGAATGGGAGCAGTCGGCCGTGGCGTGGGCCCTCGCGCAACAGCTGTACCAGTGGCATCGTCGAAGCACCAGCAACCCGTCGCTCGCGACCGTCGTGCAGTCCTACTCGTCGTGCTGCAGCCAGAAGTGGGCGACGGGTGGCAGCGCGTACAACGAGAGGATCACTGCCCGCGCCGACTACTACCGCAACCTCGATTGGGGCGACATCCCGGCGAGGAGCCGGGTGTTCACCGTCAACTGGATCGAGGGGCGATACCCCAACGAGACGCCCGGCATCGTCTGGTGGCTCGCCCACGGGTTCGAGAAGCACGCGCCGCGGGAGACGATCGGCCCGTTCTACGTCGAGGGCCCCGAGAACCGCGGCAACGTGTACTTCAAGATCAAGCCGACGGTGTTCTGGAAGACGTGGACCGTGCGGCTGGTGCCAGCAACACAGGAGGTGACGTTGTGAAGGTTGCAATCCTCGTGCTCGTCGTCCTGTTCAGCGCGACGGGATGCTGGCCGCAGAAGGAGTCGTACACCGCATGCTGCGGGACATGCCAGAATCTCGCCGCGATCTGCACCCAGGGCGCCTCGACCTACCGCGACGCCGATCCGGCTGTCGCCATCGCAGCGTCGAAGGAGTGCATGCTCTCCTACGCGGAGTGCAGGGGAGCGTGCCAGCCGTGACCGCGCGTCGTACCACCAGCGTCCGCTACCCCGACGAGATCCTCGCGCGATCCGAGCGGCTCGCCGAGGTCTACCGATCCAACCGGCCGGCGT
>JBDKUT010000002.1:0-37358 GCA_039679545.1 Thermotogota bacterium
TCGAAACGACGAGCCGCACGGCACCGCGCCGAGTGAGTCGAGCGCGATCCGGCTCGCTCGACGGACGATCGGGTCCACGTCGATCTCGCCGACGTTGCGCGTCGCGCCGTCCTGGTAGTCCATGTTCGAGACCCGGTCTCCGTCCTTGGCCGTCGCGACGACAGAGTAGAGGAAGAGGCTCGTCCGCTCGCTGGCGCAGACGCGGCGGGTGTTGACCACAGCGCGCTCGCTCCGCTTGGCCGTGAATCCGGCGTGCCCGATCACGACCCGACGGTCGATCGACTCAGCGATTCGCAGGATTCCGATCGCCTGCTCCACCGCCCGATCGGTCGTGTACTGCTCCGCCGCGGGGTCGTACAACCCCGCGACCGGCACGATCGTCTGCGCCTCAGGGAGGACATTCCCGGGGTCGCCTGGGGACGCCTGGGCGAGCGTAACCGCTTCCCGACAGGCGCGCTCCAGGTCGGCGGCATCGTTCGTGCTGGCGAACCCGACCTGGTTTCCAACGAACGCTCGGATCCCAAAGGCCGTCTCCTGTTGGGTCTTCGTCATCAGGAGGTCGTGCTTCTCAATCGTGGCCGACGTCGTTTCGCCCGACTGGCCGTAGACCTCGACGTCGGTGGCCCCGAAGCGACGGGCCGCTGCAATCCCGCCCTGACACAGCTCGAGCATCTGCTGGCTCATTCCTGCCGCCCTCCGATCGTCAGCGTGCACCGGAGGTGAGGTCCCCCGGAATCCACCTTGGCGGGTTGCCCTTTGCCGCAGGCCCCGGCCCCCTTTTCCCACGCGAAGTCGTTGGCGACGGCGTCGACAGACTGAAGGACGGCGAACGCGTTCCCCGAGATCGTCACTCCGCGTACCAGTTCGCCCACCTTGCCGTCCACGATCCGGCGGGCCTCGCGGACGCCGAACATGAACTCGGCGTTCGAGTCGGCCTGTCCGCTCATCGCGAACCCCTTCAGGTAGTAGCCGCGCCGAATCCCGGCGAACAGCCTGTCCACCTCATCCTCGCCCGGTTCGATGTACGTGTTGCGCATGCGGATGATCGGCTCGTCGCTGTAGACGAAGGCCCGCGCATTTCCGGTCGGGGCGACTCCGTAGTGCGCCGCGGTCTCGCGGTTGTGGAGGTAGGAACGCAAGACGCCGCGCTCGATGATCACTGTGCGTCCAGCCACGACCCCTTCGTCGTCGACGGGTAGGGTACCGACTGCGTGAGGGTCGTACGGGGAGAGCCCACTGTCGCACATCGTGACCAGTTCCGAGGCAACGCGCTGACCGATCTTATCTGCGGTGACGGCGCCGCCCAGAACGATGTCCGCCTCGACCGTGTGTCCGATGGCTTCGTGGCAGAGGAGGCCGACGAGCTCGGGGTCCAGCACGACGGGGACCGTGCCGCCCTCGGGATGGGGCGCCGAAAGCGGGTCCACGGCCAAACGAACGGCGTGGTCGACGAGCTGGTCCGTTGTTCGAGCGGCGAAGAGGTCGGACCAGCCGCCCGTGATCCCGACGGTGTCGTAGCCCAACGACTGGTCTCCTGATTCGCGCGCGACGGCGAGGACCCGAAGGCTCGGCTTCGAGTCGAAGATGCGGGCCGACGCTCCGTCGCTCGTGACGAGGATCTTCTCGTCCTGGATTTCGTCATAGCTTGCGGCGGCAGAGACGATCTTCGGCGAGGCCCCTCGCGCCCGCTCTTCGGTTGCGAGCACCATAGCGAGCTTCTCCTCGAGAGGGTGCGTGTCCAAGGGATCGCAGGCGTCGACCGGGAACACGCCCCGAGCCAGGGGGGCGCTAGCCAGTCTGTCTACCCGATCCCGTTTCGCGGCGGCCGACGTCCGTGCCGCGCGGCGAGCGGCGTCGACGGCGGCGCGAAGCCCCTTCTCGGTGAGGTCCGTCGTGCTGGCGAACCCGAAGACGCCGAGCGCGAGGACGCGCGCCCCGACGCCCGAGAGACGCACGCTCGTCGAGGCTTCGAGAAGGCCGTTGCGAACCGTGAGGGTCCTCGTCTGACGCACCTGGAAGCGAAGCTCCGTCCAATCCTCCGCCTCGGCGGCGATCCGTTCAAGCAGCTGCTGCATAGGCTCTCCTTCCGCGGGTCCGTCTGCCGGCGAACCGTTCGGGAGGCTAGCCGCTCGGATGCCTCTGATCAAGGCGGCACGAGACGGTGGGGGGGCGCGGAGACCGCCCGAGTCCGTCCTTGACAGAGCTTTCGCGGGGCACGTATAGTGCGGACGAACGAGGGTCCATAGCTCAGGGGCAGAGCAGCCGGCTCATAACCGGTAGGTCCCAGGTTCGAGACCTGGTGGACCCAGAAGATGGACAAGCTGTTCGTATACTTGGACGGGGGCGCCCGGGGCGAGCCAGGCGAGGCGGGAATCGGGATCGCGATGACCGACGCCGACGGCGGTGTGGTCGAGGAGATCTCGCGTCTGATTGGGCGCTCGACGACGGAGGTTGCCGAGTACCGCGCGCTGATCGAGGCGTGCCGCAGCGCGCTTCCCTACAAGCCGGAGACGGTCATCTTCTTCACCGACAACCAGCGGCTGGCGAACCACGTGAACGGGGTCTTCGAGACGCGCGAGCCGCACATCAAACACCTCGTCGAGATCGCCATCGGGCTCCTGAACCAGTTCCCCCAGTGGCGCGTCAACTACGTCGACGCCAAGGTGAACCTGCGAGCTCCGCGGCTGGTGGAGCAAGCGTTCCATCGAACGATCAAGGCGCAGATGACGCGTGAGCGGCTCGAGCTCCTTCTTCTCGCCCGGACCGCAGCCTTGAGCGAGCCCGCGCTCGAGAAGCTCGTGAACTACGCGGAGCGCCTCGAGGAAGAGGGGGCGTAGACCGTGAGGATCGTCCTCCAGAGGGTGGCGCACGCATCGGTCCAGGTAGACAGCGAAGTCGTCGGTGCGATCGGTGAGGGGTTCCTTCTTCTCGTGGGAATTGCACCCGCCGACGACCATCTCGACCTCGCCGCGATTGCACGGAAGGTTGTCGATCTGCGGGTGTTCGAGGACGAGACCGGGAAGATGAACCGTTCGGTTCGGGACGTGGAAGGCGAGATCCTCGCGGTGTCCCAGTTCACCCTCTACGGGGACGTTCGGCGCGGCCGCCGTCCGAGCTTCACCGAGGCAGCGCGCCCAGAGATGGCCGAGCCCCTCTTCAACGCGCTCGTGGCGAATCTCCGAGCGGAAGGGGTACGCGTAGAGACCGGGAGGTTCGGTGCGAAGATGGCCGTCGACCTGGTCAACGAGGGGCCCGTGACGCTCATGCTGGACATCCCGCCGCCCGAGGAAGCGGGGAAGCCTCGGGAGCTTGCGCCGTCCGTGGGCGGCGAGTAAACTCCTCCCCCGTGAGCCGCATGTCGGCGGCACTCTGGCTGTCCTTGAGGAGGCAGAATGGCTGTACCGAAATACCGAACGTCGAGATCCAAAGCTCGCATGCGGCGGAACCACTGGAGGAAGATGGATCCGGTGCCGTCCACCGAGTGCCCGCATTGCCACGAGACGAAGCTGCCTCATCGGGCCTGCCCCCATTGCGGTTTCTACAACGGAATGGAGATCGTGGCGAGGAAGGAAGAGGCGAAGGACTAGCAGCCGCCCCTTCAGCGTGAGAGTCGTGTCCGGCCTGCGGGCCGGACGTTTTTGTTTACCCATCAGTTTTGCGCCGCGCGGAGCGTCGTGGCGGCTCTCCGAGTTCTCCTCCGGTTCTGGTTCGTTGACTTGGAGGCGTTTCGCGTACAGAATGGCCCGGAGGATCGCTGGTATGGCCGACGCGAAACAAGACGGCGCGAAAGAGGGCTCTTTGCGGGGATCGTGGAAGGCGATCCGCGATGCGATCGACGATCGCATCCTGCGGGCGTGCCTTCCGCTTGACTCGAAGGCCGTCACCGAGAGGGAGGGTCGGCTCTACGTCCTGGTCGACACAGAGTTCAAGAAGGAGTACTGCCTTCGCAAGCTTGACAAGCTTCAGGAGGCCGCCGGGCGGGTGCTCGGAGTCACGGAGGTCGTCATCGGCGAGCCGCCGCTCATTGAACAAGCCCGGGAAAGCGAACCACAGGCCCGCGGAGCCAACGCGCGCATCATCGTGGTTGGGGTAGGCGACGGCGGCGTGAACGCGGTCGCCCGAATGCGCGAGGAACACCTCTTGGGCGTTCGGTTCGTTGCGATCGACACCGATCGGCAGGTTCTCCAAGCGGCGCTGGTGAAAGAACAACTCCAATTGGGGGCCGACATCACGGGCGGCCGGGGAACTGGCGGGGATCCTGACAAGGCACGACGCGCGGCGACGGAGTCGCGGTGGGAGGTGGCGAACCTTCTGCGCGGAGCCGACCTGGTTTTCATCACGGCAGGCCTCGGGGGTGGCACCGGATCGGGCGCCGCCCCGATCGTCGCGCAGGTTGCGCGCGAACAGGGAGCGCTCACGGTCGGCGTCGTGACCAAGCCGTTCACGTTTGAGGGTGCAACTCGGCGGGCGAACGCCGAATCGGGGCTGGCGGAGTTGCGCGCGTCCGCCGACGTCGTCATCGTCGTGTCGAACGACCGGCTTCTGGAGACCAGCGCGCGCGGGATGCCGATGACGAAGGCGTTCGAGCTGGCGGACGGAATCCTTCACCAGGGGGTTCGCGGCATTTCGGACCTGATCACGGTACGAGGCCTGATCAACCTCGACTTCGCCGACATCCGCAGCCTTCTGGCCAACGCTGGCGACGCGATGATGGGAATGGGGGAGGCTTCGGGTGTGGGGCGTGCTCTTGCGGCGGCGAAGGCGGCCAGCACGAACCCGCTCCTCGAAGGAGACTCGATCCGCGGGGCTCGGAAAATGATCGTGAACGTCACGGGCGGCCCCGATCTGACGCTCGGCGAGGTGACCCTGGCCGCCGACCACGTTCGGCAGGCCACGGCGACGGAGTGCGATCTTGTCTTCGGCGCCGTCATTCGGGACGACTTCGATCGTCTGATCCGGATCACGGTGATTGCCGCGGCCTTCCGCAAGGAAGAATCGATTGCGCGGGAACAGAAGCGGCACGTCAAGCGCGAGCGGGTCTCGGGCAAGGCCGACCTCGATGTTCCGACGTTTCTACGGCGAGAACAGGAGACCAAGGAAGGGGAGTAGTCGCGAGGGCGCGCATTCCTCGACTTGACGGCCGAAACCCACGAAGGGGGTGAGACGATGGATGCCGTGCGGGTCCTGGTGTGCCATTCGCGGCCCGGTCTAGCGCTTGTCCCCGAGCTCGTGAAGGAAGGGTACGACGTCGAACAAGCCGAGTGCGGCGAGGATGTGCTCGAGCGTGTGAGCACGCGGAAGCCGGACCTCGTCCTTCTCGAGCTGTCGATTCCCGGACAGCGGCACGCAGGGTGGAAGTTGCTCGGCTCGCTCCGCGAAAGGCCTCACCCGCCGGCCATCGTCGTCCTCACGTCGCTCAGCCGTCTTGACGATCGCGTGCGTGCGCTGAACGCCGGCGCTGACGACGTCATCCTCGAGCCGTGTGACACGGTCGAGGTGAAGGCACGCGTCCGGGCCGTCTTGCGGCGGACCCATCCCAGCTTGTCCGAACTGTCGCTTCGGATCGATGACCAGCGGAAGCAGGTGTGGATCGGAGAACGCCGTGTGACGCTGTCGCCGAAGGAATACAGCCTCGTCTCCCTGCTGGCGTCGTCTCCGGGCCAGGTCTTCTCGAGCGACGACATCGTCGAAGCTCTGTGGTCAAGGCCGTCGTATGCCACGGGGCAAGATGCCCAGAAGTACGTCTACCTCTTGCGGCGGAAGATCGAGCGAGACCCGACGCGACCGGAGATCATCCTCACCGTTCGGGGATTCGGCTATCGCCTTGCGCTCTAGCCCGAAGCGGCTAGATATCTCGGATGTCCAGGTAGAGCGGCGGTTTCGGAAGCGCCTCCGTCCTGACCGGACAAACCATCGTGTGGTAGTGGAGGGCCGTGTTCGGGATCGCCCGTGGCATCCTGGCAAGTGGGTCGTCGCGATAGAGGAAGAGCGTGAGGATGTCCGTCCCGTTCGCGCGGGCGTTCCGCCGAAGTTGCAGCACAAGTTGGCTAAGCAGAGACTGGCCTTGCGCTCCGCGGACCATCGGGTCGAAAAGCTGGAGGTACGCGATCTGCTGCCCGACGACCGGGATCCGCGGAACAGGGAGAACGTTCGAGAGGGGATTAAGGACATCGCCGAGAAGTCGGATCCAGAGCGGCATGCGCAGTACGCGGCCGTAGTAGATCTTCGAGAGATCCCACGCGCTGACTTGTGCGAACGAGTCTCCTGACTCGAGGCGGTAGATCCCCTTCAAGTATCCCAATTCGGCTCCCCGCGCGTACGCGGAGAGGAAATCGACGGGCTTGAGGGACCGCGCGCCGACGGTCCGAGCAATCTTCGTTACTTCCTCCTCGAGGTTGTCAAAGTGAGGGTCGAGGTCGACGCGTCTTCCCGGAAGCGACGTGGTGGACAAGATGTCGAACGACGCGGCGGGCTTCGCGCCCATCCGGGTCACGACGTTCATGGAATCGTGGTTGTCGGCCTTGACGTGACCAAAGATGAACGCCGCGCCGGTCTCTCGGATCTCATCGCGAACGGCATACCAAAGTCGGAGGAGGCCCCGCTTCATGCTGCGTCGGTACGTGGCCTCGCCGCGGAGGTCGTAGAAGTATGCGACGCGGTCGGTTCCGCCGTCGAGGAGAACCTCCTTGACGGCGTATGCCATCACGCCCACGATCTTCCCGTCCTCCTCCGCGACGACAACCCGAGCCCCGTCGTACATCCGGGAACGGTAGAAGTAGTCCTGGCGGTCGAGAAGGATCGACATCCCGGTCCCTTGGGGACTCTCTGACTCGAGGTGTAGCAGCGCTTCGTTGTCGTCGTGGGTCGCGACGCGGATCCGGAACATACGAGTCCTTTCTAGTGGAGGACGACAATCTGACGCGAGAAGCGCCCGATCGCCCCCTCTTCATCGAGGAGGATAAGCGTAACGATATACGATCCGGGCATTGCGTAGCAATGAACCGGGTGCAACCGATCTTCCCTGCACGCGCCCTCGGTTCCCGGACAGGTCGTTCCGTCGCCGAAGTCCCACGCGACGTGGACGATGGTGCCCGTTGGACTCGGATCGCACGACGCGCTCGCGTCGAACGCGACACCGAGGGAGCAGCCGTAGGCCCGCGATTCGTCCCACGTTGCTTCCGGCGCTGCGTTCGCAATGTCGATCGTGAAGGAGACCGGCAGAGAGGCGGAGCCGTCGTCGTCGACGACCCTCACCGAGACCAGGAACGACCCGTCGTCGGGGAAGCGATGCCGGGGCGAGGCCTCCGACGAGGTTGTTCCGTCCCCGAATGTCCACTCCCAGTGAACGACGTCTCCGTCGGGATCGACTGCGGTGGCAGAGAGAGAGACCTCGTCCTCATCGGTTGCCGAGTGCGGCGACCACGTCGTCGTGCCGACCGTCGGAGGCCGGTTTCGGACGGTGACGCGGATCGGATCCGAGATCGCCGCGGCGCCGTCATCGTCTGTAACCCGGACCCGGACGGCGAACACCCCGTCCTTGCCGTAGGCGTGTCGGACCGTCGGCAAGGTCGTCGATTCGTCGTACGTTCGATCGCCGTCGTAGTCCCACTCGTAGGTCACAATCCGACCCCAGGGACTCGGATCGACGGAGGCGCCAGCGTCGAACGCGAACGTCTCTCCCGTCTCGCGCTCGCCGACATCGGCGGAGATCGAGGCACGGGGCGGCAGGTTCGAAACGGAGATCGAGGCAGCGGTCCTGCTCGAGGCGGCCGCGTCGTCGAGCACGGAGAGGAACACGGCGTACGTTCCGTCAGTGTCGTAGGTGTGGGTCGGGGAGGCTGACGAGTCCGTTGCGCCGTCCCCGAACTCCCAAAGCCACTCGCGAATCGTCCCGTCGGGGTCGTACGAGCAGTTGGAGAACTGAATGGCCTCTCCTTCGGCGACAGCCAAGAGCGACGCAGTGAACTGCGCGACAGGAGCGCAGTTCACGTATACCGAGCCCGCGGCCGCGAGCGAGCGGTCTCCTTTGTCGTCGATCACCACAAGGGAAACGGCGAGCTCTCCGCCCTCACGGCAGAGGTACTCGACTGCCGACGAGCCTACGTTCAGATCGCTCACGCCGTCCGCGTCGAAGTCCCAGGCGTACGACACAACAGCCCCATCCTCGTCGACGGACGCCGAGGCATCCAAGACGACCATCTCGCCTTGCGAAGGAGAAAGGTTGCGGAATGAGAAGACGGCGCTGGGGGGGCGATTCGCGATGACCAACGACTGCGTCTGAAGCCCCCAGTCTCCCTGAGCATCCTCTACAGCAAGGGACACCACGTAGGTTCCCGGTTGCAAGTAGACATGGTCGGGGTGCTGCTCGGCCGCCGAGGAACCGTCGCCAAACTTCCAAGACCAGGCGACGATCTCAGATTCCTCGTCGCTCGACTCGTCCTGGAAGCGGAGTCGGTCGAGGGTCGTCGGCTCGCGGCGTTCGGAGGTCGGCACCACGCTGAAGTCAGCGATCGGCGGGTGCGAGTCCTCGACTTTGATCCAGCGCTCCACGTACGCAGCGACTCCCCGGTCGTTGTGCGTCGTGAGGGACACGGGGTAGTGTCCGGAGCGGGCGTACACGTGGGTTGTCACGGCAGGTCCCGTCTGAATCGTCCCGTCGCCGAAATCCCAGACGTACGTCTCGATCCGTCCGGCTTCATCGGCCGACGGCGTTGCGTCGAACACCGCCCCCTTTCCCGGTTGGGGAGACGGCGGGTCGACGCGGAATACGGCGCTCGGGGGGAGGACGGAGGCGCGGTTCGCGCGCCTCGGGGTCCCGGCACCGAGTTCGGGAACCCCATCGGGGAGCGTCGGGCACGTGACCCACGAACCGGGAGCGTCGTCGAGGTGCCCGTCGATCCGCTCCATGGACCGATACGGAGGAATGCCGTACGCGTTCGTCCCCGCTGCCCACGAAGAAACCTCCGAGGAGTCCGGAAGAGCGTTGGCCGTGTCGATCAGGCAATCCAGAGGGTCGTAGAGGAAGAGGATCTCGCCGCGGTCGTTGAGCGCGCCGCGGTAGACCCAATCGGCTGCGACGTCGGGAACAGCGTCATCGGAGTCGCGCTCGAGAAGGAGGTAGCCCTCGTCGGGGGTCGCGGGGTCGGTGGGAAGAAGGGTACCGGAGAGAAGGACGTCGGGCGATCCGTCCGAGGAGACGAGTCGCCAGCCGTCAAGATTGACGACCTCCGTGGTCGCGTTGACAAGCTCGATCCACTCTGCCGTCGGGTCGAGAGCGCTGCCGCCCCAACAGATTTCGTTGATGCGGACAGATCCCCACGGCGCACCGGGAGCGATCGCGACGACCGAAGCCGCAATCAGGAACGCCACGACACCCGCCATCCGTCGCACCATGGACCCTCCTGCCCCCGCGCTTTGGATCCCGTTCAGAACGGAGGATCTGCACACTTTGGATCAGCATAGCACGATGGCTGCGGGGAACCAATGGGTTGGCTTGGCTAGCGCCCGTCGACCGAGGACGGCCTCTCATGGCGCTCGTAGGCTTCAATGATCCGCGCGACCAAGGGATGGCGAACGACGTCGGAGCGGTCGAGGTAGATGAACGAGATCCCGTCGATCCCTTGGAGCACGTCCTGCACGGCAATCAGCCCGGACGCGCGCTCTTCGAGGTCGACCTGGGTGATGTCGCCCGTGATGATCGCCTTGGAGTGGAAGCCGAGGCGCGTCAGGAACATCTTCATCTGCGTCGGCGTCGTGTTCTGGGCCTCGTCGAGGATGACGAAGCTGTTGTTGAGGGTCCGCCCGCGCATGAAGGCGAGCGGGGCCATTTCGATGCGCCCGAACTCCGTGAGCTTCTCGAACTCGCTCACGGGAATCATGTCGAACATGGCGTCGTACAGAGGACGGAGGTATGGGCTGACCTTGGCCTGGATGTCGCCGGGCAGGAACCCCAGTTCCTCGCCCGCCTCGACGGCCGGACGCGTCAGAAGGATGCGCTTCACCTTCTCGCGCTTCAGGAAGTCGATCGCCAAGGCCACGGCGAGGTACGTCTTGCCCGTTCCTGCAGGGCCGATCGCGAAGACGACGTCGCTCTCACGGACGGCCTGGACATAGCGGTGCTGGCCGACCGTTTTCGCCCGGATCTCCTCTCCCCAGTGAGTCACCCGAACGACGTCGGACAGGACCCCTTCCACATGGGCGCCGGCCTTGATCTGCTCGACCAGGTATCGGACGTCGGCGGTCGAGGGACAATGGTTCTTCTCGACCAGGCCAAGGAGTTTCTCGAACAAAGCGCGAGCCCGCTCCACTTCTTCCGCCGGTCCCTCGATGCGGATCGTCTCGCCTCGGGCGAGGATCTTCGCCGAGAAGGCTTGCTCGATTTCCTTGAGGTTGCGGTTGTATTGTCCGAGAACGGCCGTCGCTTCCGCGTTGTCGCGTAGGGTGATCTCAGTCTGAATCGTCTCGATCTTCGCTCACTCCTTCCAATCCCTCAGCCGACGTCCCTGTGATCCTCACCGGAGACTCCTTGCCGATGGGGCAGAGCGCCGCCGAGTCGAACGCGACGCGGATGTAGTCGGACGTGTAGCCATGATACCGGCCTCCGTCCCGGTCCTCGACGAGCACATCTTCGACCGTTCCGATGCGCTCGTCAAGCATGCGGCCGAGCACCGGGTGCCACACGTCAAGGATGCTCTCCGCTCGGGCTCGCTGGACGGAGCTGGGAACCGTGTCCGTGAGTGAAGCCGCCGGCGTTCCAGGTCGAGGAGAGAAGCGGAAGACGTGGAGGTTCGAGAACCGGATGTCCTCGACCAGCCGACAGGTCCGCTCGAACGCCTCTTCGGTTTCGCCGGGAAACCCGACGATGAGGTCGGTGCCGAATGTTGCTTGCGGAAGGGCCTCGCGAACCCGGGCGATCGCTGCGCGATAGGCGGCGGCTGTGTAACGGCGTCCCATGGCGGCGAGAACGGCGTCATCGCCGCTTTGTACGGGGATGTGGAAGTGCCGGCACAGGCGCGGGTCGCAGCGGAACGCGTCGAGAAGCCGAGCCGTTACGCCGTTGACGTTGAGCGAAGCGATGCGGAGGCGGCGGAGGTCCGGGAGTTCAAGTAGGCGCACGAGGAGAGCCGGGAGGGAAACGCCTAGCTCTCCGTATTCGGCGAGGTTGACGCCGGTTACGACGATCTCCGGGACTCCGTCCCGCACGAGATGTGCGGCCTCCTCGAACGCGACGTCGAGGCTCTTGTTGCGGCTCGGCCCGCGGACCAGGGTCGCCTGGCAGTAGGTGCACGCGTGGGCGCAACCGTCTTGAATCTTGAGGTAGGCACGTACGCGAACCGCCGAGGCAGCGCCGCGCTCGACGTCGAGGGGAAGCGGCGGCGTGCGCGGAAGGAGACCGCGGCGGCCCCCTACGGCGGCGGCGACCACCTCACCGATGCGCGCCTTCCAGCAGTTCCCTGCGAGGAGATCGGCCTCGGCAAAGTGGGTGACGCCGCGCTCAACGGCGTCGGCGAGGCATCCGAGGAGGATGATCGCCGCCGCAGGATGAGCGGTGCGGACTCGTCGCGCGGCCTGGCGGGCCTTCTTTTCCGCGAGGGCCGTCACCGTGCATGCGTTCAGGACGATCACGTCGAGCTCTCCGTCGACAACCTCGGCTCCGAGGTTGGAGAGTGTGCGGGCCATCATCTCCGACTCGTACTGGTTCACGCGGCAGCCGAACGTCACGATCGCCACTCGGCGACCGGCGATGACGCTCCCGGGCGACGCCGCGGTAGGTTCTCTCTCCGACGGCATGGAAGCTGAAGACTCTTGCATCATCGAGGCAAGCGTAGCGGGCCCCGCGCAGATTGCAACGTGGGTGGGCGCAGGACGCACGGTGGCTGCAGCGCAGGATGAACGCCAAGTGCGCGCCCGGCTCTGTGCTCGTTGCGGCCGAGGCCGGGACGCCCGCTCCAGTTGACATTCCTGCAGCGCTGTAGTAGGTTCGGCCTTGGGGTGGAAGCATGCGGGGAAACCCAGTACGGAAACCGATTCTCTACGCCGCGACGACTATCGCCATCCTAGGGATCGCGGTTCTCGTCTGGTACTTCGTGCTGGGGTGGAACCCGTTCGGGACCCTAGGGCCTCGCGCGAGGGTTTGCGTCCTGTGTGCGGCGACCTCCGCAACGCTCCAGAGCGAGGTCGTCGAGAGCGTCGCGATCGTCACGGCCGACCGCGGACGGGTGGGAGTCCTCTTTGTGCCCGCCGACCTCTGGGTGAAATCCGCCGACAGCACGCCCGGGAAGCTGGGGGACATCGCGGTCAGCGAGGGGTGGGCGGACGCGTGCCGCGCCCTTACGCCGCTTCTCGGCGTCTCCGTGAATCGCTACCTGGTGCTCGATGTTGAGCATCTCGCAGCGTTCCTCGCGCTCTTCCCGCGCGTCGCGGTGTCCGTGGACGATCCCGTCACCGACCCCGATTCCAGAGCCCCGGGCGGCTCGGCTATTCGCATTGATGCAGGGAACCGAACACTCACTCCGCGGGAGATGATGGTGTTTCTCCGCGGGCCGTCCCGAGCAAGCCGTGCCGAGCGGGACCGACGGGCGTTCGAGGGAATCCTCGCCTCCGTGCGGTTGGCTCAGACGGACTACGCCTTCGATCAAGGACGGCAGGCCGTGACAGCTGACGCGACCACGAACCTGAGCGCCAAGGCCTGTGCGGCGCTTTGGACGAGGATCGTGCAATCAAACGACACGGCGTCGGCCGTGCTTCCGACCCGTGAGGTGGCTCGAGGGGGAGTGCTGGAGCGGCTGCCGATCGTGACGGAGGCCGAGCGCGTCGTCGCGACGCTCGTCCGTGGGGCCAATCTTCTTACGTCCGCCAAGGTTATGGTGGCCGTGTTCAACGGAAATGGGGTCCGCCTGTCGGCCAGCCGTGCGGCGGGTTATCTGCGGGCGCGCGGGTTCCAGGTGTCAGCAACGGCCAACGCCGAGACCTTCTCCTACGCGACGAGCACGATTGTCGTCTTGACAGACGAAGCCAAGGCGTGGATGCTTCGCGAGGCGCTCCCCGGCGAGGCGACCCTTGTGTCTCCCGAGGAGTTCGCCGATCACTACGAGGCGCTGCGAAGTCAGGTTCCGGCAGGCACGGACCTGGTCTTCGTCGTTGGGGCGGGAATGGAGTTCACAGGATGACGGATCGAGAACTCGTTCGGCAGGCGGCTGAGATCATCTCCGAGAAGAAGGGAGAGGATCTCGTGATCGTTGACCTCGGCGACGTCTCGATGCCCGCTTCGTACTTTGTCATCGCGGAAGCGGACAACCCCGTCCACGCGAAAGCGCTGGTGACAGCGCTTCGAGAGCAGCTTCCGGAGAATCCCCTCCACAGCGAAGGGCTGACGGAGCGGAAGTGGATCGTGCTCGACTACGGCGACGTCGTTGTCCACATCTTCGACCGCGAGGCACGGGCCTTCTACGACCTGGATTCCCTCTGGGCGGACCACATCGTCGCACTCCACGCACTCGCCGAGTAGCCGGCGGTTAGTCCAGTCTCCGAGAAGGGCAGATTCCCGCGTACGAGCAGTAGTTGCAGGCGCGGTACTCGGGGTCGCCGGGGAACTGGGCCGCGCGGATTCCGGCCGCCGTTCTCTCGACCTCCGATTGCGCGTGGGCGGTGCGCTTTGCGGAGGGAGCGGCGCGTCCTACGAGAACGTCGGGCGTGAGGAACCGCAGCTCCACGGCCTGCGGGGGGCGGCCGAAGAGCTTCTCGTACGCGAGGGCATAGATCGCGAGCTGCAGGCTGTCGGCGGCGCGTCCGTCTGCCTCGTTCTGCGTGAGAACGGCCGATGTCTTGTAGTCGATGATCCGGCCCTCGTCACCGGCGATGTCGATCCGGTCGAAGATCCCGACAAGGCGCACGGTGCCGACCGGCACGGAGAACCGCCGCTCGACGTACGTCGGTGTGGATCGTTCGGCGCTCTCGAACGCAAGGAAGTGTCGCAGCGCCTCGAGCCCCTCCTGGAGCCGAAGCTCCTCGTGCTGCCGCGTGAGGAATCCTTCGGCGAGCCAGTGGCTGCGGAAGATCGCGTGCAGCTCGTCGATCGTCGCGTCGCGTCCGGCGTGTCGCTGCAGGTTGTAGAAGCGCACGGCCTGATGGATCGCGCTCCCGTAGACGAGCGAGTGGTGTTGGCGGACCGGCACGTGGAGCACGTGGATGTAGCGGTACTTGAGGGGGCAGGAGAGGTAGTCGTCGACTTGACGGTAGCTGAGGGCCAGGGCCTCTTCGCCGCGGTCGAGGAGGGTCGGTTCCGCGACCGGCTCCTCGGGCGCCTGCGCGCGTCGAGCGCGCTCGTGCCGAAGGATGGGCGTGAGCGGCTGGCGCTCTTGCGGCACGAGCTGAGAGGCGTCGAGGTCGAGGGCCTCGGAGACGAACAAGCTCGGCTTCCGTGGTCGCTTGCCGCCGACCTCCTGGGCGCTCGTAAGGTAGAGGTCCTCTTTGGCGCGGGTCATCCCGACGTAGAAGAGCCTGCGCTCCTCCTGCTTGTGGAAGTCGGCGCTCGAGGCGAGGTCCTTGACGAGCGCGTCCGGGAGCGGTATCGGGTCGGCGCGGTGGGTCGACGGGAACCGACCGGCGACGAGGCCGACGAGGAAGACGATCGGGAACTCCAACCCCTTGGCCTGGTGAATCGTGAGGACGGAGACGGCGTCGGTGTCCCACGCCGCGTCGCCCACAGGTGGGTTGTCTCCGGCCTCGATCAATGCGTCGAGGTAGTCGATGAACCACGGAACCCGGTCGTAGCGCGCGACGTGACTGAACCGTTCGATGAGGGAGAAGAGGCGCGCCAGGTTCTGAATGCGGAGCGCGTCCTGAGCCTCGCCGGAGTTCGAGAAGCGTTCGATGGTTCCGGTCTGCGTTGTGAGGAACTGGAACAACACTTCGCCGGTTCGCTCCTTCGTCGAGAGGGTGATCATCGCCGTGACGTCGTCGACGAGGCGGGCGAAGCGGCGCGAGTTCTCTTCGTCGGCCTCCGAAGGCTCGAGCCCCGCCCGCATCGAGCGCAGGACTTCGAGGAGGCTCTTGTTCCGTCGGCCGGCGAGCGACGTGGCTTGAGCGAGGGGTTCCGGATCGACGCCGTAGAAGAGCGACGACGCGAGGTAGTGAAGCGACATGTTGTCGTACGGGTCGGCCAGCACGCGGAGGAACGCCAGGGCGGCGCGGATCTCCTCCTGGTCGTAGAGGCCGCGGCTTCCGGAGAATCGCCACGGGATCTTGAGCAAGTTCAATGCGGCAAGGAACGGCGTCGCCTGGGCGTTCGAGCGGACAAGGATGGCGAAGTCGACGTACGCGCGCCCTCCCTCGCGGTGGCGCCCGGCAATCGTCTCGGCGACGAAATCGGTCTCCTCGTCGATCGTCTCGAAGTGGAGTTGGTGCGGCGCGTGTCCGACACCCGACGCCGCGTGCAGCCGCTTCGAGATCCCGGCGCGAACCTCGAGGCGGTCCGGGTTGTTGTTCTGGATCAGCCGATACGCGGAGTCGAGGATGGCCTGGGTGGAGCGGTAGTTCTCGTGAAGTACGATCATCCGTCCGTCCGGATAGGCGGACTGGAACCCGAGGATGTTCGAGATCGCCGCGCCGCGGAATTTGTAGATCGACTGGTCGTCGTCGCCGCACGCGGTGACGTTGCGGCGCGAGGCGAGGAGCTTCACCAACTCGAACTGGGCATAGTTCGTGTCCTGGAACTCGTCGACGAGGATGTAGCGGAATCGCGCTTGGGATCGCTCGAGAACCGCGGGGTGCTCGCGGAGAAGGCGCAACGCGAGCGCGATCAGGTCGCCGAAGTCGACGAAGCCGTGCTCGTGGAGGAGTCGATCGTAGGCGGCGTACGTCTCGGCCAACTCCGTCTGATCGGCAAGGGAGTCGGCGGCAAGCCGAGCGGCATCGTCGTCGACCGGCCGCGGACTCCCTGCCAGTCGTCCGACGTAGGCCTTGTAGTCCTGGGGCGAAGCGTCCTCGTCTTTGGCGCGCGAGAAGAGCGAGAGAAGCGAGCGCAGGTTCTGGAGCGGGTTCCCGAGAGGACGGAACCGCTTCAGAGGGAGCTCGAACAGGTGTTCCTTGAGGAAGAGCGCCTGCTCCGGCTCCGTCAGGATTCGGTAGTCGGGTGGTAGTCCTAGAAGAACAGCGTTCTCTCGCAGGAGCCGATCGCAGAACGCGTGGAACGTCCCGATTTGTGCTTCGACGTAGCCGTAGGGGACGAGCCGATCAACGCGCTCCTCCATCTCGGCCGCCGCCTTCTCGGTGAACGTGAGGGCGAGGATCTCTTCCGGCTCCGCGCGCTTCTCCGAGATGAGCCATGCGATGCGACGGGTGATCACCGTGGTCTTTCCGGTTCCGACCCCGGCGACAACCAAGAGAGGGCCCTCGGCGTGCGTGACCGCCGAACGCTGCAGCTCGTTCAGATCCGAGAGGTCCATGGTTACGTCAGTATACGTCCGGTTCGAGACCCCGGGGTCTACGGCAAAAGAGAAGAGGAAGCTCTCGCTTCCCCTTCTCGCATCTTGTAAGGCCGTCGCGCGACGGCCGATCGTCAGGAGCCCGGGACTACTTCTTGCCCGCGGCCTTCTTGGCGACGATGTCCTTCAGGTTCTTCCCGGCCTTAAAAGCGGGAACGACCTTGGCCGGGGTCTTGATGCGCTGCCCGGTCTGCGGGTTCATCCGCGTCGTCGCCTTGCGCTTCCGGGTCTCGAACTTGCCGAACCCGGTGATGATGACCGGCTCATTCCTCGACAGCGCCTGCGTGACAACGTCCACGACGCCGTCCAACGCCGCCCGCGCGTCCTTCTTGGTGAGACCGGTCCCCTTCGCCAGCTTCTCGACGAGCTCTGCCTTGTTCACGTCGTACCCCCTTGGTATGAGAGTCTGAGGGTCAGTATAGCAACGAAGGTGCCGCTTGCCAAGTCTGTATCGCAGTGTACTCGGGGCTTTCCACGTCTGTAGCTAGGGTAACGCAGTAATCATAAGCATTTGCGTTCGCGCCGACGGAAACGTCCGCTCGATCCGGGAAAGCGCGGCTGTCCAGGTGGGGTCGCGGCAGGAGGCCTGGGCCTACGCGGGAGACGGGTTGATCAAAGGGGGCGGCAACCCTGACAGAGACCGAGCAAGAGCCGCCGCTACTTGAGTGCCGTGGCGAACGCGGACTCAAGGATGTCCATCCCCTCGTCGATCTGCTCGTCGGTGATCACGAGGGAGACGAGCACTCGGAGCACGTTGCCGTTCAGTCCCGCGGTCGGGAAGATCGCTCCCGTCCGTGTCGCGAGCGTAGCGATCCGCGCCGTCAGCTCCTTGGCCGGCTCCTTGGTCGTTCGGTCCTTGACCAACTCCATGGCGACCATGGCGCCGAGGCCGCGGACATCGCCGACCACGTCGAAGCGGCCGCCGATACGCTGAAATCCCTTGCGGATTCGATCCCCGACGTGGACGGCGCGCTCAAGGAGGCGGTCCTCGTCAATCGCCTTCAGGACCTCGATCGCGGCGCGGCAGGCGAGCGGGTTGCCGGCGTACGTGCCGCCGATGGCGCTTGGGATGGGGGCGTCCATGATCGCGGCGCGTCCGACGACGGCCGACAGCGGGAGCCCCGACGCGAGCGACTTCGCGGCACACACGAGATCGGGCTGCGCGTCGAAGTGCTCGAACGCGAAGAACTTGCCCGTCCTTCCGACGCCCGATTGCACTTCGTCGAACGCGAGGACGAACCCGTACTTGTCGGCGAGGGCCCGCATCGATGGGAGGAACCACGGCGGCGGGACGAGGAAGCCGCCCTCGCCGATGACCGGTTCGACCACCATGACGGCGACCTCGTTGGGATCGACCAGGGACAGAAGGGCCGACTCGATCTCCTCCGCCGTGACCTTCTTGCGGTATTCGTACGGATAGGGGAGCCGGTAGACGTCGGACGCGAACGGGCCAAATCCGGTTTTGTACGGTCGCGCCTTGTGGGTCATGGTCATCGCGAGAAGGGTGCGGCCATGGAACGCGTTCTCGAAGACCAGGACGGCCTTCCGCTTCGTGTACGCGCGGGCGATCTTAACCACGTTCTCGACGGCCTCGGCGCCGCTGTTGAAAAACGCCGCCTTCTTGTCGCCGTCGATCGCAGTGCGGTCGCAGAGCATGTGTGCGAGGTCGACGAACGGCGCGTACGGAACCGCCGTGAAGTCGGTGTGCAGGAAGTCGTCGAGCTGTTCGCGCAACGCGGTGACGATTCGCTGGTTTCGCTGGCCGACGGCGAGGCAGCCCCAGCCTCCGGAGAAGTCGATGAAGCGGTTCCCGTCAAGATCCTCGATCAATGCCCCTTCGCTGCGCCGGATGATGAACGGCGCGTACGTGTCAAGCGGCGCCGCAACGTACTTCGCTTTGTCTGCGAACACGGCGGCCGACTTCGGACCGGGGAGATCCGTCAGAATTCGAGTGAACCGGCGTTCGACCATGGCTCCTCCTAAAGGGTCGCGTCGGATGGTACCGAATGGGCGGCGCTGGCTCCAACGCGCCGGAGTGCGGCTAGTCGACGAGGACGATGCGCCCGGGCGGCACGAGGGTGACGCGGCAGTCGAGTCCCTCGTAGTGGCCCCCGGCGCGCTCGATCTCCCGCACCTTCGCCTTGTACCGGCTGGAGATGTGGAAGCAGACGAGTTCCTTCTTCACGCGGGCCTCGCGCGCCACCTGGATCGCCTCGGCGAGCGTCGCGTGCTTGTACTCCTTGCGGTCCTCCTCGTTGAGGAAGGTCGTGTCGTGGCAGAGGACCTCGGTGTCGGCGACGTAGGCGGGCCGCAGGGCGACGGAGTCGCCTCCGTAGGAGAAGAGCTTCTGGTCGTAGTTCTCGGTGACGGCGCCCTTTCCGTTCGCTCGCACGCGGGCGACGATCTCTGCCTGGGTCGCCCCGACGAGGTCTTGCCGAAGGCGATGACGGGACTCGACGACGTTGTAGCCCAGGGACTTCTCGTTGTGGACGTGGACCGTCGGGAACGTCTCGACGTACCGCGGGGTCTGACCTCCCACGAGTTCGACGCGATCGCCGGCGTCGAGGGGAATCCACTCGAGGGGATAGCTCAAGCGCCGGTTGGTGCGGGCCAGGAACGCCATCATCTCGGTCACGAGGTAGTTGCCCTTCGGATAGTAGATGGACAGCTCCTTCTCCTTGTCCCCCATCGCGTTGTTGCGGATGTTGACGAGCCCGACGAGGCCGCCGATGTGGTCGGCGTGCCCGTGGGAGAGGAAGACGCGGCGGACGGCGAACGCCTTGTTGCCAAGGACCGAGCTGGCACCCTCGCCGGCGTCGAACAAGAGGCGGTCGGGGCTGTAGTACAGCCACGTCGAATACAGGGCCTTCGAGTAGAGAAGCACGTGCATCGGAGGGTCCTCCCACCCTTGTCGCGGAAAGCGCGTCCAGTCCCGCACCGGCGCGCCGGCTCCGACGTGCCGGCCATTATACCGCGCGGCCGCACGCGGAGAAAGCCCGTGGGGATGGTGAAACGCGGGCCCGTGTTGCCGAAAACCCTTTCGTCTTCTAGAATCGCTCCAGAAATGGAGGGGACACGGATGCTGGACATTCGGGAGCTTCGAGAGAAACCGGTGGAGCTGGAAGCGCGGCTGAGGACGCGGGACGCGTCCATCGATCTCAGCTCAATCCTCCGTCTTGACGAGCGTCGGCGGCGTCTGATCGGCGAGGTGGAGGAGCTGAAGGCCGAGCGCAACCGAGGTTCGCAGGACGTGGCGCGGAGGAAGAAGTCGTCGGAGAACGTCGACTCGCTCCTCGCGCGGCTCTCCCAGGTTTCGTCGCAGATCTCCGAACTGGACGGCGAGCTACGCGACGTCGATGCCGAGATTGACGCCATCGTGCAGCGGCTTCCCAACGTCCCCCACGCCTCGGTTCCCGTGGGCGCCAAGGACGCGAAGGTGATTCTCCGGACGTACGGAGAAGCTCCGAAGCCCGGGTTCACCGTGCGGCATCACCTCGACATTGCCGAGGAGAAGGGGCTCCTCGACTTCAAGCGGGCGGCGGCCATCGCCGGAGCTCGGTTCCCGATGTACATGGGGCGTGCGGCCCTGCTCGAGTTCGCGCTCCTGCAGTTCATGCTCTCCCACCACGCGCGCCGCGGGTACACGCCGGTGCTCCCGCCGTTCGTGGCGAACGAGGAGAGCTTTTTCGTTTCATCGCAACTGCCGAAGTTCGCCGACGAGATCTACCACATCGAGAAGGACGGGCTGTACCTAAACCCAACCGCGGAGAGCCTGCTCGTCAACCTGCACCGCGGCGAGACGCTCGCGGCGTCGGACCTGCCGAAGAAGTATGTGGCGTACACGCCGTGTTTCCGGCGCGAGGCGGGGACCTACGGCGAGGAGGAACGCGGACTCATCCGGATCCACCAGTTTAACAAGGTCGAGCTGTTCAAGTTCACGACGCCCGAGACCTCGTACGAAGAGCTCGATGCGCTGATCGCCGACGCGGAGTCGGTGCTTCAGGCTCTCCAGATTCACTACCGCGTCGCGCTCTTGCCGACCCAGGACATGGCTCAACAGGCGTCGAAGACCGTCGACCTTGAGGTGTATCTGCCGGGACAGGGACGCTACTACGAGGTGTCGTCGTGCTCGAACTGCGAGGCGTTCCAAGCGCGGCGCGGGAACATCCGCTACCGCCCGGGTGTTGCGGAGAAGCCGACGTTCGTGCACACACTGAACGGCTCCGGCCTCGCGACATCGCGCCTCGTAGCGGCGATCTTCGAGAACAACCAGACCGCCGACGGACGCATCCGAATCCCCGAGGTGCTGCGATCGGCGGTCGGGACGGACACGCTATGAGCGAAGCCCTCGTCGTCGCGAGCCATCTGACGAAGGTCTTCCGAACCCGTCGGGGCGAGGTCCACGCGGCAGACGACGTCTCATTCTCCTGTGCGGCGGGCGAGGTCTTCGGACTGCTGGGCCCGAACGGCGCCGGGAAGACGACGATCCTGCGGATGCTGGCGACGATTCTGACCCCCACGTCGGGGACGGCGACGGTCGCCGGGTTCGACACGAGAGTCGCTCCAGATCGCGTGCGTGAGAAGATTGGGTTCCTGGCAACGGAAACCGGGTTGTACGACCGGTTCTCGGCGCGCGAGACCCTGCGGTTTTTCGGAAGCATCAGCGGCCTCTCGAACAACGAGATCGCGAAGCGAACGAGCGAGATCTTCGAAACGCTGGCGATGGAGTCGCTTGCTGATCGCCGGGTAGGTACCTTCTCGACCGGAGAGAAGCAGAAGCTGTCGCTCGCCCGAAGCATTCTTCACGATCCGCCGGTCCTCATCCTCGACGAGCCGACGTTCGGCCTTGACGTGATGGCCGCGCGGACGGTTGTGGAGACGATCAAGCTCTTCCGCGAGCAAGGACGGACGATCCTCGTCTCGACGCACATCATGCGCGAGGCGGAGAAGCTGTGCGATCGCGTCGCGATCCTGTACCGCGGGCGGCTTCATGCCTTCGGCACGCAGGCCGAGCTGGCGGCGCAGTACGGGAGTACCGACCTCGAGGACGTCTTCTTCGCTGCCGTGGAGCGCGAAGCCACCGCGTAGGGGTTTCCTTCGGTGCGCGAATGTGTTATTCTGAACAGAGAAAACGGACAGCCTAAGGAGGCGAAGATGGGCAGGAAGGTCGCATTGGCGGTCGCCGTTGTTGCGATCGCCATCCTGTCTGCCGGTCTGGCGGGGGGGCAGGTCGGTGGAGGATTCCTCTGGTGGGGAAGCCATGAGCCAATCTACATCTACGGCGACGCGGACTTCACGTTCGCAAACGGCGTCCTCTCGGGAACTGGCGCTGAAGCGGACCCGTACGTGATTGAAGGATGGCGAATCGAGGCGCCGAACGCGGACTACGGGGTCTACATCGATCACACGACGCGGCACTTCATCGTCCGCAACTGCGTGATGGAGCGGGCACGGATCGCCGGTGTGTACCTGAACTCCGTGACGAACGGGCGGATCGAGACCTGCCAGATCTCGCTGTCGGACACGGCCATCTGCTTCCTGAACTCGAAAGGGAATACGATCCGCGGGTGCGCGATCTCCGAGTGCCAGTACGGTGTCGTGATGGCCGCCGACTCTCGCGACAACGTCGTCGCGGGGAACAGCTTCTTCGAGAACGGCATCTGCGGCTCCGACCCCGAGCGGTGGAACCAGTGGTACGACGCGAAGGGCGGCAACTACTGGAGCGACTACAAGGGACAGGACAAGAACAAGGACGGATTCGGCGACGAACCGTACTACCCCCTGTGGGACGCGAAGCCGTTGATGACGTCGCCCGTCGAGCGGACTGAAGTCCGAACGGCCGGCCCAAGTTACGCAGGGAACCTGGTCGCGCCGGACGGCTCGCTCGTTGTGACGTCTCAGACGCCGATCACGCTCCAATCCAAGGACCCAGGGAGCGGACTCGCCGAAATCAAGTACTCGATTGACGGCGGCGAGTGGAGGACGTACACGGGACCGATCTTCCTCACCGGTGACGACGGTCCGCGGAAGGTCACCTACTACGGGATCGACCACCTCGGGAATGCGGAGCCGAAGAAGATGGCGCCGTTCCTGCTCGACAACCACACCCCGAAGACCGTCCTCGACATCGGCGATCCGAAGCACAAAGATGAGCGCGGAACGTGGGTGACGTCGGCGACGCCGCTCTCGCTGCGGCGGACACAGGAGTCTACGTACGGCCGAACCCAGACGTACTACCGCATCGACGGAGGGAACTGGCGCGTCTACTCGCTGCCATTCACCCTCGCGATGGCGGACGGCCCCCACGAGATCAGCTTCTACAGCCGAAACGCGTCGGGAGTCTCCGAAGCGATTCAAACCGTAGTCCTGTACAAGGACGACGCGCCCCCGAGCACGCAAGGAGCGCAGTCGGCGCCAACATCGTCCGTCGGAGCGACGGTCGCGACGACCCCCCCGGCCAAACCGGCGTCGGCCCCTGTGACGCCGGTTCAAACCGCTTCCACGACGACGAAGCCGGCCGAGCCTCAGACGCCGTCGAGTACCCAACCCTGATCGCGGTTCAGGCATGCTGAAGAACGTCCGCCTACTCTTCGCGAAGGAAATGCTGGGTGCGGTGCGCGACCGCCGCACCCTGTTCTTGACCGTCTTTTTTCCCCTCATTTTCTATCCGATGGTCATGTCCGTGATGTCCCACTTCACGGAGAGCGAGCGGGTGCGGCTTGAGGCCCTCGTTCCCGTCGTCCTTATCGTCGACGAGGCGGGTGACAACGTCTTCTCCGAGCACCTCGGGCAGGTGAAGGACTTCTACGTCTCGGAGTACGAGACGGTCGACGAGGGCCTTGCCGCGCTTCACGACGAAGCGGGCCAGGTCCTTCTGACGGCGACCAAGCCGAGCGGCGGAGAAGGGTTGGGGCTTTCGATCACCCTCTACTACGACCAGTCGAACCAGATGTCAGTCCTCGCCGCGGGGAGCGTACGGCGGTTCCTTGAGGGATACCTGGAGACCGTCGTGCGTGACAAGCTCGAGGCCCTCGGGATGAACTACGACGAGCTGTCGCCGCCGCTTTCCGTCAAGGCCGTCGACGTTGCGACCGGCGAGTCGGTCGGCCGTCTCCTGTTGAGCCGACTCCTCCCGTACTTCATGGTGCTCGCGATCCTTGCCGGAGCAATGGGCCTCGGCGCGGAGATCACAGCGGGAGAGAAGGAGCGGAGCACGATCGCCACGCTTCTCGTGAGCCAGTTGTCGCGCACGGAGATCGTGCTCGGCAAGTTCCTCACCGTCCTCACGATCTCGCTCGTGTCGTCGCTTCTTTCGGCGATCGGCCTTCTGATCGGGATCCGCTACTTCGGGGGAGGGCTGACGGCGGGAATGTCGTCGGGCGCGGTCCTAAGCCTGAACGCGGCGTCGTTTGGATGGATGCTGGTTGTCCTTGTGCCGCTCGCCGTCATCCTGGCGGCGCTCGTGATCATCATTGGGAGTTACGCGCGGAGCCAGAAGGAGGCGAGCACGTACCTCCTTCCCATCTACATGGTCATCGTCCTCGTTGGAATGGTCTCGATGACCGGAGGCGCGACGTTCCGCGGGGCGGAGTTCCTGATCCCGGTGGCGAACGCGCTCTATGCGCTCCAGAACATCATTGTCGGCGACGTTGCGTTCGCCGATCTCCTTTACACGCTCATCGCGAACGTGGCCTGTGGTGCAATCTTGATCGCGCTCGCCGTGCGCCTCTTCAAGAGGGAAGCGGTGCTGTTCCGATCCTAGCCGATGCCGGCTTGTGGCATGTAGCCTGTGGCGCGTAGGTGAGTCGCGGTTCAAGCAGGCAGCTTCCACGGGCCACAAGCCACCTGCCGCGGGCCGCTCACGCGAGCTACACGCGGTCGCCGCGGGAGAAGCGCTTCATGGCTTCTTGGGCGTCCCGCTTGGCTTGGTCGTCTCGGAGCTTCTGGCGCTTGTCAATTTTCGTTCGCCCGCGCGCGAGTCCAAGCTCGACCTTGGCGAAGCCATGCTGGAAGTAGACCTTGAGCGGAACGAGGGTGTACCCGCGCTCTTTAAGCTTGATCGTCAGCTTTCGCAGCTCCTGACGGTGGAGGAGGAGCCGCCGGTCGCGGACCGCGTCGAGGTTGGCGAACGAGCCCTCTTTGTAGGGGGCGATGTGGACTCCCTTGAGGATCGCTTCGCCGTCCCGAACGACCGCGTAGCCCTCCTGCAACGAGCAGTGGCCGGCGCGGAGGCTCTTGACCTCCGGACCGGTCAACACGAGGCCGGCCTCGATCGTGTCCTCGATCGAGTACTCGTGCCTGGCTTTGCGGTTCGTGGCAACGGCGGTGGACATGATGCGCAAGGCTACCGGTCGCGCGGCGTCGAAGCAAGCGTCGGCGCACGCTTGGGCGCCGTGCAGTCGGCCACGGACACGCGTCCTCTTTCCGGGCGACAGAGATGCGAGGCGCCGCGGACGGGGCTCTCGCCTTGCTTCGAGGGTCGAACCTATACTCGCCACCGGAGCAAGTCATGCTATGAACGTGTTCCTTCCTAGAGAGCTGTACAGGAGGACGAGAATGACAACGACGTGCCGGCGCGTCCTCGCGCTTGTGGGGCTGATGGTGGGGCTGTCGACGCTTGCGGCCATGGCGCTGCCTGGGTTCTCGGACCAGAACATCGCGGCCGGGAACCTGAACCCGACGGACACGATCCTGGTTCAGCAGATCCGGATCACGCGCGGGGCGAGCGAGACCGTGACCCTGTCGTCGATTACGGTGCAGAACCTGGGAACTGCCGGCGACGGCGACATCGACAAGATCACGGTGATGGACAGCGGAGACGTGCTCGGCGAGACGACGGCGATCTCCGGCCTCGCGAGCGGGATCACCGTGAATCTCGGCGGGTTCAACATGACGTCGACGACCCACTACCTGAAGATCTACGTGACCGTCGGGACGGCCGTGGACGGCGGTGAGACCGTGAACCTTCGCGCCCGCGTCCACTATGTCTCGAATGGGTCGTCGTACACGTCGTCGTGGATCTCCGACCTGACGGGCGAGACGATCCGCGACGGCGGATTCGACGAGATCGAGGATGCGTCCCCCGATGCCGGGTACATGAACCCTGGCGATGCCGACGTGGTCCAGACGACCGTGTTCACCGACATCGACGCGAACGGGAAGCCGGTCGAGTGGCAGGGCGTCGCGACCGATACTCCAATCATCCTCGTCGAGAACCTCGGGACCGCCGTCAAGGCGACGGACATCGCGCAAGTACGTGTCACCGTGACGATCGGTGGAGTCGAGTATCGGTGGGATGGCGTTGACGGAGGGCCCGTGCGCGACGAGTGGGGAACGTGGAACCCCGCAAGTCCGCAGACCTTCACGTACGGCAGGTTCTTCGACGTGGCGACCGGGCTGGTCGCGCTTCCTGCGAGCGTTGCCGACAACGGAGTCTTGACGGTCACGGTGTCGATGCGCATCACGGCCTCGACAGGGACGACGCCCGTCGACGGCCGAACCATCCGCACGAAGACGACGATCAAGGTGCAGGAGCAGGGCCAGGATTCGACGGAGGCCGCCGTCCGCTACGACCAGTCAAGCTCATCCGAGACGACGCAGACCATCCGGAAGCAGGGGTTTGAGAAGATCGTAGACGAGAGCCAGAGCTTGGGATCCGGCACGGCGGCGACCGGCGACATCGTCGTGCAAGCCGTGCGCGCCACGGATCAGGACCGGAATGGGGACGCCGTGCGCGCCTACCGCATCTACATCCGCAACACGGGATCAGCGGAGGGGGCTGAGATCAACAAGATCGAGGTCAAAGCGGGCGCGACAACCCTGTGGACCCTCAACAACAGCGCGGCGCCGCACAACCTCCTTCCGAACTTCAAGACCGGCGCGTGGTATGACTTCACCCTCCCGACCGGGACGCCGTGGTTCGACGTGACCGACGACCACGAGCAGGTCTTCAAGGTCTACTACACGATCGGGACCCCGGTGGACGGGCATACGCTGAAGCCCGCGGTGCGCCTCGAAGGTAAGGAGCCCACGGGCGGGCAGACGTACTCGAGCGACGAAGTGGTCTATCCGGACACGGTCGCTCTGTACTTGCCCGGGTTCGAGTTCGTCGAGAACCAGACGCCTCCCGAGGGTGGTGTGGCCTACTCCGGCCAGCGGCTCCTCGCGCAGACGATCCGTGTCGAGGACCTGGATGAGGACGACGACAGCGTGACGGTCAACCCGATTGTCGCGAAGAACATCGGTACGGCAACGAGCGGCGACGTCACGAAGGTGGAGGTCTGGCGACGGAACAGCCTGACGGCGACCGCCGTCAAGCTTGGCGAGACGACGGACCTCTCGGGCTTCCGCACAGGCGGGGCGCGAGTCGAACTGACGCACGACAACGTCGTTACCGACGCAGCGGGCGGCGCCGAGGCGTACCTCGACATCTACCTCACGATTGCCGAGCCGGAGGCGATGACCGCGGCGCGGACGATCCAGCTCGAGACGCGAGTTCTCCACACCGAGAACCTCCAGAGCTTCGACAAAATGGCCGTCAGCAACCAGTGGACGCTCGAGACAAACCACCGACCGGTGGTCACGATCACCGTGGCTGTCGCGGCGACAGCGTCGGTGCTGGCGAAGGCGGACTTCACTTACGCGCAGACGATCCAGTTCACCGGCGCGGCGACGGACTCGGACGGCGATGCGATTTCGGCGTGGCACTGGGACTTCGGCGACGGCAACACGTCCGACATCCAGAACCCGACGCATCGATACCCGAACGGCGGTACGTTCACTGCCACCCTGACGGTGACGGATGCGCGCGGGGTGACCGGCACCGCGACGAAGACGATCACGGTGGAGGGTCCACCGAACGTGGCGCCGACCGTCGCTTTCACGTGGACTCCGGCGGCACCGGCCTCGGGCGCGACGGTGACGTTCACATCGACCGTCACCGACCCGGATCAGCCGACAGGCACGGCGTTCACCTACGCGTGGAACTTCGGCGACGCGGCCACGAGCACCGTGGCGAATCCGACGCACGCCTTCGCGGCGAACCAGTCGTACACGGTGACCCTGACGGTGACCGACGCGCAGAGCGGTACGGGGACGGTGACACACACCGTGGCGGTCGGAAACACCGCCCCGGTTGTGACGACACCGACGGCGAGCCCAACCTCGCCGACGACCGGCGACACGGTGACGTTCACCGCGACGGCGACCGACGCGGATGACGAAGACGAGATTGACTTCTTCACCTGGGACTTCGGCGACGGGACGGTTCAAACGGGCTCGGGAACCGTGACTCATACGTACGCCGCCCCGGACACGTACACAGTGACGGTCACGGCGACGGACACCCGCGACGCCGTGAGCGCGGAGAAGACAGTCGACATTACGGTTTCGGGACCGGACAAGGTTGTCGTGATTGCGTACCCGAACCCGGCATCGACACAGGCGACGATCCAGTACGTCCTGCCCGACGGCGCGACGGGTCCAATTCTCCATGTGTACCAACTGGACGGAAAGCTCGTGTTCGAGACGGACCTGACTGAAGGCGCTTCGACCTACGTCTGGGACCTCATAGGGGACAACGACGAGGTCGTGGCGAACGGCCTCTACTTCTGCGTGGTGACGGCGACCGACGAGGACGGGAAGACGATCCGCTCGGAGACCTTCCGCCTGCTGGTCTCCCGGTAAGGGGGGAACGACGGTGACAAAGACAAGACTGTTTATCTTGGTGGCCCTCCTCTGTGCGGGGTGGGGGCTTGGGGCTGCGGCGGCAACGGCGACGACCGTGCTCGACATCGCTCCCGGCGTGGGCGTGATCGGTGCGGGCGGAGCGGGGATCTCGCTCATCAGCAGCGCGGAGACGCTGTACTACAACCCGGCGGGGCTTGCCTCGCTGCCAGGGATCAGCTTCACCTCGTTCTTTTCTTCCTACCTGGGTGAAGCGAACTACTCGGCGCTTGCGCTCACGTTCCGGAACTTCGGAGTCGGCGCCCTGCTCCTGAATTCGGGGAGCATTCAAGGGTACGACGACGAAGGACAGCCGACGGAGCTCCTCGGGTACTCAAGCTCGGCGTACATCTTCGCGTTCGGGATCGACCCGAGCGACCTGCCGTTCTTGCCGGATCTCCCCATGGCGATGGCGATCGGCGCCCAGCTGAAGGCGATCACGGCGAAGATTGGTGACGTCGGCGGCTCGGGGTTCACGCTCGACCTCGGGTTCCGAATGGGGCTTACGGTCGCCGGGTTCGGCCCGGTCTCGCTGTCGGACGTCGCGATCGGCATCACGGCCGTCAACCTCTTCGGCGCGATGTCGTACGGCGACATTTCGGACGACCTTGCCATGGACCTGCGGATCGGCGCCTCGGCGCGTCTCATGGACACGATCACCGTCGCCGGGGACCTGTACTTGGCGGGAGCGGCTCGATTCGGCGTCTCGTACTCACCGGTGCCGACGCTGGCGCTTCGCCTCGGCGTGATGAGCGGGGCAGGGACGTCGTTCACGGCCGGCCTCGGCGTCAACGTGCAGGGGTTTCTCGTCGACTATGCGTACGTGGGGCACACGCTCGGCGGGTCGCATCGCGTGTCGTTGACGCTCGACTTCTCGGCGCTCGACATCGGCGCGTTCGGTCGCTCGCTGCGGCGGTTCCTCCCGTGACCTGAGCGCGCGCGAGGATCTCATCGGGCAAGCTTGAGAGGGGCACACGGTGCCCCTCGTTTCTTTGTGGAGAGCAGCCCCGCTCGGGCCGCCAGCTAAGCGGGGGTGACGTTCCACTCGCGGGCAAGACCGGACAGGCGATCCGCAGCGACCGCGGCGCGGACGTCGTCGAGGAGCTTCACCAGAAACCGCAGGTTGTGGATCGTCGCGAGGCGGTAGTACGAAAGCTCCCCCGCCCGGCACAAGTGCTGCAAGTAGCCGCGGGAGTGGCTCCGACAGGTAGGGCAGTCGCACGTCGGGTCGATCGGTTGGTCGTCGGCTCGGAATGCGGCGTTGCGCAGGTTGATGCGATGGCGCGGCGCTCCCTTCAGGAACACGGCGCCGTTGCGGGCCATCCGTGTCGGCGCGGCGCAGTCGAACGTGTCGATGCCGCGCTCCACGCACGCAAAGATGTCCTCGATCTCTCCGATGCCGAGCAGGTGGCGCGGTCGGTCCGCGGGAAGTCGCGGGACGGTCCAGTCGAGGACGTGGGCCATGTCGTCCTTCGATCGGCCGAGGGACCCTCCGACGGCGAAGCCGTCGAATCGCATCTCTCCGATGACGCGAGCGCTCTCACGGCGCAAGTCTTCGTACGCGCCTCCCTGGACGATCCCGAAGAGTGCTTGGCTCGAGTTCGGGAAGGTCGGGTCGTCGGCCAGCTGTTGAAACGCGGCGATCGCGCGCCGCGCCCATCGGTGTGTGCGCTCCATCGCGTCGCGGGTGTAGGCATAGTCGTGGAGCGGCGAGGTGCACTCGTCGAGCGGGAGAATGATGTCCGCCCCGAGCTTTCGCTCGATCGTCATCACGGACTCAGGGGTGAAGAGGTGGGAGGAGCCGTCGAGGATTGATCGGAACGCCGCGCCCTCCTCACTGAGCCGCACGAGCCGCCCGCCGCCGCTCCGGCGCGGCGCCTCGGGATCGTCGCCGGGAAACACGGAGGCGACCTTTCCGACTCCGTGCTCTTTCCCGGCGCCGAGACTGAACACCTGGAACCCTCCCGAGTCGGTCATCGTCGGGCCGCGCCAGCCGGAGAAGGCGTGGAGTCCGCCGAGTTGAGCGACGACGTCCTCGCCGGGGCGGAGGTGCAGGTGGTAGGCGTTCGAGATGACAATCTCGAGTCCGAGTTCGGTCAGGATTTCAGGCTCTACCGCCTTGATCGACGCTCGCGTAGCGACGCCGACGAACGCCGGGGTGCGGACGACGCCGTGGGGCGTCGCAAGCTCGCCGGTTCGCGCCAAGGAATGAGAAGAGCGATGTAGCTCTCGGAACATGGATATCGATCCTAACGCTGGAAAACTCTACCGGATCACGCTCGGTGAGGCCAGCCCCGCGCCGCTCCCACAAACGCAGAACAGCCTTCACTGTTAGAGATGAGCCGAGAAGCCTCAGCGAGCCGCCGACCCTTGGAGGCCCGCGAGACGAGGAAGCCTGGGATGCAGGACGTTGGGGATGATGTGAGCGCCCGTGCCGGCGTTTTCTGAGATCAAGCTTGTCTCTTAGTAAGCGTACGAGACGCCGAGGACGCGGTACAGGGCGCGGTAGTCGTTGGACGGCTCCCAGAACAGGTACCCGTCGGCGCCGTAGTCCTTGGCCGCGCGAATCTCGGCGGCGATGTAGGCATCGATCGTCATGCCGGCCGGGATGGCCATGTCGAACACCTGAAGGAACGGACGGATCGCCGTTGACGTGCGCTTCTTCCCCGAAACCATGGCGTCCTTGACGACCAGGTACGGGCCGTCTTTGTACTTCTGCTCGGTGTAGTGCGACGGGTAGAGCATCGGGGACACGTAGTCGACGTGCGCCGACATGTCTTCGAGCGACTGGCCGATCGGGTCGGTGCGACGGGCGTTCCAGTCCCACATTACGCGGCCGAAAAGGTCGACGGAGAGCGTGATCTTGTTCCCGATGCTGGCTTCAACCTTGGCCAGGAACGAGTCGATGGCCGTGTAGCGGGCCTCATACCCCGACGCCAACCCGCCCCCGTCGGCGTACCGAATGTAGTCGAACTGGAGTTCGTCAAACCCGAGGGTTGCGACCTCCTCGGCGATGGCGAGGTTGTAGGCGATCGCGGTCGGGTCCGCGGCGGGGACCCACCCGTTGGAGTAGCCGAGGTGCTTAGCAAGGATCGGGTCGTTGAAGACAACCTGGCGTGCGATGAGGTAGAACCCCTGTCCGCGAAGGATCGGGATGAGCTTCCTAAAGTCGAGGAGTCCGGTCGACGCGCCGAGCGCCCTCGCGAGGGGCACGCTGCTCGCGTAGGAGACGTCTCCGTGGTTGTCTTTGACGTTGATGACCAGCGTGTCGATCTTCCCCGCTTTGCGGGCCTCGAGGACGCCGCGCAAGATGTCCTCACGGAGCAGCCCATAGGCCGTCAGGTAGACGCCGACGCGCCCGTGTCCGGTCAGGCGGGGCGCTGCCGCAGATGGGGTCTGCGATGTGGCACCACGATCCGTGGGAAGGAAGAAGAGGGAGACGAATGCGGCCGCGAGGAAGAGGCAGAGAGTAGTTTTCCGGCGTCCCATGCGTCGACTCTACGCCCGGGGCCGGCGGGCGGCTGTCGCGCCGGTTCAGGCGAAAAGGGACGTCGGGCACGTCGCGCCTTCGCGAGCATCCTTCACAAGATCGCCACGCCTTGCTCACGACCACGACAACGCGATGATGGAGACTCGGTCTCGATTATCCGCTCGGATCGCGATTGTTGGGGTCTCGGGGCATCGCTATAATGCGAAGCAGAATCTCTTGGAATCCGGGTGGGGACAGAGGAACGAAAAGGAGCTTGAGGTCATGAAGCGGTTGCTTGTCTTTCTCTTGATCGTGGGGGCATCCCTGGCGGTGTCCGTGGCCGCGCTCGGGGGACCTCGAGGCGCGATTGCGATTCTCGGGGACGCGGAGTTCACGGCGGACAACGGGGTCGTGTCCGGAAGCGGGACCGAGGCTGATCCGTACGTCATCACGGGCTGGGAGATTTCCGCCGACGGCGCAAAGTACGCGGTGAAGATCGAGAACGTCACGGCTCACTTCGTTCTTCGTGGGTTGATCATCCAGAGCGCGGTGGCGGCGGACGGCGCGGCGATCCGGATCGCGTTCTCCTCGGCCGGCCGAATCGAGCAGTGCGCGATCTCGAACTCAATGAACGGGATTGAGATCATCTCGTCCCGAGGCGTCGTCGTGACAGGCTGCGTCCTCTACGTGAACGGCATCGGCCTGCGGGTCATCGGGGAAGAGGCCGCCGAGTACCACCATGACATCGACCGCAGCAACATGGTGAACAACCGTCCGATTTTCTACATCTGCGGTGCCGATGGGGCGACGATTGAAGGCGAGGCCGCGGCGCACATCACTGTGGCCGACAGCCGGAACGTCGTCATTTCGGGGAATGACCTCATGAACGGCGACGGAATCCAGCTTGCGTTTGTGACCGACTCGGTCGTTTCCAAGAACGCGGTGTACCGAACGACCCCGGTCCTTACCGAGCACGGAATCTTCCTCTTCCAGTCCGATCGCAACACGCTGCAGGGGAACTCGCTGCGCAACAACCGGCTCGCGGGCATCCAGTTGACGACCTCGTCGGACAACCAACTTCTCGACAACCAGTGCCTCGCGAACGACACGGGTGTGCGCCTCATCGCTTCGGATGGGAACCACGTGTCCGGCAACATTGTCTTTGCGAACGCCAACGGGATGATCGTCTCCGGTGGTTCGGACGGAAACGAAGTCTCCGGCAACATCCTCTACCACAAGAATACGAAGCAGGGGATCACGCTCGAACTGGCTTCGGCCAATCGAGTGGTTCGAAACGGGCTGGCGGACTGCGAGATCGGCATCTTCGTGTCCGCTCAGGCGACGGGGAACGAGATCGTTGCGAACACGATCGTGGCGGGGGGGTATGGGATTGCGCTCTCCGGAAGCGAGAACCGAATCGAAGGCAACCTGATCGCTCAGCAGTCGCGGGGACTCCTCTTTCCCGAGACGTACAAGCGATCGACGGCGGTCGGGAACGATATCGTGAACAACGTCTTCACGGACAACGGGAACCACATCTACGTGAACCTCGACTCGACGGCCAACCGCTTTGCGCGAAACGTGTTCCTCGGCGTCACTGCGGCAAGCGTCCTCGACTACGGCACGGGAAACGTCTGGACGATCGACAGCGTGGGCAACTTCTGGCAGGGGACGCCGGTCATCGACGCAGACGCAAACGGCATCGGCGAATCTGCGGTGACCGTCTACCCGTCGACGGCCCAAGATACCGCTCCGCTCGCTTCGGTCGACGCAGCCGCGGCTGGGTTTGGGGTTGCCGGGGCGATGGGCTCCGACACCGTGACGATCGCCCGCGGGGACGGCTCCAGTGTGGACATCCCCGTACGCGTTGCGGCCGACAGCGTCGAGGATTGGACCGGCTTCCGAGGGTTCCCGGCCGCGTACGTTGAGGCGTTCTCGGGGATTCTCTTCCCGTTCGACACCGAGGCCGAGCGCCGGTTCACGATGTCGACGGTGCTCTTCGACCTCGAGATCGCGTTCTTCGCGGCCGACGGAACGTTTGTGGGCGCTATGCGGATGGCGGCGAACTCCAGCGACTTCTACGCGCCGAGCGTTCCATTCCAATACGCGCTCGAGCTTCCGGTCGGGTCAATTGAAGGCCTTCGGATTGCGGCCGGATCGACGCTCGTGGTGCCGTAGCGTGGAGCCGGCTGGGCAGCGGCGCATCTCAACGATTGTCTTCGACCTCGACGGCACGCTGGTGCGTTACCGCGGCGTCGAGTTCGAGTCGAGTTGGGGTGCCGTGGCCGCTGCCGCCGGCGTGGGGGCGAAGTCGCGGGCGCTCCTCGTGGAGTACTTCTCTCGCCCCGAGGCGTACGCCGAGTGGGTGGCACGAGATGCCTCTCTCTTGGCCGGTGTCTCGGTCGCCAACGTCACAGCGCGGGTGCTGCCGGCGCCGTACGCGGACGGAGTCGTCGGCGCGGTCAAGGCCCTGCGGGGACAGTACCGAATGGGGATTCTCTCTTCGGGAGTCGCCCTCGTTGCCGATTGGGTGTGCAAGGACCTCGAACTGGACTTCGCCCTCGCGAATCGCATCCACGTTCTCGATGGGCGTTTTACCGGAACGGCGGAGACGATCGTCGACTTGTGGGCCAAGGACCGGGCGCTGCGGGTTCTCGCCGCGGAACAAGGCGTCCATCTGGACGAGATCTGCTTTGTTGGGGATCACGTCAACGACGTGCCGGCGATGCGGATTGCCGGCCTCGCCGTCGCTGCGAACCCGAAGGATCCCGCCGTGGGCGAGGCGGCGTGGCGCACGATCCGAGACTTCGCCGAGCTGCCGGCGGTTCTTGAGGATTGGCGGCGGGCGCCGTAGGCCGCGCTCGCCCGATTGCTAGGTTCCGAAGAGCCGGTCACCCGCGTCGCCGAGACCGGGGAGGATGTAGCCCTTCGCGTTCAGCTCGCGGTCCAGCGCGGCGCAGTAGATCGGCACGTCGGGGTGTTCCACCGAGTATGCACTCACGCCCTCCGGCGACGCGACGAGACAGAGGAATTGAATGTCTTTTCCCCCCTCGCGCTTGATGATCCGCGTCGCAGCGATGGCGCTCCCGCCCGTCGCGAGCATCGGGTCGACGACAATGATCTGCGCACGCGAGAGGTCAGGAGGCAGCTTGCAATAGTACTCGACAGGCTGGAGGGTCTTGGGATCTCGGTAGATGCCGACGTGGCCGACCTTCGCCGTGGGAATGAGATCGAGCACGCCCCCGAGCATTCCTGTCCCCGCGCGCAGGATGGGGACGAGGACCACCGGAACGCCGAGGACGCGTCCGGTCATGGTCTCGAGCGGCGTTCGGACCGTGACCTCGCGCAACGGATACGCACGCGTGATCTCGTACACCATGAACGCCGTCAGTTCGTCGAGGAGCCGCCGGAACGTCTCGTTGTCCGTCGTCGCGTCGCGCATCCGCGTCAGCTTGCTCTGGATCAAGGGGTGCTCGATGATGTGAAGGTTCGGCATAGCTCTCCTGGCTTCCTGCGGTGCTGCGCCCACGATACTCGATCAGCTAGAACTGGGCAAGCCTCCTAGGAAGCGGGGCATGTGACCTGGGCCTTTGACGCAACAAGGCGGGAACGGCCTGCTCCGTTTCCTTAGTCCAGCTCGCGCTTTCGTCGTAGCGCGGCGCCGGGATGCCAGGTTGTCAGACAAGACCTGTGTCCACCAGCGAGGTGGGGCATTGCGGCAACGATCGAAAACATAGATAAGAACGGCACTTCTTCACTAGTGAGTTGATGCCCCCGTTGACACGTCGGCGGTCTCGGTCTACAAACTGAACGAGGGGTCGTCGAGTCCCTTGGCGGACCGGCGGCTGAACGGGTGGACGCATCAGAAGACTCCCAGGGGATGTTCGTCCCCCCTTTGTTTTTTGCGGCCGCCCGAGTTCGCACGAAGAACAGGAGGACCGAGGCGTGGCTGAAGGCAGTGCGGGGGTTCGCGAGGATTCGCTGCGGGGCGAGCTGAGGGGAGGCGCGAAGGACGTCGACCAGGCGGGAGTGGATCGCTGCTCGGCGATCGCCTACGCCTACGCGCGGGACACGTTCGCCGCGCTCCGGGGACGGGGCGGGATTCGGATCGAGGGGGACGAGGAGAGCTTCGCCAACGTCGTTCGGATCGGAGACGTGCGCGTCGCGGTGACGTCCGACGGGATCGGCACGAAGCTCGAGGTCGCGGAGCGCGTCGGGCGTTTCGACACGCTGGGGTTCGACCTTCTCGCCATGGTCCTCGACGACCTCGTGGCGATCGGCGCCGAGCCGATCGCGGTGTCGAACATCATTGACGCCGATCGACTCGACGAGGCGACGGTCGACGCAATGATGTCGGGTCTCGCGTGCGCTGCGCGGGAGTGCGGCGTGGCCGTGACGGGAGGCGAGATCGCCGCCCTCGGTCGCCGCGTCGGGGGATGGGGCGACGGGCCCCACGTCAACTGGTGTGCAACCGCCATCGGAGTACTCCCCGGAGAGCGACCGGCCCTCTGTGGGAAGGATCTCAAGCCGGGCGACGAGGTCGTCGCCCTCCGAAGCGCAGGCCTACGTAGCAATGGGTTCACGCTGGCTCGAAAGATCCTCGAGCGGGCCTTCGGCGACATGTGGCACCTCGCGCTCCACGAAGGGACGCCGTGGGGCGACCTTCTCCTCACGCCGTCGCTCATCTATGCGCCGTCCGTTGCAGGTGCTCTCGCCTCGGGGATTCCGATTCGAGGGCTGGCACACACCACGGGCGGTGGGATTTCCGCCAACTTTCCGCGGGTCCTCCGCGCGACGGGGTTTGGCGCGGAGTTCGTCGATCTCTGGCCTCCGCATGGTTGGGTGCTCCGCCTTGCCGAGCTCGGCGGCCTGTCGGGGCGTGAGGCGTACGCGGAGTGGAACATGGGGAACGGAATGCTCGCCGTTGTCCCCCAGGGGCAGGGGCGGGCACTTGTGCAGGCGCTCGAGACTCACGGCAGAAAGGCACGGGTTGCGGGAAGGATCGTCCGGGAACCTGGCATCACGATCGACGCCCGTGCTTGGGGGTTGGGGTCCGTTCGATTCGCTGCCAACGAGGAGGCCGATGCCTGAGACCTGGACACACCTTCATGTGTCCTCTCGACCCGACCGAGGCGCCGACCCGGTCGGTGAACGGGTTCGTCGGCAGGCCGCCGACTTCCTCTCGATCGACACCGGGAGAATCGCGACGTCGAAGATCTATTCGGTGTCCCCTGCGCTTGACCCTGCGAGGACCGATCGAGCCCTCGCCGCGCTCGGAAACGAAGTTTCGTGTGTCGTGGGCGTCGGATCGCCGGCCCGTAGGGAATTTCAGTCGTTCATTTCGGTCGACAAGCGACCGGGCGTGACGGACGACGAGGGCCGGACGGTCCTGGCCGTGCTCCGCGACCTCTTCCCTGACGTGCCGGAGATCGCCTCCGGCCGCGCGGCATCGCGTGACGTCTACTGGCTGGAGCGAGTGCTCTCCCCGGCGGAACTCGCACGCATCGCCGAGGAGCTTGTGGGAAACCCGCTTGTCCACGTCCTCCGGTCGGGACCGGTCGACGCCTACGAGGATCCGCGGCCGCGTAGTTCGGTCGCGACGCCGCCGGCGATCGAGACGATTGCTCTGCCGCGCGATGACGCCGGCCTGCTCCGGCTGTCGGAGACGCGACTTCTCTCGC
>JBDKUT010000003.1:0-7878 GCA_039679545.1 Thermotogota bacterium
CGGCGGCCAGTCGTCGGACTCGGCCCCCGTCTCGGTTCAGACACTGGCCGCGCCGGACCTGACGGTCACGGCCCTTGCCTACGCGCCCACGAACCCGACCCTCGGTCAACAGGTCTCGTTCACGGTGACCGTCGCAAACCAGGGGAGCGCCGCCACCGGGCAGTTCCGCGTTCTCCTCGACGGCGGACTCTCCTCCAGCTCAACCTACGTGACACAGCTTGCGGCGGGAGCTGCCAAGTCCCTCACGTTCTCCCTGCAGCTCGGGTCAGGCACGCAAACGTTCACCGCCCGCGCCGACGATCTCGGCCAGATTGCGGAGTCGAACGAGTCGAACAACACGCGCGCCGTCACCATCAGCGCGGTGACCTCGCCTCCGACCGCCGAGGCCGGAGGTCCCTACGCAGGGAATGCGGGAGCTCCCATCGTCTTCAACGGCTCCGCCTCGGGTGGATCCATCACCACCTACTCTTGGTCGTTCGGCGACGGGGCTGCAGCCCAAGGCGTCGCACCAAGCCACGCCTATGCCGCTCCCGGTACCTACACCGCGACGTTGACCGTGGTGGGCCCCGGCGGCCAGTCGTCGGACTCGGCCCCCGTCTCGGTTACGACGATCACGCCACCTCCGATCGCCGAGGCCGGCGGCCCGTACACGGGGACCGTCGGAGTTCCCATCGCGCTCAACGGGTCCGCGTCGAGCGGATCCATCACCACCTACTCCTGGTCGTTCGGGGATGGAGCGACGACCCAAGGCGCCGCGCCAAGCCACACCTACGGCGCTCCCGGAACCTACACCGCGACGTTGACGGTCGCAGGCCCCGGCGGTCAGTCATCGGACTCATCCACCGTTTCGGTCGTCGCCGCTCAGCCCGCGCTCGCCGCGAGCGTGGCGGTCTCCAAGTCCACGTACCAGGTCGGCGAGTTGATCTCGGTGTCAATCGCGACGATCCGCGCCGCGTACCTCTACCTCTGTGAGGTCCGCGCTGATCAGCGCGTTCTCCTCATCTACCCGAACCGCTACCAACCGAACAACTTCCAGGGTGCGGGAACTCTGACGCTCCCCGGCCCCGGATACTCGCTCCGCGCTGTGGAGCCGGTGGGCAACGAGACGTTCTACCTGTTCGCAGCGGCGGCACCGATCCCGGGATTCCCCACGTCGTTCGGATCGGACTTCCCGGTCCTCAGCGCGTCGCCCGACGCGTTCCGCAACAACGTGCTCGCCACGATGCAGTCGCTGGTTCCGAGCGCCGATCGCGCCTTCGCTTCTCAGGCGTTCTCCGTTGTCGCGGCGCCCTCTTCCGGGGGAACGCTGCGCGTCGTGACGACCCCGACCGGGGCGGCCGTTCGACTCGACGGATCCTCCCTCGGAGCGGCCCCCGTCGAGCGGACCAACGTGGCCGTAGGGTTGCACACGGTACAGCTCTCCCTGTCGGGGTATGAGGTGGAGACACGACAGGTGTCGATCCAGGCGGGAGCGACCACAACTCTGACAGTCACGCTGACCCCGCTGCCCACGAATCAACCTCCGACGGCCTCGTTCTCGTTCGCACCGGTCTCCCCGCTCCCCGGACAATCGGTGACGTTCGACGCCTCGGCGTCGTCCGATCCCGACGGATCCATCGCTTCGTACGCCTGGGATTTCGGGGACGGAACGAGCGCGACGGAGGTTTCTCCGTCGCACGCATACGCCGCGCCGGGCAGTTTCGCCGTCGTTCTCACCGTCACCGACAACGGAGGACTGTCCCGCTCAACGTCCAGATCTGTGCCGGTGACCGAGAATCCTGCCTGGGTGTCTCCCGCTCTGCCGGCAGCCCCGTCGGAAGGATGGGCCGACCAGGCACGGGCCGTAGATGGAGATCCGAAGGTCGGCGCCCGCGGCCCTGGGACGCGCTCCGATTGGACGCCGTACATCACGTTCAGCGCGCCAAGCGCTGGGTTCGTATGCGACGGCGTTCGCTTCCGTACGACCTTCATCTTGCCCTCGATTGTCTCGATCCACGGAGGGCGAGGGAAGGAACCGGATCCGATCAAGCTGACGTGGCAGGTCGACATCCTGACGGCAACCGGCTGGAAGCAGGTCTATGAAGGAGCCACATCTCAGAACGAGTGGATCGACTTGAGCTTCGTGCAGGAGGCGGTGACGGAGGTTCGGTTCCGCGCTCGTGGCGACATCCGCAACACGCTGGACCCGATCCTCCTCGAGCTCTACCTGCACGACGCGTCGCTCTGACCGAGTTCTCGTCACGGCGGCGAAGGAGCCTTGCGCTTCCTCGCCGCCGTCTCCTTCTGCGACCTCGATTGGCGCCCCCGCCCTCCCCGTGCCAGAATCTGTCTACGCTTCGGTCAAGGGTGAAAGCACCGGTCACAAGGAGGAACGAGTGGCACGCGGGGTCCTAACTGTGGTGGCGCTCCTGTCCCTCAGCTTGTCGTGTGCAGCGACACAGGCTCCCTCTCCCTGGCTCTGGAGTCCGTACCTCGGCGCCATCGGAACCGACTTCGTCGCGATCTCGTGGAAGACGGCCCGCCCTGTCACGATCGACGTTCGCTACGCTCGGGTCGCGGGCGGAAGTGCGGTCGATTCTTGGGACGAGACGCTGACGTTCGAGCAGCAACAGGGAATCGGCGAGATCTGGCTGCGCGGCCTCGTTCCCGGCTCGACGTATCGCTACCAGGTCATCGCGTACGAGGGAGCGGCGATGTATCCCACGAGACTCGGAACGTTCCGCATCCCCTCCGAGGACTCGTCCTTGTTCACGTTCCTGGCGTACGGGGAGACGCGTCTCCTGGCCGACCGACACAAGTTGGTCGCTGACACCATGGCGGAAGGTGAGCCCGAGGCCGCGTTCGTTGTCCACGTCGGTGGCCTCGTCGAGGCGCCCGACACGGCGCAGTACACCAACCTCTTTTGGGCCATTGCCGCGCTCGCCGGCTTGCACCCGTACCTTCCCGTGCATGCTGAAGCCCGCTTCGTGGGAGAGGAATACTACGAGACGTTCGCTCTCCCCGTCGGCGGCGGCGAGAGCGCCGAGCAATGGTGGTCGTTCGACTACGGCGGCGTTCACGTCGTCGGCCTCGACTCGACCCTCGTCGGGCCGGAGTCGGAGGCCGCCATGCGGGAGCAGATCGCGTGGCTGCGCGGAGATCTAGCTCGGTCCGCCCCGGCCGCTCGCTTCGTCGTCGTCGTCTGCAGCCTCCCCCTCTACAGCGCCTGCACCAGCGCTGCCTCCCAGACCCTGCGAGACGCCTGGGAAGCCCTCTTTCTCGAGTACGGGGTCGACGTCGTCGTTTCTGGAGGTGAGGGCGGCTACGAGCACATCTTCCAGAACGGGATCCACTACGTGGTCACAGCGGGCGGAGGAGGACCGCTGGGGCCGGCGACCTGCGACTCCGCCGCGGGCACCGTGTCACGACGCGCGAATGCGCTGCACTACCTTCGCATCACGCTTTCGGAAGGGATGCTGCGCGTCGAGGCCGTCCCGGTCGCGTGGGTCACCGACGACGACGTGCTCCCAACCCCGGACGCGGAACCCATGGACTCGTTCGTCGTGGAGGGAAACTAGCAGAAGCGAACCCCACGAGCGCCGCCGCGGGATTCGCTGGTCGGGACGCCGGGATTTGAACCCGGGACCTCTTGCACCCCAAGCAAGCACGCTACCAGGCTGCGCCACGTCCCGTTCGAATCTATGGTATCTCGCACGGTTGGCTCTGACAAACCGCGTCCTCGGGGCACGTCCGCTCCGGCCGGGCTCAATCCGAATCGTCGTCGCGCCGCCTGTCTTGGCGAAGGAGTCGAGTGACGGAGATCCCTTCGGCGTACTGCTCCGTCAACTTGTCCGCGTCGCTCTCCGAGAGTCCCGCGCGCCGCAGCTCGTGGTAGAACCGCCGAACAGCACGGCGGCTCATGCACGCCGTCCCGATTGCCACACCCCCCACAGACCCAACGAGACGGACAATCGAGCCCGCGGCGCAGACCCCTGCGATTACTCGTCGCAACTCGACTCACGCTCCCGCTCTTTTCTCACGACGCCGCCGAGATCGATCCCCTTCCCCCGCATGAGATCGCGGAGGTTGATCATGTATCCCCGGGCCATGTCCATCGCGTCTTCGCGCGGAATCCCGGCGTCGACAAGCTTCTTGTAGAAGGTTGCCACCGCGCCCGCCATCCCTTCGGCCGCCTCCGTCGAGTAGAGGACGTCACGCAGCCCGCGCAACAGGCCCGGCACCTTCTCCGCCACAACGCCGAGGACCTCCCTCAGATCGTCGACATCCCTCACCAAATCGTTCGAATCGTCCCTGCTCATCGCGATCCTCCTTTTCGCCGTTCAAACAGCTTGATGTTGCGGCCCAAGACCTGCAGGTCGCCGCGCACCGGGACCCCTCCACGGACCACCGATGCGCCGAGCCGGAACCCGAGCAGGAAGGAGCCGACGTCGAGTTGCGCGATTCGCCGCCCCCCTGCGCGCTCGTGCACCCGATTCCAGATCCTTTCCGAGAGCCGCGGCAGCCCTTCAAGTGCCTCGCGGAGCTCCGTACGAAGCCGCTCCACCTCTGCGACCTCGCGGACGCACGCCTCGCACGCCGTGACGTGGCTGACCACGTCGCGAGCTTCTTCTGCGTCCAGGACCCCCTCGACGTACCACGGGATCAGCTCTCGCACTTCGTCGCACCGTTTCATGTCAGCGCCTCCGCAAGCTTTCTCTTCGCGTGGTACATCCTGGACTTGACCGTCCCTTCGGGAATCGCGAGCGCCGCCGCGATTTCCTTGTACGACAACCCTTCGTAGAACGTGAGGACGACCACCTCACGCTGGTCGTCTGGAAGGCCCAACAGCGCAGACAGAACGTGCTCCCTCCGCTCCACGGACGGCGCCGGGTCGGGAATCGTCAAGACAGCCTCCGGAACGCGCTCCCCCCGGATCTCCCGCCGCAGGAGGTCCATCGCCCGGTGGCGCGCGATTCCGAAAATCCAGGTCGACACCTTGGAGCGGCCGCCAAACCGGTCGGCTCCGTTCCAGACCGCGACCATCGTCTCCTGAACGACTTCTTCGGCGAGATGCCGGTTGTGAAGGAGCGTATAGGCGTACCGCAGGATCCGCTCGGCGAACCGGTTGTAGAGAGTCCGAAGGCAGTCCTCGTCCCCCCGAGCCACGCGCTCGAGAAGTCGTCGGTCATCAAGCTCCTCCGCCCCCACGCTGTCGTTGTTCCAGGCCGCCACGTTCTCCCTTGCCTCCCGCCGCCGAAGTCGGTTGAGATTCCCATCCTTCAACTCGTCTGTCGAGAGACTCGGGCAAACGGTTCAACGCGCAAACCGCCTCGGCATGACAGGATTTCCTCTGCCTAGACGAGCTCTTGGGTGCGGAGCCGGTCTACGGCTCCAACCGCTCGACCGCTCCGGTCGCGATGTCGTAGTACGCGCCGACGATCACTAGCCGGCCCGTGTCGGCTCGCCCGCCCAGAGTCGAAGACCGAGCGGGAAGCTCGGCGGTAAGCCGCCGCACGTGCTCCCTTGCGGCGTTCGACGCTCGGTCCCCTCCGAGCCGGGCCGTCGCCTCGACGGCGGGCCGGAGCGCGGCCAGGATTCCTCCGAGGTGAGGAGGTCCAGACTCGCCGTGAATGGCTGCGGCGACCGCGCCGCAACGGCTGTGCCCAAGCACGACGATGACCGGAACTTCCAGGTGCTCGGCCGCGTACTCCAAGCTTCCCAAGGCATCCCCGCCGATAACGTTTCCCGCGACGCGCACGACGAACAGGTCGCCCAGACCTTGGTCGAAGAGGAGTTCGGGAGGAACGCGCGAGTCCGAGCACGCCACGACGGCGGCACAGGGCGCCTGACCGTCCGCAATCGATGCTCGACGAGCTCGGTCGCGCCGCGGTCCAACGACCTCGCCGCACTGGAACCGGCGGTTTCCCTCCCAGAGCTCGCTCACCACCTGCTCCGCCGTTCGCCGGACCATCATGAGCTCACCCCCAAGGTCTGCCACCCACGCGCCCCTACAGCCACGGCGCCAGATCCTCTTCCCCCAACCGCGCTGGGTGTCCTGAGTAGCGCATCTGGCCTTCGCGATCGATCAGAACTGTGTGCGGAATGCCGCCGACCTTGTAGAGGTCCTTCACGGCGCGCGCTGCGTCCAGCGATCCGTAGAGCACGAATCCCGTCGCGAATCCGTGTTCGTCCATGTACGTCCGAGCCGCCTCCGGATTCCGATCCAGATCGACGACCAGCAGAACCAGCCCTTCGTCGGCGTGGCGCGCCGCCAAGGCCTGCACTTCTGGGAATGTCGACTTGCACGGTCCACACCAGCTGGCCCAGAAGTCGACGAGGACTACCCTTCCCCGCAGCTCCGCAAGCGTGACCGTCCCGCCGTCAAGGCTTTCAAGCGAGAACTCCGGAGCGGGGCCGAGCGGTTCGCGGCTTCCTGGGAGCCACGAGACGAAGCTCCAGACGAGGAGGAGCACCAATCCGACCGCGATCCAGTACGTCTTCATGGGGTTGTCACGAACAGTTGTCGTAGCGAGTTCGCCGGCAACGTCCTCGCCCGAGGGGAAGGAAGACTACGGACTGCGCCCCGATTCCTGCTCCGTCCGAGACGCCGCGCGCGCGATACACCCGGCGGTCTGCCGAGTCGGCAACTGCTCTGCAACGTAGGCCTGCACGGCTCGGTTCAGCTCCTCGACCAGCGACCGATCGTTTGCCGCCGCGATCAGCGCCAGGGTCTCCAGCATCGACGCGTCAATGACCTCTTCATGCCCCGCCCGCATCCCGACCCTCCTCGTAGGACAGCCCATCACTGATAGCCGACGGCCGTCACTCCCGTCAAGTGAGATCCCGTCCGCTGGACCGGCCGACTTGCGGGGCGGCTAATCCGCAAACTCCTGTCGGTTCAACGCCGCGTTGCGCGGACCGCCAACCTCCGAAAGCCGTTCTCTACGGGGCTCCTGCACTGCATCGGACGTTCGTCACCAAGACGTGAGTCCATGCCCACGTGCTGTCGCGTGATCCGCTACGCACTAGGTCATCTGGCCAAGGGCAACCTCACGTCACCCCCGGTATACTGACCCCAACGAACAAGAAGGATGGAATCCGATGTCGAATCCTACGGTCTCCACAGCACGGTCCGTGAGCGAACGCTTCCGAGATCTCGCCGCCTTCGAGGCCACCGAGACGGTCCAAGCCGGCCCGATCGAAGCGACCGCCCGCGTCCGCTTTCGAAGACCGGATCGCGTCGTCGTCGAGTACTCGGCCTACAAGAATCCCATCGCGGACGCCGACGAGCTGCTCGGCGGAGACGTCGAGTTTGCCTCCGACGATCTCCTGGCCATGACGCTCACGTACGACGGCGCTCACACGTGGCACGTCAGCGCACGTTCCGGGGCTCCGCTGAAGAGGATCGGGCGCACGCTCTACGAGCCTCTGCCGGGATACGACGCCCTCGCCGAACTTGGCTTCCTCGCCGATCTCACGCACGACTTCCTGATCCGAGACGAAGGAACCACGAACGAACTTGGACGTCCCACCCTGGGACTGGGGCTCAAGCCGAAGCGGACACGGGAGAACCTTCTCCTCAAGTCGGTGTCGTATCCGTTCGAGCGCGCGATTCTCGACGTGGATGTCGAGTCTCTGTTCCCGGCTCGTATCCGGTTCCGCCCGCCCGTCCGATCCACGCTCGCCTCGATCCTCGAGCCTGACTCGTGGGTCACCATTCGCTATACGAACCCTCGCCTCGGCGAGTTAAGCCCCGATGCCTTCGCACCGGCACCCCCCAGCGACGCTCGTCTACTTGAGGAAATCCTCGTTCGGACAACGGACTTGCCAAGCCTGCTTCCTGTTCCGGTTCGGCTCGACGCCCTGGTCGCCGCCGGGTTCGAGATCCTCGAGCCCTGC
>JBDKUT010000004.1:0-7163 GCA_039679545.1 Thermotogota bacterium
GGGCCCAAGAGCCGGTGAAGATCGGAGACGCCATCCTCGAGGGACTCGGGTGGGCCCTGCTCGGCGGAGTCACGAGGACGGTCGTGCGGCGCGGAGCCGGAGCAAGCCCCGAGGCGTCCGACGCCGCCGGCCTCGCCGTCCCGATGCTGTCGGCTGTTCTTGCCGGCCGAAACCTCACGACGGCATCCATCGGCTCAGCGATCGGTGTTGCCGCGTCGGAGATCGGAGAGCGAGCCGGCTTCGGAAGCGCCCGCGTGATCTTCTGGTCGGACTCGCACGGCAGGGAGTCACCGCGGCGCGAGATCATCGCCCGCATGGCGCTCGAGCCAGCCGTGGATCTCTACGTGTTCGGCGGAGACGCCGAAGGGTGGGAACGCTGGTACGACGAGACACAACCGCTGCGTCAGCGAGCCCGCGTGATCCCGTTGCCAGGAAACCACGACACGCGACCGCCATCGGACGTCGGCGGAGTGAGTCTCCCGCATGTGCTGCGGCTTGCCGATGCGAACGTGATCCTGCTCCCGGATCTCCCGACGGCCAGGCAGGTGTCGACGGCGATCTCGAAGATGGACCGATCGCTCAAGCTGAACCTCGTGTGCCTGCACAGGTCGCCGATTCCGTTCTCGCAGCAGAACGCCGCCGGCACGGTGCTGGTCCGCAACGTGCTGTCGCCGCTGCTCGAGCTCGGGTGCATCGTGCTTTGCGGGCACCACCACGTCTACGGGTGGGGCCTGCTCGGGCCTTCGATGGTGATCTCCGCCGGCATCGCCGGGTCGAAGCACTACGACTGCCTCTGTGAGCGACAATGCCAGGAATGCGACGACGAGGTGCGAGGCTACCTCCGCGTCGAAATGAACGGGAAGCTCTCGACGAGCCTCGTCTGCGTGACGGTGGAACATGAGCGGACTTGACGGCGTCGCCCGATACCACGACATCAACGTCCGCAGGGTCGAGGATCGGCTGTCGCGGATCCTGACGTGCGTCGCCGCCGGCCTGGCCTCGCCGTTCGTGCGCGACTACGTCACGCAGTTGCGGACGTGGGGCCGCTGCGGACCGCGGAACTACCGCTGCATGGTTCCGCTCGGGCACTACACGATCGCCAACCTGGTGCAGTACACCAGCGACCCTCCGGACCGCGACGTGTTCAAGTCGCTCGAGGTCGTGCGCAGGGAGGCCCGGAAGAACGGGAAGGGCAGAGGCGACTGCGGGACGTACACCGCATGCCTCGACACCGTGTTCGCGATCTGGGGCTTCGACGTCGGCTGCGACATCTTCGCTCAGAGCCCGTCGTGGGACCACGTCGCGGCGAAGGTCCGAGCACCAGGCGTCGGCGAGATCCTGCTCGACGCGAGTGTCCGACCGCTGGTCCCGCCGGCGTGGGAACCACCGCCCACGAAATACTGGCTGCGGCGCACGTACTGGTTCCGCAACCTCGGCCAGTGGGTCGAGTGGTGGAAGCGCGGAGCCCGCAACGAGGACATGCCGCCGATCTGAATCCGTGTCGCCGCCCTGTCACGCGATCAACGCTCTCCACCTTGCCCCAACCGATGCTCTGCCCGTAGGCTCAGAACTGCGCGACGGAGATCGCGGAAGCAGAAGGAGACGACGACGATGGACAGCGAGATCATGCGGGCGAAGAAGGGACGCAGGGGCAAGAGCAAGCGGCGCCGCAAGACCCCCACCGGGTGCAAGACCATCCGGCGGCGGATGGGGAAGTCGGGCGTCCGCACGATCCGCGTCTGCCCGGGCAAGCCCGCCCGCATCGTCGGCTGACCTGGAAGGAAGGAACACGCCATGACCAGCGAACAGAACGTCGGCTTCGGAGCGCTCCTGGGCGGCATGTCGGCCGTCCTGACCAACGTCGGCCTGCGGTACTTCGCGGACAACAAGATGACCGTCCCGAAGGACACCACCGAGCAGCCGACCCGCCCGTTCATGTACCAGCACGCGCCGCTGCTCGGGATCGTCCCCACGGCGATCGCGACCTTCGCCAGCTACAAGTGGCTGGGCGGCGCCGCGTCGGCCGTCGCCTGCGCCATCACCGGGCTGTTCGCGAGCACCGCGCCGCCGATCAACGACTGGATCGTGCAGGCGCGGCTCGAGAAGGACGCCAAGGAGTCGCAGGCCGCGGACGGCGCCGGCAACGAGACGGAGTCGGGTCGCATGGCGAGCTTCGCGCGGCGCATGGCGGCGCTGGGGAAGGCGGCCTAGCGGTCGCCTGACCGTGCGGTGATCGAGGGAGCAAGCGCCGCCTGTGGCGGCCTGGGAGAGTGGAGGAACCGATGCCGAACCTGAGCCTGATGGGGCCGAACGATCTGCAGCTGTGGCTCGAGGGCCGCTACCTGTGCGGGAAGGAATGGAGCCGTGGCTTCATCACCAACTCGCACTCGTACGAGAACCCGCTCGAGCTCTGGAAGTACTACCACCGCGACACCGACGGCGTCGCCGGCTCCGACCTGCTGAACGGCGGCATCGGCGCCGTGCTGATCCCGGGCAAGTACGACACCAGCCTGCAGAACCGCAAGCAGATGCCGGACACCCGCCCGTTCACGGCGACGCACTCGTCGCTGCTGATCGAGCGCCGGTCGCCCCGCGATCTGACGGCGGCGCACGACCTGCTGATCTCGCTCGAGGACTTCCTCGAGGCCGAGGCGCGGCTCTGGTACGAGCTGTACTTCGACTCCGACGACGCCCCCTTCGAGCAGGGCATGGTCACGGAGTTCCCGAACGGCTTCGGGCCCGAGGGCGACTTCACCACGGACGCGCTGCTCATCCTGCGCAACGGGATGAACAACTACTCGGCGATCAAGCCGCTGCCGAAGCCGCGCGTCGTGACGACCCAGCTGCTCGCGAAGGTCATCCCGGTGCACGGCGTCATCGGGTTCACCGGTTCCGGTGGATCGAGCGTCCCCGGCATCGGGATCCGCAACACGGTGTACTGGTTCAAGCAGGCCTAGTTCGCCGTCTGCCGCCGTCGGCTGCCCGCGGCCGGCAGCATAGCCGCGCCGGGCAGCTGACGGAGGATGACGGTGGACTTCAACCGCGACGAGTTCTCTCTCCCCAACTTCAAGACGGTCGAGGTGCCGATCGATCTGGCGCCCGCCCCCGGTCTGTTCTCGGAAGCGCAGTTCGACATCGACGATCTGCAGTACGACTACGACGCGCTGATCGATCGTGTCGTCATCACCGAGAACACGCTGCTCTACAACACGGCGATCCCGGCGGACCCCGGCGCCGGCACGTCGATCCTGCCCTCGCTGCAGGTCCGGTGGTGGAAGGACAAGGAGTACCCCTACGGGGACTTCCTGCCGCTGATCGCCCTCGACGACCGCAGGCCCCGGCTCTGCGAGGTGGACGCGCCGCCCGTCGGCAACGGCTTCGGACAGCTGGTCTGGGAGCCCAAGGGCCCCGTCCCGCTCCGGGTGAAGTACCAGGACAGCTTGGTCGTGGATTGGGAGAACTCGAGCGTCGCGCAGGCGCCCGGGTTCCCCGCCGGCACCGTTCACTTCGCGGTCCAGGGCTACCTCGCCAATACGAAGCGCCAGTACGCGCTGTACGTGCCGATCGGCTTCACCCTGGGCGCCATCGCTCCGGCCGCCCTCGTCGCCGACCAGACGGCGCCGGCGAACGCCAGCCGCAACATGACCGGACAGGATCTCATCGTGCGCCGGATGGTGGCGGTGATCGACTCCGCGCACTACGCGACCCTCGCCGTGGACCCGCGGATCTGGCGCCAGCTGAGGATCATGCCGCGGTTGTCCGGGAAGGAGAGCGAGCGCTTCGCCCCGTACCGCGAGCGCGCCCCGCTGGTCGCGTTCGGCGACTCGGTCCAGGTGAACAACCACGCCATCACGATCGAGTTCTACGAGCCGATCCCGATCGACCGACTGGCGTCGGTGAAGTTCGAGATCCGCAACTTCAACGTGACGACCGGAACGCAGCTGATCGCCACGTTCTGCGGGTGGCGCCGGCCGCCGAAGGACTAGCGCGATGATGGTCGAAGGAGAGGTCAACTTCCTGCGCGTCGCCGTCGGGATCGACGCCGTGAAGAGGGTCATGGGCCCCTTCGACTACGACGTGATCGTGCAGGTCAGCCACGGCACCACCAACGGCGTGTACCTCGCCCTCAAGCGCGGCCACTTCTCGAAGGACATGAAGGTCGAGGTGTTCAACGAGCCGAAGCGCTTCCCGCTCGGCAAGCGTCAGGTGCTCTGGGTCGGGAACGAGAACAAGGCCGTGGTCAACGTCTCGTTCGAGTACTGGAAGGCCGGGAGGCCGGTGTGAGCGACAGCGCACAGAGCTACGCCGGGATCCTGTTCCAGCTGGCGCAGGAAGCCGCGACGCTCGCCGTTCACGGTGACGCCCTGCGCCGCATGGGGCCCATCGCCCCGCCGTGCCTGGCGCGGCCGTACCGCGAGTACCGGGACAAGCTGATCGACTCCGCGGCGAACGTCTACGCGGCGTTCGGGCAGGAGCACGGCGACGAGAAGCTCGCCGCGTTCATCGAGAAGTCGAAGCCGTTCCAGCGGATGATCGACGCCGTGCCAGCGCTGATCGGTTCCTACTCCGACGCGCCGCCGGCCTGGCAGCCGGAGGCCTACGCGGACACCGGGACGGTGGAGGGCACGACCGAGACGATCCCGATGGGGCGAGTGCGCGGACTCAGCGGAGGCGAGGAAATCACCTTCCGCATGCACGAGTTGCTCACCAAGGGCCTGTTCCGCGGGGAGGTCGCCGCCGGTGCCCCCGCTGCCGTCCAGGCGACCGAGGCCGTCGCGAGGTTCGGGTTCTGGCGCGGACTCGGAAGCGGCGCCGTCGCGTTCGGCAAGCGGTGGTTCCTGCCGCTGTGGCTGGCCTTCGAGCTCCGCGACGAGTCGCTGCCGGAGACCATGGGGCGGATGCTCGGACGTCCGCCGGCCGTGAGCGAGCGCATTAGCGGAGCGGTCAACCAGCTGCTCGACTTCGAGCGCGACTACTGGCCGAGGGTCGCGCAGCAGTGGCAGGCCATGATCCGCATCTACCGCGCGAGCATGGGGAACCCGGATCTGGTCCGCAAGATGATGGCGGCGTGGGACCCGCAGAAGATGGAGAAGCCGCTCCCGCCGAAGACGCGCGACTTCGACGTGTTCTACCTGGGCGACCTGCTCGGCATCCAGTTCGAGCCCAACCCGCACTCGTGGGTGGCGATTCCGATCCTCGCGGCCGGATCGATCGGCTCGATGATCGCGGTGAGGGACTGACATGCGACTGCTCGGACCCGCGCGAAATCCGTTCGAGGCGTGGCTCCGCGCCGCCTCGTGGTATCAGGCAGCCCGCCGGTGGGCGACGCTGCTCAACGCGACGGACGTGTCGCTCGTCGCCAAACTCGACGCGCTGCGGGACAGCCTGGCCGTCGAGGCGGAGGACATCGCGATCGTCTACGGGCAGGGCGAGACCGCGCGGCACAAGTACGTCGCGAGCATCATGCCGATGATCTGGGCCGAAGTGCAGGCCGCATCCGGGGAGACGATCTCGACGGGAGTCGGTGGTCTCGGTCAGATCCCGGGCCCCATCGCCGGCGCGTGGATCATGGGCGCGCAGGCGGCGAAGAACGACTGGACGAAGGTCTGGAAATACGGGAAGTGGCTCCTCGGTGGCTGGCTGTTCGTCGAGGTCGGTATCCCGGTGATCCGGTTCGGCGTCGACACGGCGAAGCAGCTGCGGAACCTGTTCGAGAGCGACGTGGACAAGGCGATCCGCCTGCACGATACCCAGATGGAGCTCGCCAAGATCCGTGCGCGGTTGATCGCAGACTGCGACGGGAACCTCGACTGCATCCAGTCGGTGAAGGAGTCATTCGACCTTGTCACGCCGGAGGGCGACTGCGGCCTGCTCGATACTCCCACCGGAACGGGCCTCGGTGGTATCATGGGTCTGCTCGGTGGCTACGTGGCCTCGGAGGCCGTGATCGGGTGGGTCGAATGAGTTGGGCCGAGAGCATGTTCGCGTCGCTTCCGCCGCTCCACGAAGAGCGGACGGAATCCGTGCGCGCGACTGCTCCGGTCCGCGAGATCGATCGGTCCGCCGCGTCGGCGGCACCCAAGGCGACGCCCGAGAAGAAGGCCGAGCCGCAGTCGAAGGATCGACCGGCGGCACTCACGGCGATGGGCGGCTACTCCTCGATGATGCTGATGGCGAACGAGGCGTACACCGACATCGCGATGGGGACCAAGGGCAAGATGAAGACCGGCGATCTCCCGTGCGGCGACTGCATCGCGTCGATCGCCGAGCAGATGATGGGGTGATCCGATGGCGAAGAAGTGCGGATACTCGGCAGAGGTCAGCAACGGCGCGAAGGCGGCGGTGACGACCTTCGTGGTCGGCGCCTTCGCCTCGGTCATGAAGCGGCTCGGCAAGAAGAAGTACTACCGCCCCACCGTGCGGCAGCAGAAGCGGGGGGCGTCCTGATGCCGTGCTGTGGCATGGGAGCGTTCAACGAGACCGCGGCCGGCGCGTGGATCCGCTGCCTGACGTCGGCGATGGGTCTCGAGGGCTTCACCGGCTGGGGCCGCAAGCCGCACGCGAAGCTGTGGGAGCTCGCGGTCGAAGTGCGCGAGGCGCTCGAGCGGGACTACCCGGCCCTGGCGCCGATCCGGGACCCCGGGTTCGGTGTCGACACGACGCGGACCGCGCAGCTGGCGTCGGTGATCGCGAAGGTGCACCCGACCGTGCGGGATGCCTTCTGGCCGTGCACGACGCTTGAGGAGCAGACGGCGACGGCGCAGATGGCGGCCCAGAGCGGATCGTATTGGGATGCCCTCATGTCGGCCCTGGCGGTGATCCACCGCTCGGAGCAGGGACCGACGGCGGCGCAGTCGTCGAACGACGGACCGGCGGCGGTTGCGGCCCTGGTGATCGGCTGCATCGGCACGATGGTCGGGCTGGCGAGGTAGGACGATGCCGAGGGGAACCGTGATCGACCAGCAGAACGCCAACGTGGCGACGGCTCTCGCCGGCTTCGGCCAGTCCGGATCGTCGGCTCCGCCCGCCGGCGTGGCGGCGATGGTCTCCCCCGAGACGCTCGACTACATCAAGGCGCAGGTCGCCGATGCGGTCGCGTCCGGGATCGACGAGGGAACCAAGCGGGTGGTCGAGAAGTACCACCTCGAGGACATCGCGAAGTG
>JBDKUT010000005.1:0-27721 GCA_039679545.1 Thermotogota bacterium
AAGGGAATCAAGGAACATCGCGCGCTGCTCCGGGACCTCCAACTCCCAGGAGTCGACGACCGCCGCAGTCTCCTCGCGCGTTCGTTCCCGCCAGAACCCCGCGGACCAACTCCGCTCGCACCGCGGCATCGTCGACAACGATGAAGCGGCGCCCGTCCTTCGGATCGTGCATTGGCGCCCGAAGGCCCGCTCCGAGGACCCGGTCCAATACGACTTGATCGATCGGGCGCAGTTCGAAGTCGCGGATCGTCCGCCGCCCGCGAATCGCCGGGTACGTGTCCATTGCGATCGGCTCCGTTGGGGTTTCCCTACTCGGTTTCCTCGAGGTTCGCCAGGATCCGCTCGAGGTCCTTCTCGAACCGGACGATCTCCGCCGCGGAGAAACCCGCATAGAAGATCTCCGACATCTCGTCCGAAACGCGTCGGTAGTCGACCTCCATGGCGCGATCCTTGTCGGTGCGCGCGATGCGAGTCGCGCGCCGGTCCTTTGCATCGGGAACCCGCTCGACGTACCCCTGCGCCTCAAGACGGTCGAGCATCGACGTCAAGGCCGACTTGCCGAGCGCCGTCCGCCGTGCAAGCTCGGTGATCGGGATCCCGTCTTCGCGCCACAGAGCGAACAGGACGCGTCCCTGTGCGGAGTTGATCTCGATCCCTCGCTCGCGGAGGAGGCGCGAGAACACGCGCCCGGCAACGCGATGGATCTTCGCCATGAGGAAGCCACCCTGCCGCCTGTCTTTCACGCGCCCCCCACGGCGAACTCGAATCGGCCCTCGCTGGTCCACCCCTCAACTCGCCGCGGGTGCAGCGTGATCACGGCGTACCACGGGTCGTCGATTCCCTTCGGGTAGTAGATCTCCCACCCGTCGTTCCACAGCGCCCGCCGGAGGCCGGGCTCCCGACTGACCTCAAGATCGCCGATCAGCGACACGCCGAGCCACCGCGTCGGGTGGCAGTAGTACGCACAGCCGCGCGGGTTCAGCGCAATCTGGCGAGCCTTCGCCGACTCCGGGCTCGACGACATGTGCACCAGGAAGTCCTTGCGGTGCGGCGCAAAGAGCTCCACTTGCTTGGGGTACAGGGACGGATTCCTCAGGTTCAGCATCGCGCGCGTTCGCGGGAACCCATCCTCGCCGATCGTCGTCAGGTACGCGCGGTCCGCCACTTCCATCATGAGCAGTGCGAACTCCCGGTCCGTCATGCAGCCTCCTTCGTTCGTAGCCGTATTGTACGATACCGTACTATATACACAAGATCAAGGGGCGCCGCCGCGCCCCTGACTCTTCCTACGCCGGCACGAACTGCAGCCCGTAGATTGGCTTCCCTGCGGGCTCGCGTACGACGCCGATCGTCGTCCGCACCCGCTTCCCAACCTTCGGGCTCTCGTCGAGGAGTTGGCCCGTCACCCGCAGGCCTCCGTCGAGTTCGACGATCGCGAGCCGGAGGTACCGAGTCTCGTAGTCGATGGCCAGCGCGTAGACGTCGGTGTACGAGAGCACGGCGCCCTCCCCCGCGATCTCCGTCGGCTCGAACGTCTCGCCCCGGCACTTCGGACACACAGCGTGCTTCGGATAGCTCACGAGGCCGCACGTCATGCAGCGGAACGCGTAGACTTTCTCGCTCATCGCTCCTCCTTCCGAAGCACCGTCGCCACGACGTTGTTGCCGAATCCTCCGAAGTTGCAGGCGTACGCCGCTCTCGCCTTGGCAACCTGCCGGCCTGTGGCTTCGCCGCGCAGCTGCCATGTGAGTTCCACGAGCTGCGCGACCCCCGTCGCGCCGACCGGGTGTCCCTTCGCCTTCAACCCTCCCGATGGGTTGATCGGCAGCTTTCCCGCAAGCTTCGTCACGCCCCGCTCGATCGCCTTGTGGGCCTGCCCCACCTTGAAGAAACCGGCGGCTTCGCTCTCGGCGATCTCGAGGATGGTGAACGCGTCGTGCAGCTCCGCCACATCGATGTCGGAGGGCTTGAGCCCAGCCTTATCGAACGCGGCCGCGCTCGCGAGGCGCACGGCCTTGAGGTCGGTCGGATCCTGCCTCTCGTGGACCGCGTGCGTGTCGGTCGCTTGGCCGATCCCCGCGATCGCCACCCTCGGGGCGCCGAGCTTCGCCGCGACCTCCTCGGACGCGAGCACGATGGCCGCCGCGCCGTCGCTCACCGGACAGCAGTCGAACATGTGGAGCGGCTCCGCGACCGGCGGGTTGTTCACGACCGCTTCCGGCGACGTCAGGATCCCCTCCATCGTGATCGGCTGGTGGATGTGCGCGTACGGGTTCTTCATGGCGTTGTCGTGATTCTTGATGGCGACGAGCGCCAGGTGCTTGCGCTCCACGCCGTAGCGGTCCATGTAGAGCCGGGCGAAGAGCCCGGCGAGCGACGGCAGGGTCACGCCGTAGATGTACTCCGCCTCCGGCTGGGACAGGCTGGCGACGAAGTCCGTCGCCTCGAGGCCGTCGACGGCCCGCATCATCTCGACACCCGTGACGAGCACGACGTCGGCCATCCCGGACGCGATCGCCTGGTATCCGACCTTGACGGCCGACGCCCCGGAGGCAGGGCCGTTCTCCACGGCCTCGGCGGCCGCCGGCCACAGCGACAACCGATCGACGAGGGCGCTCGCGATCGCCGTCTGGCGGTTGATGCGGCCCGCACCCATGTTGGCGACGACCACCGAATCCACCGGGATCTTTCCGAGGTTCGCGTGGTGGAGCGCCGCGAGCGACGCGGTCGCCGCCAGGTCGACGAGAGACCACTCCGACCGTCCGAACCGGGTCATCCCTGCGCCGATGGCGTAGACAGGCCTCATGCCTTGCCTCCCTTCTCCCCCATGACCTGGAGCCGGACCGTGTCGTCTCCGGGGAGACGGATGATCGCCGCCCCCGCGAGCTTCTCTACGGGAACCGGACGCCGTCCCGAGACGAGGCGTGGCTTCGCGTCGAAGTACGTCTTTCGAGTCAGCACCCACGACGGAACGCCGCCGAGCTCATGCGGCACCTCGTATTTCTTGTCGAGCGGGTACTCGATCATCCAGCGACGGAACCCGATCGGGCTCTCCGCCACGATCAACACCTCGTCCTGGCCGCAGTGCTCGATGTGGTACTCCATCTTTGCCGCGAAGAGGTGCGAGCCGACGCGCAGTCCCCGCCGGATCGTGAGCGTGTGGTAGCTCATACCCGTCTTCGCGTCGACGAGGCGGCCATTCACAAGCCCGGCCAAGACTCCGTCGATCAGCCCGACGAGGACGTACTCGTCCTTCACGCGGTACCGCTTGTAGGCAAGGAGCTCCGAGTAGAGCCGCGCCGCCACAATGTCGTAGTAGTCCCTCTCAACAAGCAGGAGCGGGTAAATCGCCTTGAGAAGAATCGGCATCTCCTCGCGGCTCGCCTGGCGAACGATCATCTCCTCGCCGCTCGCCAGCGTGATCGCCTTCGGGGGGTACGGTGGCATCTCCATCGCCGGCGGGCGTAGGAGGACTTCCAGATCCGTGACGCTTGCCATGCTCGCTCCTTTCGCGGACCCCGCCCTCGACGAGATGCGTTGGCGAGCGAGGTTCTGCGATCGGCCTTGCGGCCAGGTTGTCTGTCCGGTCGAGACAATAGAGGCTCCGCGGGGAAACTTCAACACAGAACTCCCTGAAGTCGCCGGCCCAAACGAGAAAAGGCCCCTCTCATCCCCTACGCGATCTTGCCGGACACTTCGTCCACGTCGAGCCGAAGGACGCACACCGAGCGGACAGCGTCGTCGGAAATCCCGCCGGGCGACCCGCCGTAGTGTGCCATGAGTGCCGCGAGGCCGCGGCGCTTCTCCTCAGGATCCTCAACGATCGAGAGTCGACCTCGTCCGATCACGCTCTCGTAATGCAGGCCCCACGAGCACGCCGCCTCGCGCGCCGTCACTTCGACGCCGATCTCGACCTCGAAGCAGGCGTTCGCGTTGCGCCGAAGGACGTCGAGCTTGCGACCTTCGGAGGCACAATGGAAATAGAGAGACTCCCCGTCGTACCCGTAGCTCATTGGGACGACGTACGGCCGGTTCCCGTCACAGAGGGCCAGGTGGCAGACGGGCGCAGCGTGCAGAACCCGGTCGACCTCGCTTCGATCCTTGATCTCTCGATCGCTTCGTCGCATTCCAAACCTCCTCGAGCCGCTCGCCGGGCCCCGATGCACGTCGAGCCTTCATGCTATACTGCACGGCTCCAAAGCGCGAGCGCTCGCGGAATCCGTCGCCGCTCCGAACGCGGAGAGGAGAACTCCATGCCCTACGACTACGACGTCTGCGTCATCGGCCTCGGCCCCGCCGGCATGGCCGTCTCGATCATGGCCGCTGAGATGGGCCTGCGCGTTCTCGGCATCGAGAAGCGGAGCCTCGGCGGCGAATGCATGTCGGTCGGCTGCATTCCGAGCAAGGCGCTTCTGCGGATGGCGCATCTTCGCCACGCCGTCTCGCGGCTCTCCGACTTTGCGCTCGCCGACGTCAATCCGCCGGACCCCGTGCGCCCATTTGAGCACATCGCCGGACACCTCCGATTCATCGACGAGAAGAAGACCCGCGCGATGTTCGCCAAGGTCGACCTCAAGCTGCGAGAGGGCCCCGCGACGTTCGTCGATTCGCACACGTTGGAGGTCGGAGGCCGCCGCTCCTCCGCGAAGCGGATCTTCGTATGCACAGGGACGCGCCCCGCCGTTCCCTCCATCCCCGGGCTCTCAAGCATCGGGTACCTGACGAACGAGACGGTGTTCGATCTCGACGCGGTTCCCGAGAGTCTCGTCATCCTCGGCGGCGGCGCCGTCGGGTGCGAGATGGCGCAGGCGTTCCGTCGGCTCGGATCGCGCGTTTCCCTCGTGCACATGGACGAGCACTTGCTTCCGAACGGCGACTGGGACGCCGGCCGGTTCCTCGAGGACGTCTTCGCCGCCGAAGGGATCGAAGTTCACAACAGCCGAAGGATCAGCGAGGTGTCGGAGACGAACGGCGGCGTGGTCGTTCGGACGAACGCCAACGAGACCCTGCGTGGAACCAAGCTCCTCGTCGCCGCCGGACGGCGGTTCGACGCCGCCGAGCTTCGCCTGGAGAACGCCGGCGTCGAGGTTGACGAGCACGGGATCCGCGTCGACGGGACGCTGCGCACGACACAGCCCCACATCTTCGCCCCCGGGGACGCGAACGGTGCCCACCTCCTCTCCCACGCGGCGATGCACCAGGGGATGATCGCCCTCCTCAACTCGATGCTTCCACGCCCGTTCCGCCGCAACTTCCGCCGCTACGCCGTCCCGTGGGCCGTGTTCACCGAGCCTCAGATCGCCCACGTCGGCTGGCTCGAGCGCGACCTCAAGGCGAACGACGTCGAGTACGAGACCATCGAGGCGAAGTACGAGGACTACGGCGCCGCCATCGCAGAAGGAAACGCCGTCGGAGCCGTCCGCGCCTACGTCTCTCCCACGGGGCGCATCTACGGCGCCCGCATCATCGGCGAGGGGGCGAGCGAGATGATCAACGAGTGGGGCCTCGCCATCCAAAACAGGCTCCGAATCCACAAGATCATGATGCTCCAACACGCCTTCCCCTCGATGTCGTTTCTCTCGAAGCGCGTAGCCGAGGGGTGGATGATGAACCGAATGAAGTCCCCGCGCGTGCGGAAGCTCGTCCGTTTCCTGCGATGAGAGACGACCGATTGCGCTTCGGTACGCCGTTGACACCCCTTGCGACGAGCGATATGATTCACGAATCGTGACGGTACATCTGCGGACCTCATGAGGATTTGAGAAGAAGGAGTGTCTTTCGTGGAGCAGGGAGACAAGCGACTACCCAAGCGGGTTGGTAACTACATTCACGCGATCGGGCGCCGAAAGCGCGCCACCGCTCGCATCTACCTTGTGGAGGGCGACGGCACGGTCCTCGTCAACGACCGCCCGGCCGCGGAGTACTTCGCGCCATTTCTCCGTCCGCAGGAACACCTGGAGAAGACGCTCCAGGTGCCGTTCACCCTCACCGGGACCGTCGGCCGATACAGCGTGAAGGCTCGCGTCCGCGGCGGCGGGTTCACCGGCCAGATGGAAGCGGTGCGCCTGGGGATCGCTCGAGCCCTCTGCGGCGTGACCCCCGAGTACCGTACTCCGCTCAAGCAGGCCGGACTCCTCGAGCGCGACGCGCGCGAGGTCGAGCGAAAGAAGATCAATCGGCGAAAAGCCCGCAAGAGTGAGCAGTACTCGAAGCGCTAACCAAGCGGAGGCACCGACGTGAAGCAGGGAATCCATCCGGAGATGAAGAAGGCGGTCGTGCATTGCGGCTGCGGCGCGGAGCTCGAGACCCTCTCGACCGTGCAGGACATGCACGTCGACATCTGCTCCAAGTGCCATCCGTTCTTCACGGGCGAGGAGCGGTTCGTCGACACCGAGGGACGAGTTGAGCGGTTCCAGCGCAAGTACGCGGCCGCTCAGCCCAGCCAGCCCAAGAAGAAGGCCGGGAAGTGAAACCGCCCGTAGGCGGACAAGCGGTCATCGAAGGCGTAATGATGCAGAACGGCGAGCGAATCGCGCTCGCCGTTCGTCGTCAATCCGACGGCCAGATCCTCGTCCAGTCGATTCCCGGGGGGGGCCGCTTCCGGCGCATCGGCCGGATCCCGTTCGTCCGCGGGATCTTCCGGATGTACGACATGCTCGCCCTCGGCCTCCGAGCGCTGAATCTCTCCACCCGGCTCGCGTATCCGGAAGAAGAGCAGATGAGCAAGGGCGGGACGGCCTTCACCTTCCTTGTGTCGATCGTCATCGCCGTCGGAGCGTTCGTCGTGCTTCCCTTGGTGCTCGCGAACGCCGTCCCGGCGCTGCGCCACGGGAATTCCGTGGTCTTCAATCTTGCCGAAGGCGGGATCCGGCTTTCGTTCCTCTTCATCTACCTCATCGCCATCTCGCGCATGAAGGACATCCACCGCGTGTTCCAGTACCACGGCGCGGAACATAAGGTGGTTTACACGTACGAGGCCGACGAGCCGCTCACGGCGGAGAACGCCCGCAAGCACACCACGCTTCACCCTCGCTGCGGAACCGCGTTTCTGATGACCGTGTTCGTCATTGCGATCCTCGTGTTCTCGCTCGCCGGGAATCCGACGCTGTGGCTCAAGATCCTGTCGCGCCTGCTTCTCCTTCCCGTCGTCGCCGGAGTCTCGTACGAGTTCCTCCGATTCACGGGAAGGCACTTCGACCGCCTGTGGGTTCGCATTTTGGCGCAGCCGGGGCTGTGGTTGCAGCGCTTGACGACGGCCGAGCCGACCGACGACATGATCGAGGTCGCCATCGCGTCGCTCAAGCGCACGCTGGAGGCAGCGGAACCCACTGCCGCGACGGCCCCCGGCGACTAGTCCCCAACTCCAGACCCTGGTTTCTCCTCCTCGATCGTCCGCTTGTCGCTTGAGAGCGAGAGCGAGGCGTCCGGCGTCAGGGAGAGCGGATGCGATTCCCCAAGCGAGAGATGCCGGAACGCTCCCGCCGCCGCGATCATTGCCGCGTTGTCGGTGCACAGGGAGAGGGGCGGGAAGCTCACCTCGATCCCGCGCTTCTCACCGTCCCGGACGAGGCGCTCGCGGAGGTGCTGGTTCGCCGCGACACCGCCCACCACGACGAGCTTCGTCCGGTGGAACCGCCACGTCGCCTCGAGCCCCTTCTTCGTGAGGATGTCGACCACACTCGCCAGAACCGACGCCGCGATGTCCTCCCGCTTCTCACGCGGGCTCTTCCGCAGGTAGTAGAGGACGGCGGTCTTGAGCCCCGAGAAGCTGAAGTCGAACCCCGTGGAGTCGTTCATGGGGCGCGGAAGGGGTATGGCTTTTGGGTTTCCTATCGACGCCAGGCGGTCGATCTCGGCGCCGGCGGGGTACCCGATCCCCACCATCTTGCCGATCTTGTCGAGGGCCTCCCCTGCGGCGTCGTCGACCGTAGAGCCGACGACGCGGTACTCGCCGTATCGGGTGACGTCAACGAGCGCCGTATGCCCGCCGGAGACGATGAGCGCCATGAACGGCGGCTCGAAGTCAGGACGGTGGAGTCGGTGCCCGAACAGGTGCCCTTCGAGGTGGTTCACGCCGACGAACGGAACGCCGAGAGCGAACGCCATCCCCTTCGCGTGCGACACGCCGACCAAGAGCGGTCCGACGAGCCCCGGTCCGTACGTCGCCGCAACGAGCGACAGGTCGCGCGCCTCGACCCGTGCGGCGTCCAGTGCGTCGCGCACAATGTATGGAAGCTTCACGACATGGTTGCGCGACGCGACCTCCGGGACGACGCCGCCATAACGCGCGTGCAGACCGGCTTGCGTGTAGACGATGTTCGAGAGGCTCTCGGTCTCGCCGCAGACCACCGCGGCCGACGTCTCATCGCACGACGTTTCGATGCCGAGGGTGAGGGGCGCCCCGGCGTCCTTCATCGGATGTACTCCGGCTTGAGCACCCCGATGTACGGAAGGTTCCGGTAGAGTTCGGCATAGTCCATCCCGTAGCCGACAACGAACGCGTCCTTTTCGAGCTCGAACCCGATGTAGTCGACCTGCGTCTCGATCTCGCGCCGGGCGACCTTGTCGACGAGCGTGCAGACGCGCACCGACGCCGGGTCGCGCGCCTCGAAGTTCCTCCGCAGGTACTCGATCGTATAGCCGGTGTCGATGATGTCCTCGACGATCAGAACGTCGCGACCCTCGATCGGCCGTTGCAGGTCCTTCACCAGACGCACGGCGCCGGGGGCCGTGCCGTTTCCGGACGACGAAACGCTGATCAAATCGTACTCGACTGCCATCGGCATCGCGCGCGCTAGGTCGGCCATGAAGACCAGGGCTCCGCGCAGGATGCACACGAGGAAGAGCGGCCGGCCGGCCGCGTCACGTGCGAAGCCTCCGGTCGTGTAGTCAGCGGTGATCTGCGCCGCCAGTTCGTGCGTCCGCCGAGCAATGGCCTCCTTGGTGAACAGCACCCGTTCGATGCGCGCGGCGAGGTCGATCGAAACCATGGCCTCCTACCTCTTCTCCCGAACGCGGAACCTCGTGTCGAGCTTGGCCATTCGTTCGGTGATTCCCCCGTACTCGAGTTCGTGGTAGCCAAGCATCGCCGGCCCGGAGAAGCCCTGTTCGCGAATGAAATAGGCCTTCTGGGCGGCCTTGTCGCGCACCCAGTCCCAGTACGGGTGGTCGAACGCGTCCACCGGCTCCGTCAGCTTCCCTTCGCGAACGCAGAACGCGAGGCACGAGACGATCGGAGGACCGTCGAAGAACGACACCGTGCTCCCCGCCTTCACCGGCATCAGAGGCCCGGTGTGGCTGCCGCGCATGAACCCGGAAACCAGGTGCGCGATGTGATACGGCGCGAGCACCTCGCCGGTCGCCGGGAAGCTCTTCTGCGTGCGGACAAGCAGGATCGGGTCATCTTTCCCAACGTACTTCCCTGCAATGTTGCGCAGCCGCGTCGTGCAGCAGACGGCGGCGATGTCGCCATCGTGGCGCGAGTGGATCGATTCGACGACAAACCGGCCGTTGTCGCGAAGGAGCGCGACCAGATCGTAGGCTTCCTCGGGTGTCACGAGCTCGATGACGCGGTCTCCCTCGATGTGATCGACGTCCATGACCGCGAACGTGAACCCTTCTCCAACGACAGAGGAGAGCGCCAGTCCGGCGTTGTACATCGGATCGGCGAACCCGAGGTACAGCGGAAGGTTGTACGCGCCCGGCTCCGTCTTGTCCGCCGTGAACAGGAGGAACGGCTCGTTCGGCCGCTCTTCGAACGTCATCTCGGCCACGGCGGGGCCGAGTCCCTTCGCATTCCCGGAGAACGCGTCCTTCAGAAGATCCTGCCCGGCGCCGTAGAGACCCTGTCGCTTGGCGACGCTCGTGCCCGCGAGGAACGCGTCCCACGCGAGCCTGTGGATCGTCGAGTCGTCGGTCCCCCGATCGTGCGACATCAGGATAGCCACGTCGTCGCCGGTGTGCGTGATGGCGAAGTCGATGACGCGCCCCTTCCCGCCTTCCCGGACAGCGTCGCGCACCGCGTCGAGGAGCGCGTCGCTCGGGCGCAGGTGACCTCCGATGCTTCCGACGTCCGCCTTGATGGCCGTCAGTGTGACCTTCATCCCCCAGACCTCCGAGAAAAGGATCAGTGCCAATAGCCGACCCGTCCAGCTATTGGCACACACGGTTATTATACCCGGCTACCGGGAACGGGGACAATCGCGCCGACGTTCGGACGACGCCCCCAGACGGACCCTTCTCAGCCGGCCGGCGTTCGCGACGACGTTGATCGACGAGAGCGCCATCGCCGCCTCGGCAACGAGCGGGTGGAGAAGCCCCGCAACGGCGAGCGGAATGGCCACGACGTTGTAGAAGAACGCCCAGAAAAGGTTCTGGCGGATCTTGCGGAACGTCGCGCGGGACAGGCGAACCGCACGAGCGACCGCCGCCGGCTCTCCGGACACGAGGGTGACGTCACCCGTTTCGATGGCGACGTCCGTTCCCGTCCCGAGGGCGATCCCCACGTTCGCTGCCCGGAGCGCGGGCGCGTCGTTGATTCCATCCCCCACCATCGCCACAACGCGACCCTCACCACGAAGCGCCTCGATGGCTCGGACCTTTCCTTCCGGCAGCACGCCGGCCTCAACCCGCTCAATTCCGACCGCCTGCCCCACAGCGCGCGCCACGCGCTCGTTGTCTCCGGTGAGGAGAATGACGTCGAGGCCGAGCGCCCGGAGTTCCTCGATCGCGGCGGCCGCTCCGGACTTCGGCCGGTCGGCGATGCCGAGAACCCCGAGCCAGCCTGACGCGTCGGCGACGGCGATCGTCGACTTGCCGTCCGCCTCGAGCTTCTCGCCGGCCGAGGTGACGGCCGTGCCCTCCGCTCCAGCCTCGCTACGGATCCACGCAAGGGAGCCGACGAAGACGTCCCGCCCGCCAGCCCGTCCCCGAACGCCGCTCCCGGGGAATGCGACGAACCCCCCAAGGGGAGCAAGTTGTATGCCCCGCTCTTCGCATGCGGCAACAACCGCCCGCCCCAGCGGGTGCTCCGACCCCTGTTCGACGCTGCCTGCGAGGCGGAGAAGGTCGGACTCGTCGACGCCCACAGCGACGACATCGGTCACGTTCGGCCGCCCTTCGGTGATCGTCCCCGTCTTGTCGAAGACGATTGTGTCGACCTCGCGAAGCGTCTGGATCGCCTCGCCGCTCCGGAAGAGGATCCCGTTTTCCGCTCCCTTTCCACTTCCCACCGAGAGCGCGGTCGGCGTTGCGAGACCCAAGGCGCAAGGACAGGCGATGACGAGCACCGCGACCGCGGCGAAGAGCGCCTTCGAGAAGAGCGAGAGATCCGCGTGGACCCACGGGAGAACACCGCTGGCCCACGTCGTGACCCCAGCGAACACGGCCGGCGCGACCAACCAGAGAACAACGGTCGCGAGGGCCAGCGCGAGGATCACGGGAACGAAGACACGCGTCACGCGGTCGGCGAGCGCCTGGATCGGCACCTTGGATCCCTGCGCCTCCTCGACGAGGCGAACCATCTGAGCGAGGAACGTGTCCTTCCCGACCGCGGTGGCTTCGATGTGGAGCAGCCCTTCCACATTCAGTGTCGCACCAATGACCTTGTCGCCCACCGCCCGTCGGACCGGGAGCGACTCCCCCGTAGCGATCGACTCATCCACATGGCTCTCCCCGCTCACCACGGCCCCGTCCGTGGGCACCTTGGCCCCGGGCCGCACGACCATCACGTCGCCGATCGCCACGTCCTCGATCGGCACATCGACCTCGCGGCCGCCCCGAAGAATAGAGGCCGTCTTCGCTCCGAGCGAGAGGAGTCGGCGGATCGCCTGCGACGCCCGCCCTCTCGCTCGCGCCTCGACCCAGCGCCCGGTGAGGTGGATCGCCAGGATCATCGCCGCCACGCCAGCGTAGTCGTGGACCGCCGGGGGGGCGGCGCCCATCTCGGCCGCGACGGCGACGAACCCCGTCGCGAGCGACGCGAGTGCCCCCAGCGAGATCAGGGTGTCCATCGTCGGCGTCCGCCGGAAGAGAGAACGCACGCCGGCACGGATCGTCGGCCCGCCCGCCCAGAAGACAACGGGGAGAGCCAGGAGAACGGTGCCCACGTGGTAGCCAAGGGCCGACGGCCAAACGATCCCGAGGAACATCTCCGGGACCATCCAGGCGACGATCGGGGCCGCAAGCAGCCACGAGAAGACTGCCCGACGGCGCGCGGCAAGTACGTCACGAGCACCGGCGCCCTCGCCCTCCGCGACTCCATACCCCGCTCGACGAACGGCGACGGTGAGCCGACCCTCGGTCACATGCGTCGATGCTTCCACGCGCGCAATCCCGGTCGCCGGGTTCACGGCCGCGGCCCTCACCCCGGGCACAGACCGGAGCGCCTGCTCAACCGCCTGCGCGCACGCCGCGCAGTGCATGCCCTCCACCCGTAGCGTCGTCGTTCGTTCTTCGTCCGCCATCGTCGTCCCTAGAAGTGCTTCAGGTACCGAAGCGTTTCCATCATCTCGTCGATCCGGACCTCCCCGCCATCGGCCAGAACGGCTTCGCGGACGCAGTGCTTCATGTGAGACGCCGTCAACGCCTGCGCAACCTTCGACAATGAGGATTGAACAGCCGCGATCTGCTTCAGGACGTCCACGCAGTACGCCTCGTCGTCGACCATCCGGATGACCCCGGAGAGGTGTCCCGACGCCGTGCGTAACCGCCGCAAGAGATCTGCCTTCAGCTTACCGTCTCGGCTTAAGCTTCCTGAATTCCTATCTTCCATTACTTCCCACCCCCTGTGGGATGGGTCAGTGTGCCTCGTCGGAGACCGGTCGTCAAGGCCGAAGTCGCTGTGACCGACGAAGCGGCCCGGAGTCCATCCGACGGGAGGGACAGAGGTCTGCAAGCGTTGCCCGGACGTGGGCAGTTGACTCGCGGCTTCGTCGAGGCTAGGTTGGATCAACCAACAGCGGGGCCGTCTTCCGCGTTCGTTCTGGATCGGGGCCAGGTTCTCCGGACCTGGCATGTACGACACAGGAAGGAGAGGGGGAAGGCGGCCCCTACCTTTGGGGGCGACCCGCTCGATCCAGCGGCGCCTCAACAGCCGACAAAGAACGGAAGACCCGCTTGTGAGGAAGGGCGAAAGAGACAGGCGGGGCCTGGCTTCCCATCTAGTGAAGAGGGAACAACTCCCCGAACCAACCCCGCCGCTCCGTGTGTATCATGCCGGGACGCGGTTGTCAATAGCCTTGCACGGGAGAACTTGCACAATCCTTTGCTGCTCTGAAATGGAACGGGGAGGGGATCCTCACCCCCGCCCTGTTCTACCCCGGGTGGGTTACTTCCGAGTTGGGTTCGCGGACCGTCCAAGGGACGGGATGAGTCTTGAACTGGTAGTCCACCGCGGAATGCTCTTGAACCGGACAGGACAACACCTCGCCTGGACGCTCCGACGCAAAGACCGGGCCCCGTGATCTCCTACGTCAGATCGCCCACCGGGCGATTTCCGCTGCCGTGGCGCGTTCCTTTGCGTGCCAGCAAACCATCCGATCAGCATCGCGGAGACGAATCTCGACTTCCGGGGCCGTTGCCTTCTTCGCGAAGAACCGAAGGAGACGTCCCACCGCCTCGAAGTCGTTGCCGTCATACTCCCCACGCAAGATGGCGCTTGGTCCTGGCTGGGTTACGAACTCCACCTGCGGTGCAGATCCTCCAAGTTCGAACAAGCGGCCGTTCTCGGCCCCATTCCGTCCTACGATGACCTTCAAGCGGCTGCTCAATCGGAAGTGCCGCCCGAAGGTGGTCAGCTTCGCGTCCGCCACGGTGTAGTCCGGGCAGCGATCGAACAAGTCCTGCACGCGGCGAGCAATGACCGGGTCGGTGAGAAGGCAGCCCCCGCCGCCACAGGCGAGAACCTCCACACTCCGCCGTTGCGCCTGAGCAAGTTGCTCGCGGCGCGAGCGCCCCTGAATGGCCAACAGACTCCGGCGATCCACGACCCCGGCGAGCTCAGGCTGCGTCGGCTCTAGCAGGTGTGCGCTCAGCGGACGCAGGATCCGCCCAGCAATCCCGCTCTCGCGTTCGATGAGCTCCATCGCTCGACGGTGCTGCGACATCGGGCGCTGCCCAAGCACCTCGCCGGTCACGACGAACGACGCACCCACCTCGTTCATGAGGACGGCGGCCCGTCGTAGCATGAAGACACGGCAGTCGATACACGGGTTGAGCCCTCGGCCTCGGCCGAAGCGTGGCCGCTCGACGATTCGCAAGTAGTCCATTCCTTTCTGTACAACACGCAGGCGAATCCCCATTCGCCGAGCGACTTCGGAGGCAAGGTGACATCCGCCTGGGTGGCGTGGACTGCACGCGCAAAAGGGCCCCACGAAGCTCAGCCCGACGACGTCGATTCCCTGCTCCAGCATGAGCGAAACTGCGAGAGAGCTGTCCAGCCCGCCGGAAAGAAGCGCGACGGCCCTCGCGCGGTCCTGTGTCACGAAGGAACCTTCTACGTCAGCGCCGGCCAAGGCACGTCTCCTCGCCTTGCGATGGGATCCACGGGAACCGTCAACAGCACCAGGCTCTGCATTCGTCCTCCCTTAGCTCACGTCCGGGAATGGCCCGGAGCCGCCGTTGCCCTTGCCAAGCGACACCACGGTCCCCGGGGCAACGCTGTGCGTAAGCCAGACGCCGCCGCCAATGATCGAACCACGACCGATGGTGACGCGCCCCAGGATCGTCGCGCCGGCGTAGATCACCACGTCGTCCTCGACAATCGGATGCCGGGCGCCTCCTTTGGCCGTGCGCCTCTGCTCGTCCATGGGGAAGCTGATCGCGCCGAGGGTCACGCCCTGGTACATGCGCACCCCGTTTCCGATCACCGTTGTTTCTCCGATCACGACCCCCGTTCCGTGATCGATGGAGAACCACTCACCAATCGTCGCGCCGGGATGGATATCGATTCCCGTTAGGCTGTGAGCGAGCTCCGTGATTCTACGTGGCACGAGGGGAACGCCTTGTAGTTGGAGCTCGTGGGCCAAGCGGTAGCAGGCCACGGCGAAGACCCCGGGGTAACACTCGATCGTCTCCTCATAGCATGTGGCCGCCGGATCCCCTTCAAAGGCCGCCTGAACGTCGGTCGCCAGCAACGCCTGAACTCCGGGTAGCCGCACGAGGAACTCCTGGGTGAGCTCGCGGGCGGGCGGGCTCTCTAGTCCTTGCTCGACGCCCCGAGCGAGCGAGAACCCGCGTTCTATCTGCTCTGGAAGGTGATCGGCGACGAACTTCAGTGCAGCCACCGTCCGGCGATGCAGATCCTCTTCGGATGCGGCCTCTTCGCCCCCGAAGTACCCAGGAAAGAGGGCCGACCGAAGCGCGTCGACAATGTCGCGCAGGCCCGCACCGGACGGGGCGCCCGAGCGGCACAGCACGGGAGGCGGCGGCTCCGCTTGGGATTCGCGCTTTCCCGACTCACACAACGCCGTGGCAATGGCCGCCAGCGGCTCCGTCGCTCGCACTGCTCGGCTCGATCTCCCGCCACCCGTCGCTGTGCGGCCGGCGGCCCTGCTCAGATCGGTCACTCGATCCACCCTTCGAAGAGTGCCGTGCTCAGGTACCGCTCGCCCGAGTCGGGCAGGATGGCCACGATGAGCTTGCCGGAACTGCTCGGATCGCGCGCCATACGCGCCGCGACAGCCACAGCGGCGCCGCTCGAGATTCCACAGGCAATCCCTTCTTCGCGGTAGAGGCGTCGAGCGAACTCGAGTGCCTCCTCATCAGACGCCGTGGCGACTTCGTCCACAAGATCAAGGTCAAGGATCTCCGGTTTGAACCCCGCGCCGATCCCTTGGATCTTGTGCGAACCAGGATGAGGCTCCTGCCCAGCGCGAAGAGCCGTCAGGATCGGGGAGCGGCTGGGCTCAACGGCCACGGAGAGAATCCCTTTCCCTTTGGCTTGTTTAATGTAGCGGCTGACGCCGGTGATCGTGCCCCCTGTTCCGACGCCGGACACAAGGACGTCGATTGCACCGTCGGTGTCGTTCCAGATTTCCGGGCCCGTGGTTCGGAAGTGGATCTCCGGGTTGGCCGGATTCTGGAACTGCTGCGGCATGTAGTACTTGTCGGGGTCCGAGGCGAGAAGCTCTTCCGCTTTGGTGACGGCTCCCTTCATCCCGCGAGCCCCGTCCGTGAGCACGATCCGCGCGCCGAACGCTTGAAGCATCTTCCGACGCTCGCGGGACATCGTCTCCGGCATCGTCAGGACGAGCGGATACCCACGCGCTGCACACACGTACGCCAAGGCAATCCCTGTATTGCCGCTCGTCGGTTCGAGCACGGTGATGTTTCGCGAGCCAGGCTGCAGGGCTCCCTTGCGTTCCGCTGCCCAAATCATCGCCGCCCCGACGCGGCACTTCACCGAGTGCACCGGATTCCGGCCCTCGATCTTGGCCACCACCGTCCCCGGAAACCCCTTCGTGATTCTGTTGAGGCGGACGAGAGGAGTGTTGCCAATGCTCCGCGCAGCGTCGTCGAAGATCCTTCCCATGGAATCCCTCCCGCTCTGGAGGTGTTACGTGTTCGACTTCTCTCGCTCGAGGCTTTGCCTCAGGGCGAGTTCGGAAAGCGTGAGACCCGACAAGACCCGGTCGATGGCGGCGGCGACCTCGCACCACACGTCGCGCGCCGCACAATGGTCAGAACGCGGACAGGCAGGCGCGTCGGCAACGCACGGCACGGGGGCCGTTCGCCCCTCAAGCGCCGAGACTACGTCCAGCGCTGTGATTGTGGATGGGTCCCTCGTCAGTTCGTACCCACCGCCTGGCCCTCTCACCGCGCGAACCAAACCGGACGACTTGAGCCCGGTCACAAGCACATGGATGTACTTCCCGGAGATCGCCTGGCTCTTCGCGATGCCCTCGACCTGCACAGGTCCGCGGCCGAACTGCGACGCAAGTTCCATCATCACCCGCAGGCCATAGCGGCCGCGTGTCGACATCCTCATGCAATGACCTCCTGATCGAGACGTGGAAGTCTACGTCGCATACTGCATTGTGTCAATCGATATGCTTGACTAATCGCAAATCCAACCCCCATTTCTACCGTGGAAAGCGCTGTGGGTGGCTGCGTGCAACCTACCAAGATGAACTCGCAGCGAATACCACGGGCCAGCCAGAGCTCAAGTCCTCGCGTCGCGGATCAAGACCCGGTGGGATAGCCGGCCGGATTCGCCTTGGCGACCGTGCGCTCCTCGTTGAGGTTGGTTGGTCGACCCGCCGCAATCTACGGTGCGCTCCGTGTGTAGGCTTGTGGTAGGAGCTGCGCCTTTTCTAGTGGATCCTGCACGTTCACCGCCGGTCATTACTGGACCGAGGCAATCCTATCCTACATCGTATATACTTGCGGCAAGTGGTGGGGCGTGGTGCGATGGTTCTCAGAGACCTCATCGAGAGACTTTCGCCAGGCTCTGGACGTGTGCTCACAGCGCTGTCCCTGTTTGTTCGGTCGCTGCCTCAGCAGAGAGAGGAACTGGGGCTGCTGCGGTCGCTGTGTGATGCGCTATCGGCTGTCGGTTATTGCCGAGTCCTGATCGGCAGATGGACGAACACCCATGATATGCTCATGTACCCGCTCGTTCAATCACAACCCCACGATGCACTGCGAGAGGAGGACCTCTCTTGGGGCAGAGTCTCGGCTGTCCAGGGTGCGGAAGACACCCCCTTCCGGCCGGTAACCCCAATTCTGGCAAGGAACATACTCCTCGACCCACGATATGCGACATGGCGGGATGAAGCTGCCGCGGCTGGTTACCGCGCCGCCGTTGCGTTTCCAGTGGCCAGCTCCGGGGAACCTCCTCTGGTTCTTGCTGTCTATTCAGCGGACCCACAGGCTTTCAATGAGATAGAGCGCGGCCTCCTCGAAACGCTGGTCGGGCACCTTGCGCTCAACCTGGAGTCGCTGCACCAACGAATCGCCCTGGCGAGAAGCGAGCGTAGATACCGCCACCTCGTTGAGAACATCGAGGACATTGTCTTCGCGCTGGATGGGGAAGGGCGCTTGACATATGTAAGTCCAGCGGTCAAGCGGCTTGCCGGATGGGACCCGACCCGATGCATTGGAAACCGGCTCGTCGAGTTGGTTGGTTCCGCCAACACGGCGTCGGCTCAGTGCCTGATGGAGGAAGTCCTGGCCGGACGCATGTACAGCGAAGAATGGAGAGTGGGGAGCGAATCAGCAGGGCGGCATGTACTTCGTGTGTCCGTCATCCCCGAGGACCACGATGCCGATGAGTTCGTCGGCATCGCGCGGGATATTACCGAGCAGAAAAAGGCCGAGGAAGAGCTCCGTGTGGCCTTTGAGGGGACGATCAGAGCGCTTGGCGCCATCACTGTCGCACGCGACCCCTACACGGCCAACCACCAGGAGCGTGTTGCAGAGCTGGCCTCCGCTATTGCCGAAGAGATGGCGCTCGATCAGAATAGAATCCGGGTAGTGCAATATGCCGGCCTGGTGCATGACATCGGTAAGATGTCGATCCCCTCTGAGATCCTCACGAAGCCCTCGCGCTTGACCGAGGCGGAGTGGAGCCTGTTCATAAGCCATCCGGAGACAGCGTATGAAATCCTCAGGAAGATCAGGTTCCCTTGGCCTCTGGCGGAGATTGCACTTCAACACCACGAGCGGATGGACGGGTCGGGGTATCCGCGAGCACTCGCGGGAGACGAGATCCTGCTTGAGGCTCGCATCTTGGGTGTGGCGGACGTGGTAGAAGCAATGGGATCCCACCGGCCGTACCGGCCGTCGCGTGGCCACAACAGCGCCCTCCAGGAGATCGCCGCGAACCGAGGAACGCTCTACGACGCGGAGGTCGTCGATGCCTGCCTGCGCGTCTTCCGTCGGGGGTCCTTCCGCTGGAATGATTGAGCGGTAGCTTCCGTGAAGCCAAGACTCGCTCGTTTCACGGCCCCGAGAGTACGCCGCTGACCACAGGAGAACCCGGGGCGGTTCAGTTTGGTGTCTGTGTTGCCTCACGTAAGGAAGTCTCCGTAGTCTGAATCGTTGCCTCACGCAGAAATGTACTCCACCGTGGCCTGTGAGCGCTCCTCCGTCTTCTGCTGGATTGCGGCATGGAGCTTGTTCTCTAGCCGATTGATCTCGCGCCCGAGCGTGACTGGGTTGAACGCAGCGTCGTCGCGTTGCAGCTGCGCTTTCGTTTGTCTCGGGATGCGTCGCGACTCAAGCACACGGCCGAACGGCGTTCTGGCCCGGTCGTACCGCTTTGCCACCCTGCTCCCCGTTCGCGTCTTCTTCACCCGCTTCATCACCGGCTGGAAGAAGTTCGTGTACAGGCACCGCCGTGAGTACAGCGGGTTGAACAGATCCAGTTCTTCGGCGGTTCGGTGAGCTGAACCACGGAGTCGAGGATCTCTCCCTTCCGCTTCTTCGATGCACGGTTGTACTCGAGCGCCCGTTCACGAGTCACTGCTTGTTTCTCTTTCATCGTCAGGCCCATCAGTGTCTCCTACCCTCTCGTCCGAGTCGGGACACCGTAGCGTCACCTCCTGCTTCGAGTACCTTCCTTAGCGGAGACAACGATCCCGTTTCGCGTACCTTCTTCGTGAGGCAATGCGGGGGATTGACCGTGATGGAGTACTCCGCTAGGATGGTGGCTGAGTGAGCTAATAATGTTGACGAGACAAGATGAGCGATCCCTGGAGGTGGCGCATCCGCTAGGCAGTACGACCTTGTTGGTTATCATGTTGTAGTGCGGCTTGCGGCTCTCACGAGCCATAGGTCGCACGTTCCGAAAGCCGTCTGTGGCTTTCGGTTTTTCTTTGTGGGAGGTGTCGTGCTCTACGTTGACCAGCTGTCGAAGCGATTCGGAGGACTGAAGGCCGTCGACAGCTGTGCCTTCTCGGTCCGACCGGCGACGATCACCGGACTGATCGGACCCAACGGCGCAGGGAAGACGACGTTGTTCGACTTACTCACCGGCTTCATCAAGCCGGACGCCGGCCGTGTTCGATTCGAAGACAAGGACATCACCGGCCAATCGCCGCACAGAATCTTCCGCGCTGGAATCTGTCGGACGTTTCAGGTGCCACGCGAGTTCAAGACGATGTCCGTCGTCGACAACCTGATGCTCGCTTCTCCCAGGCAACTCGGCGAGCGGATATGGGCCCCTTTCATTCGCCGCCACGCGGTGTCAAGGCAGGAAACCTCTGCGCGGGAGAAGGCCATGGAGGTGCTGGAGTTCCTTGAGCTGGCGGGTGCTGCCGGCGAGCTGGCGGGCAACCTCTCGGGTGGACAGAAGAAACTCCTGGAACTCGCCCGGACCATGATGTCGGATCCCCGGCTCGTGTTGCTCGACGAGCCCGGCGCCGGCGTGAACCGGACGCTTCTCAGGCGACTGGCCGACTCCATCAAGAGACTCTGCGCCGAACGCGGAATGACCTTCCTCCTGATCGAGCACGACATGGACTTCGTCATGCGACTTTGCAGCCCCATCATTGTGATGAACGAAGGGCGGGTCCTGGCAGAAGGGAACCCTGAGGACGTCCAGCGAGACCAGCGCGTGTTGGACGCGTATCTCGGAGGGCAGCATGTCACTATTGAGCGTTAGGGGAGTCGAGAGCGGCTATGGCGACATGCAGGTTCTGTACGGCATTGACCTCGACGTAGAGGCTGGGCAGATCATCACGATCATCGGTCCGAACGGCGCCGGGAAGTCGACGCTGATGAAGACCGTTTTCGGTCTACTGAAGCCGACGAAGGGTCGGATCGAGTTCGAAGGTCGCGAGATCACGGGGCTCTCCGCCGACCGCATCGTTCGGCGGGGGTTGGCGTACGTGCCGCAGGTAGAAAACATCTTCCCCTCACTCACGGTGTGCGAGAACCTCGAGATGGGGGTATTCATCGGTGACCGCGTTCCTCTCGGGCGCCTCGACCAGATCTACGAGCTGTTCCCCTCGCTCGTCACGCGCAAGAGGATGCGCGTCGGCAAGATGAGCGGTGGGGAAAGGCAGATGGTGGCGATGGGGCGAGCGCTGATGCTCGACCCTAGGCTGCTGATGCTTGACGAACCCTCGGCAGCCTTGGCTCCCAACTTCACCGCGACCATCTTCGAGCGGATCGTCGCGATCAACAAGGCCGGCACCGCGATTCTCATCGTCGAGCAGAACGCAAAGGAATCGCTGCGGATCTCACACCGTGGCTGTGTTTTTGCTGCGGGATTGAAGTGTTTCGAGGACTCGGGGCCAGCGATCCTGGCGAACAAAGACATCGGACGGCTGTACCTCGGGGGTGAGTGAGGATGGAGGTGCTGGCAAGAATCCCGCAGCTTCTCGTCTATGGACTGGTGTCAGGGTCGATCCTGTCGTTGGGTGGCATCGGCGTGTCGCTCACCTACAGCATCCTCGGGTTCTCGAACTTCGCACACGGAGATGTCATGGCGTTAGGCGCCTATCTGGCACTCGCTCTCCTCCCGCTGATGTCGGCCGCCGGAATCAGCAACCATCCTCTAGGAAGTCTTTCGTTTGGGCTGGACTTCGTCGCGGCCCTTGTGCTGGCCACAATGGGGACGTGCGCTGTGGGCCTTGTGCTCGATCGAGTCCTCTTCCGCCGGTTGCGAGGCGCGGGGAGGATCACGTTGATGATCGCAACCGTGGGGGTGGCGCTTGGGCTGCGTAACGTACTGCAGTTCTTCTGGGGGCCACAGCCGCGCTACTACTCGGCCAAGATTCAGCTCGCAGCGGTGATTCCAGGGCTTGGGATCAGAATCAAGCCTGATCAAGTCTTCATTGTGAGCACGGCGGTTGGTCTCGCGGTCCTGCTCCACCTGTTCCTTCGCTACACGAAGATAGGCAAGGCCATGAGAGCCACCGCAGACAACGCGTCGCTAGCACGAATCAGTGGGATCAACACCGAGAGAGTGATTGCTTGGACGTGGATCATTGGCTCGGCTCTCGCGGCGGTCGCTGGGGTCCTGATCGGAATCGAGAACAAGTTCGTCACGCCGGAACTGGGCTGGCAAATGCTTCTCCCCATCTTCGCCGCCGTGATCCTTGGTGGATTTGGAAACCCGTACGGAGCTGTCGTCGGAGGGATGGCGGTGGGCGTCTCCGAGGAGGTCTCTACTGCTTTCATCTCCGCCGCCTACAAGCCCGCCGTTGCCTTTGTCATTCTGATCCTGATGCTGCTCGCTAGACCTACCGGCCTGCTCGGAAGGAGAAGCTAATGGAACAGCTCATCGGCGTGGTCAACTACCTTGTTTTCTTCGCAATCTCCGCCGGGATCTACGCCGTGTTGTCCCTAGGCCTCAATCTACAGTGGGGCGTCACGGGCCTGTTCAACATCGGCGTCGCTGGGTTCTACGCTATCGGTGCCTACACGTCGGCCCTGGTCTGCGGTCTCCCTCCCAGTGCGTGGGACGGGCGGATGGTCGGAGGATTCGAGCTCCCGTTCGCTCTCGGTTTGCTTGCCGCGATGTTGGTTTCAGGAGCGCTCGCTCTTGCTATCGGCATCCCGACGCTCCGTCTGCGTGCCGATTACCTCGGGATCGCCACGATTGGGATTGCGGAGACCGTTCGCCTCGTTCTGAAGAACGAGGCGTGGCTGACAAACGGCGTGTGGGGACTGCAGCAGATCCCATCCCCGCTATACAGCGTGATCCATCGGCACGCGGCGGCGTACATCAGTGCGCACCCGGGTCTTCCAGAGTGGCAGCGATTGCTCATCAGTAGGGCGTACAACTGGTTTTACCTGATACTCGTCGGTGCGGTGCTCATCGCTGTCTACTTCATTCTGAAGCGGCTCATCCGCTCTCCGTGGGGACGCGTGCTCCGGGCGATTCGCGAAGACGAAGACGCCGCCGCGATGTCCGGCAAGAACGTTTTTGCGTTCAAGCTTCAGTCCCTCGCACTCGGTGCGATGATCATGGGAATCGCCGGAGCGTTGTACGCGCACTCGGTGCGATTCATTTCTCCCGCGTCGTTCGAGCCGCTGTATGGGACATTCATCGTCTGGGTGATGCTGATGGTGGGAGGGACCGGCAACAACAAAGGGGCGATGCTCGGTGCTGTGGTGGTGTGGGGAATCTGGGCGGCGACAGACTTCGTTGCGGGCTATCTTCCATGGAGTGCGCCGCAAGTTGCCGCGCTGCGCATTATCGCCATCGGCCTTCTCCTCGAGGGGGTCATTGTCTGGCGACCGAAGGGAATTCTCCCCGAGGGCAGGGCAAACCACCGAGCGCCATAGCCGACGACGTAGACGGGGGAGACGAAACGCATCTCCCCCGCCTACTGGAACTATCTCTTGCGAGACGCTCCCGATTCGCGGAACTTGCTTATCCCGCCGTTTCCATCACCGCCTTCACCTGACAGTTCTCGATCTTCCACACCAGGATGCCCCCCGCTACGTCGCCCGTGTCCTTGAAGTCCACGAGACCGGAAACTCCCTGGTAGTCGATATCCTTTCCTGCCTTCAGCAGCGCGACTGCTTTCGCCCATTCGCCGTAGTAGATTGGCTCGCCCGGCGGGTTCGCCACCGCACGGAGGTTGTCGCGAATCGCGAGGCCGCTGGTGTCGCCGGCTCGTAGCATCGCGAGCGCGATGAGCATGATGGCGTCGTACGCGTTGTAGTTGTACGGCACTGTGCTCGGCCCGAACGCGGCGATGTAGTCGGCATCGAACTCGGAAGCGCGGAAACCCGATGCTGCCACTGTGCCGTGCGCGCCCTCGATCGGGCCTGGATTACCAGCCGCCGCGCACGCCGGACCGGGTGCGACTCCCTCCCCCTTCATCCCATCGGAGAAGAGGAACTCACCCGTGTAGCCAGCCTCGACCGCCTCGACAATTTGCTTGTTGCCGTCGACCGGGTAGCCGATGAAGACAAGCACGTCGGGGGACCCGGCGAGTAGCGACTCGATCTCACCGCGGTACGAAGGCTTATTCTCTTCGTAGGGAACGGCACTCAATACTCGACCTCCGATAGCCTGGAAGGTGGCTTTGAACGTGTCAGCAAGCCCTTTGCCGTAGTCGTTGTTGACGAAAATGACCGATGCTGAGCGGAATCCTAGCAACAGCGCGAGGCGAGCCATGACCACGCCCTGGACTTCATCGGAAACGACGGTCCGGAAGACGAAGTCATTGTCGTTCAGCGCCGGAATCGAGGGAGCCGTGGAAGCGGGTGACATAAGCACGACTTCCGAGGGAATGGTTACGCTCGAAGCCGCCAACGTTACACCGCTACTGAGGGCTCCGACAATGGCGGAGACGCCGTCGATCTCAACCAACTTGCTCGCTGCGTTTCGTCCGACATCGGGCGACGTTCCGTCGTCCTCGATGATGAGCTCAAGCTGCTTGCCGAGAACCCCACCCGCTGCGTTGATCTGCTGCAGGGCGAGGAGGGCTCCGTTGGCGATCGGGGGACCATAGGGCGCGAGCGATCCGGTGAGGGACATGAGCGCGCCGATCTTGATCGTGTCCTCGCCGACAGCGACTACTGCGGTCGCGAGGAGGATCACTGCCACAACGGTCATCGAACTCGAGAAACACCTAGACTTCTGCATCGAGACCTCCTTAGCTAACTTGATGTCAGGTAGATCCGCGCCTTGCTTCTGGCAACCACCTCCCTGCCTTTGCGAAGGCGCAAAAGAAAAGACCGCAGGTGATAACCTGCAGTCTCATAGCTCTGCGTTCTTCGCTAGGCTAGCGTTTGTCGCTACCCGCGGACGCAGAGCCCGCAAATAACCAACATGAGGGCGGCGCGAGAGACAGCCTTACTCGCAACAGCTCTCCGTATGGTCATGTTGGCGGACAGCATAGAGCGAAAGAATCGAGGTGTCAAGACTTTTCTGAAAGCGGTCGACTTGTCTTGGCCATGCGCTATGGTCAGAGCGTCCGTCGAAAGAAGGGCGAGACCGTGAAGGCGGTCACCGGCCCGCAGAGTCCCGATGGTGCCAAACAGAGACGTGCGTTCCGGCTGATTGCAAGAAGCGGACCGTGAGAGATGCGCCGAGAAAGACCTCAGAATCTGCCTCGGCAAGACCGCCGCAGCAATGCACCCCTGGTGCACAGCTTTCGAACTCCTCCCGGTGAGTGATGGAATCACGGTCGAAGCAAGGACTGCCATCTGGCACCCCGCCGAGTGGTCGAGAGAGTCGGCTTCGCCTCTATGGCACCAATCCCTGTCATGGGTGCGACGACCGGCTTGACTATCGGGGCGACAGAACTCTGACGGGGCAGCCGCACGTCGCTCAAAGCCGGCAATCTCGCCGGGCCGCGGCCGCTCGTCATCCTCTTGACACGCATCCTTGAGAGTCGTATAGTCGGCCCAATATGGGTACCGTGTCTGGTTTTCACATCCTTCGCACGCGTATGACCTTCCGTAGACGTACTGCCGGGTGACTTGCCGGCCGTACGCCCTTTCCCGCTTCATCCTTTTCGCTCTAGACGTACAGCTCCGGTAGGTCGGCCCGGCATTCCCTGATCCATCGTTCGAAACCGGCGCATTTGCGCCGACCCGGATTGTTGTTCGTCCAGCAAAGGATGAATCTGATGAAATCAGGAATCAAGAAGGTTGTACTAGCGTACTCGGGCGGACTCGACACCTCGATCATCGTTCCGTGGCTCAAGGAGAACTACGGATGCGAAGTCGTAACGCTGACGGCCGACGTTGGCCAGGGGGAGAAGGAGACGACGGGCCTAGAGAAGAAGGCGCTTTCGAGCGGGGCGAGCAAGGCCGTCGTGCTTGATCTGCGCGAGGAGTACCTTCGGGAGTACGCGTTTCCGACGCTCCAGGCGGGCGCGGTGTACGAAGGCCTCTACTTGCTGGGCACGGCCACAGCTCGGCCGGTGATCGCGAAATACCTCGTCCAAGTCGCGCACGCGGAGGGGGCCGACGCCGTAGCCCACGGCTGCACCGGCAAAGGGAACGATCAGGTGAGGTTCGAGCTCGGCGTGAAGGCGCTTGATCCGTCGCTCAAGGTCATCGCTCCGTGGCGCGAGTGGTCGATCCGATCGCGCGAGGACGCGGTCGCGTACGCGACCGCGCATCACGTCCCGGTGATGTCGAAGAAGGATTCGGTCTACAGCCGTGATGCCAACATCTGGCACCTGAGCCACGAAGGCGGGGTCCTCGAGGATCCGTGGGCCGAGCCCGAGGAGTCTATGTTCTGTCGCAGCTGTTCGCCGGAGTCCGCCCCTGACGAGCCGCAGTATTTGACCATCGACTTCAAGCGGGGATTCCCCGTCGCCGTCGATGACGCGCCGATGGCGCCGGTCCCCCTACTTGCTCATCTCAACTCCATTGCGGGCACTCACGGGGTGGGTCGCGCCGACCTGGTCGAGAACCGGCTGGTTGGGATGAAGTCTCGTGGCGTCTACGAAACCCCGGGCGGAACTGTCTTGTACACCGCTCTGCAGGGGCTGGAGGGACTGTGCCTCGATCGGGATACGCAACACTACAATCTTCTGACGGCCCAGAAGTACGCTGAACTTGTCTACTACGGGCTGTGGTTCACGCCGCTCCGAGAAGCCCTTCACGCCTTCGTCGTCGAGGTCATGAAGCGGGTCACCGGGACGGTGCGAGTGAAGCTCTACAAGGGAGGCTGCGTCGTCGTCGGTCGGAAGTCCCCTTACGGCCTGTATCGCGAGGCATTCGCTACGTTCGGTAAGGACGACGTCTACCATCAAGCGGATGCAGCGGGGTTCATCAACTTGTTTGGCCTCCCCCTGACCGTGAGGGCGCTCGTGAATCGAGAGATTCTGGAGTCACGAGACTCGAAGGTGTCCGTCTCGGCGCCTGTGTCGTCGTGTGGGTGAGGTGAATTGCATGACGCTCTGGGGCGGCTGTTTCGAAGGGGAGACGAACAAGAAAACGCGCCAGTTCGGCGACTCGATCAGCTTCGATCGCCGGCTGGCCGCGGCTGACGTTCAAGGCAACATGGCGTATGCAGAAGCGCTGCATCGCGTAGGCGTGCTCACTGCGGAAGAGCTGGCGCAGCTCGTAGCCGGGTTAGAAGGAATCGGCGACGAGATCGCCTCCGGAGCATTGGTTGTCGGCGTCGACGACGAGGACATCCACAGCGCGGTGGAGCGGCGACTGACGGAGCGCGTCGGCGCGACGGCCGGAAAACTCCACACGGGGCGGTCGCGTAACGACCAAGTAGCGACCGATCTTCGGTTGTACCTGATGAACGTGATCCCGAGACTCCGCGAGGAACTTGGCGGGCTTCAGGAGGCGGTGGTTGACAAGGCCGCGCAGCACTTGGCGGTCGTAATGCCAGGGTACACGCACTTCCAACAGGCCCAGCCGATGCTGTTCAGCCACTGGCTGATGTCATACTTTTGGAAGCTGGAGCGCGACGCGAACCGACTCTCCGACATCGAGGGACGAATCGACGTCTGTCCTCTCGGGTCTGGCGCCGTCGCGGGCACATCCTACCCAATCGATCGGGTGGCGCTCGCCACGCGGCTCGGCTTCTCCGCGCCGTCGGAGAACAGCCTCGACGCTGTCGAAGACCGCGACTTTGTAGCGGAGCTGCTGATGTGGGCTGCTCTGCTGCAAGTTCACTTGAGCAGCCTTGCGGAGACACTGATCGTTTGGTCGAGCGCCGAGTTTGGCTTCATCCGACTAACCGATGCATATGCCACCGGCTCAAGTCTCATGCCCCAGAAGCGGAACCCCGACACACTGGAGTTGATGCGTGGCAAGGCGGGGCGCCTGTTCGGCCTCGCCG
>JBDKUT010000006.1:0-5016 GCA_039679545.1 Thermotogota bacterium
GCATCCGCTACGGCGGCGGCGTAGGCGCTGACATCCGCTGCCGCGACGGCGCAGGCCTGTGCGCAAGCCTGAGCTTCCGCCTGAGCCTGAGCGATTGCTTCTTGAACCACGGCGATCGCCGCGACGGCCTCGGCCTGTGCGGACGCACACGCCGTGACCGACGCGGACGCGCTTGCGGACGCGCTTGCGCACGCTGTTGCGAACGCTTGGGCACTGGCTGCGGCGCGGGCAGATGCAGATGCACACGCCTCGACGCTCGCGTCGGCTCGCGCTTGCGCCTCTGCGCATGCCGTGGCGAACGCGGCGGCCTGCGCTTCGGCCTCAGCCCTAACTTGGACAACGGCCTGGGCCGACGCTGCTGCGGCCGCATAGGCTTCCGAACACGCGGCCGAGAACGCCTCCGCGGCGGCTTGGGCCGTGGCTTGATCCTGTGCCAGGGATTGCGCTGACTCGCGGGCCGCGTTGCTGGCTGTCTCCGCAGAGGAGACCAACGCGCCGAGGTCAAATCCCGCTAACAGCTCCTGCGCTCGTGCTGCAATAGCCTGCGCCTCGGCGGCGGCTTGTGCCGCGGCCGAGGCTTCGGCGCGGGCCACTGCAACCACATCGGGTAGAACGGGCGTCTGCGTCTGGCTCTGCGACCACACAGGAACAGCAGTCATCAGAGCCAGCGCGACGACCAACAGCAATGCCTTGCTTGCCCTCACGTCGACCTCCTTGCTGCGCACAGCGTTTCGGCCTCAGCCGCCCACCACGGCAGCTGGAGACCGGATGCGGCTCCTACGGGCAGCCGCAGGTGTGACTCGGCGGTGGAGTGCTGCCGCACGGAGTGCTGCCGCATCCGCACGCCCCGCCGAAGAACGGGAACGGGAAGCCGCAGCTACCGGTGCACGTATTGACGAAGACGAGAGTGGTTCGGCAGGAGCAATTCGTGATCGAACTTACGCCCTGGCACATGCACGTCACACAGGGGAGACACGAAATGCACTGATTGCAGGGGTCGTAGATCGTGAAGCATCGAGACAGCGTGCCAGCGGATGTGTCCACGTAGAGCGTGTACGCACCGGCGGCGACGGCCGCACCGGCGGAATCCGTCTGGGCCCAGGCAGCTTGCCAAATCGATGCCGACACCGGGGCATCATGAATCACGGAATAGACTGCAACTCCTGCGGAGCTGGCGACCCGCCAACCGAGGACCGTGACGTCCGGGCAACAAGATCCGCAGCCCCACCACCATGTCGTTGAGTTCTCGACCTTGAACGTGATCTCCTGTCCAACCTTGAACTTCGTGCCGAAGAGGCCGGAGCTTGTCCCTGCCGAGGCCACGACGGCCACCATCGCCAGGACGACCACCAGAACGCAACCGAGCCTTGCCCATTTCTTCACAACGCTCACCTCCTGTAGAACTAGTCACTATACACCTGGATCTCATCTTGGTGTCAACGAGCAGAGTGGGCGGCAGGACGGCGAAGCCGCGGGCGCAAGCATGTACGGAGGGCGCGGGCGCAAGCGTGAGTGCGTAGGGCAGGCGCGGGGCAGAGACGCGGCCAAATGGCCGAGGACTGCGGATGCGAGGCCTAAGGAATAGTCAGAGGGTTGGCGCAGACGCAAACGCGTACGAGGGGTGCAGGTGCAGGCCTCCACAAAGGGTGTAGACGCGCACTCCGGGCGGTGGCTGAGGTGGTCGACCTCTCCATCGCGACCAACGAATCGGGTGAAGGGGGGATCACGAACATGGCAGGCAAAGAGATCGTCGACAAGCTGTCTATCTACATCCCGCAGAAACGGCTAGAAGAGAAGCCGGTTGAGCGACTGATGAAGCTTGGCAAGCGGCGGGACCGGTCGGTGAACTACCTGGTGGTCGAGGCGATCTTGCAGTACGTGGCGCGTGAGGAGAACGAGAACTAAGGCAGGTTGATGACCGGGTCGAATCCTGTCCCCGATGTGCACCGACCTCGTGTGTGCTTGCGTACATGACAGCGGCGGAATCGAGTTGGCAGGTGAGGCCATGCCCGTCTGCCGGGTCCGTTCTATGCCTTTCCCGCGACCTTCACCCGAGGGTCGAGGACACCGTAGATCAGGGCGAGAAATGCAACTCCCAGGACCCAGATGCCGGTGGTCAGGGAGAGGTTCCCCATCAGGACCGGAATGTCGTTCTGCTGTACGGACTGCCAGTAGAGGCTTCCCATCCCGAGCCAGCTGAAGATGCCCTCGAACAGGATCCCGCCGAACAGCGAGCCGAGGAGCCCCAGGACGAACAGGGGGACGATCGGAGGCGCCGCTGTGCGCAAGGTGTGACCGAACAGAATCTTGCGCTCCGGGACGTCGCGTGCCTTGGCCGAATAGCTGATGCACCGGAAGCCGATCAGGACCAACGTGAGAACCGGCGAAGCATGGGGTAGAGGAGGTCCAAAGGTGTAGCCGATCCCTTGAGGAGCGGGGGTGGAGTGCATGGCTCCCGACGGGAAGATCGGAACCGTGAAGGCCAAGGAACATGACGAGGAGCATCCCGAGCCACCACGCAGACATGCCGAAGACGACCCTCGTCCCGATGGACGGGGCCTTGTCCATGTCCTCCGGCCTTCTGAGCCTTCCCCATCCCGAAGAAGATCCCGATCAGGGGTCGAGCGGGGTCGCGACTCCGAACAGCAAGAGCGTACGTGGGATGCGCTCGAGGAGGATCGTTATCACGTTCTGTGGCCGTCGGCGGAACGAATGAGCGTGGATTCACCGAGACGGAACGTGCCCGTGTTGATCGCCCGCCCGAGGACGCGACGGAGCAGCGGCTCCTCCAGGTGATACACGGTGTAGAGATTCCCGGTTCGCTGCGCCTTCCAGAGGACGAACTGGTCCCGGTTTCGCTGGATCCCCTGACGGGCGTACGCCCGCGGCTCGCTGTTCACCTGCTCTTGGATTTGAGCGCGCACAACCCGACCGGCGGTCGAGTTGAAGAGCGTGAAGAAGATGAACACAACGGCGACGAACGTCAGAAATGCGTAGATGAGCTTCTGGGCTCCGCTTTTCGACGGGCATCCCCTCTTGCGCGACCGGGTATGCTGGGACGCTGAGGGCGACCCACGTCCGCGGCTGCGCGAAAAGGAGGACACGATGCAGGGAGCGATGCGAAAGATCTCAATCGTGGGAGGCGTGTGCCTCCTCATGGCCGTCGTAGCGGCCGGCCTGGCCGTCGAGCCGGCGTCTCTCGTCGCTTCGCCGATGGAGGCTTCGTGGATGGACCTCACGGTCTTCCAGCTCGGACTTGCCGCCTCGGCGCAGGGCGTGCTTGCGGGACTCCCCGGCGCAACCGTGTACCGCATTGACGTCGAGATTCCCGACGACCTTCGTTCCCTGGCCGGGCGAGAGAAGGTTCTATACAGCAACCGAGAGAACATTGCCCTGAGTGAGGTCTACTTCCGGCTCTACCCGAACGCCGCGGGCGGTCGCACGGAGGTTCGATCGCTAACCGTCGACGGCATGGGGGTTGAGGCAGTCGGCGAGCACGGCGGGCTCGACCTGCGGGTTCCGCTCATCGAGCCTCTTGCACCCGGTCAAAGCGTCGAGATCGGAATGGAGTTCGAGATCAGCGTGCCCGAGAGGCCGTCAGAACGCTACGGGCTCTTCTCCTTCTTCGGCGGCATCCTTTCGCTGGATGAAGCGTTTCCCGCTGTCCCGGTCTTCAATGCAGGAGGGTGGCATCTCGACCCTGTTCTCCCGTTCGGCGACGTGGCCGTATACGACGCCAGTTTCTACCTCCTGCGAGTCTCGGCCCCAAAGCGCGTGACGCTTGTGGGGACAGGAGTAGAGGTCGCACGCGACGACACCGGGTCCCGGCAGATCAGAACGTTTGCGGCCGGCCCGGTTCGGAACTTCTACCTGGCCGCAGCGGACGGTCTGGTGACGGTGGAGACGACGGTCGGAGAGGTCAGGATCCGGAGTGTGGCCTTCGAGGACGACCTCCCGGCAGCGGAACGCGTCCTTGCCCATGCGGAGATGGCGCTCTCCAGTTTCGGCGCACGGTTTTGCCCGTACCCGTACACGGAGCTCGACCTCGTGGTGAACGCCCTTCTTCCCGGCGGGAACGCGATGGAGTACCCGGGCGCGGTCGTCCTCTCTCGGCCTCTCTACGATCCGCGCGCCATCATCTGGGGGAGCACCCCCGCTCCGGACGCCCTTGAGTGGGACGTCGTCCACGAGATCGCGCACCAGTGGTTCTTCAACCTCGTTGGCAACGATCAGGTGAACGAGCCGTGGCTTGACGAGGCGTTCGCGCAGTACGCGGTGGGCCTCTGCTTTGAGGATGTCTACGGACCTCGGGGAGTCCGGTCGGCACGCAATCAGTGGTTCGGCAACTGGTCCCGCGCGCGGGGCGAAGAAATCCCCATCGGTCTCCCCGTAGCGGCCTACGCTCCCTCGACCTACAGCCCGATTGTGTACGGTCGCGGACCGCTCTTCCTGTATGACCTTAGCGCCACGTTGGGCACGGACGCCTTCTCGGCCTTCCTGAAGGACTACGTGTCCACGTTCGCTTGGGGCATCGCGACGACCGAGTCCTTCCGCGCCCTTGCCGAGCAGCACTGCGGCTGCGACCTCGGACCGAGCTTCGCGACCTGGGTCTACCCGCAGGAGTAGAGAGCGCCAAGGCCCGACGAGGTGACGAGGAGAACCACGGCATTCACACGAAGTTCATGGGCGCGCCACGGTCCGCACATCGATAGGGCGTACAAGAGAGGATGTACGGGGCAAAGGCCCCGTGACGAATCTCCTTACAGGTGCCGGGTCACCCGGAGGGAGAAGGTCCCACAACCTGAGAGCCTGTGGGACCTTCTTCTTTGACGTGGCGGTCCGGGCTGCGGTCCGTCGACGCTCGCCTTTACGTCGATCCCCTCGGCCTCACCACGGGCCGAGCTCGCGGAGGTACTAGTCGGGAGGAGAGGACACGAGCGTTGGCGGATCGCCTTCCGCCGATGCTACTTCCGACAGCGCTTCCAGCTGCAGGCATCGCTCGACGGGTTCCTTCAG
>JBDKUT010000007.1:0-17580 GCA_039679545.1 Thermotogota bacterium
CGACGTCGATCCGAAGGAGCTTCGCCGGGCGTCCGAGGCGAAGGCCATCGAGCTTCTCGCCTGCGGAATCGATCCGGATCGGTCGATCCTGTTCGTGCAGTCCGACGTCCCCGCCCACACCGAGCTCTGTTGGATCTGCGGGTGCGTCACGTCGTACGGCGACCTGTCCCGAATGACGCAGTTCAAGGACAAGTCGGACAAGCAGGAGTTCGTGTCCGCCGGCTTGTTCACGTACCCGATTCTCCAGGCGGCCGACATCATCATCTACCGCGCCGACGGGGTGCCGGTGGGGGAGGACCAGGTTCAGCACCTCGAGCTGTCACGGCGGATCGCACGCCGGTTCAACTCCCGTTTCGGCGAGTACTTCCCGGAGCCCGAGCCGATCGTGCGCAAGGGTGCGCGGATCATGTCGCTCGCCGATCCAACGTCGAAGATGTCAAAGAGCGCTGGGGAGGTTCAGTACGTCGGGGTGATGGAGCCCGAGACGTCGATCCGGAAGAAGGTCCGGTCGGCGGTCACCGACGTCGGCCTTGAGGCCGGGGCCGCGATGTCCCCGGGCGTCGCGAACCTGTTCGAGATCCTCGAGCTCTCGTGCGAGTCCCTCGGCGACGCGGCGACCGTGCCGGAACTCAAGGCCGAGTTCGCGGACGGGAAGCTTCTGTACTCACGGCTGAAGGACACGACGTTCGAGCGGCTGATGGACGTCCTGCGGCCGATTCAGGAACGGCGAGCGAAGCTCGCGGCGTCCGGCCACATTGTGGAGATTCTCCAATCCGGTGCCCGAAAGGCGACGAAGATCGCGTCGACCACGATGGTCGACGTCCGGCGCCTCGTGGGGCTCGGGACGTAGGCAGCGGCGCGGATCGGCTTGCCTACCCGCGGACGCCGCCTGCGGCGACGAGCGCGCCGATAACGGTCCACGCTTGCCGCAGCTCATCGATCGACAGAGCCGGGCGGTTTTCCCAGGCGGGGTCGACGAGGCGCTTCTCCGACGGAACGCGGAACGGTTGGAGCATGTATCGGCGTGCTCCGCGGATCCACTTCGAAATCTCGACGAGGTCCCCCTCGCCGAGGCCGGGGGCCACCGTCGTTCGAAACTCGTAGTCGACGCCGCTCTCGCGAATGGCTCGCATCGACGCCTCGATCGCCCCGACGTCAATGTTGACTCCGGCGTACTCCGTGTAGCGGGCGGGCGGCGCCTTGACGTCCATCGCGACGTAGTCGACGAGATCTCTCGCGAAGAGCGCCGACAAGACCTCCGGCCGCGACCCGTTGGTGTCGAGCTTCGTCCGCAGCCCGGCCTCGTGGACGGCGGCAAGGAACGAGCCGAGGTCCGGCTGGAGCGTCGGCTCGCCGCCCGAAACCACAACCCCATCGAGGAACCCGTTTCGCTCACGCAGCTTCGCCAGAATCGCTTCCGCGGCGAGCGTCGGCCCCTGCGGCGCGAGCTCCGGCAAGACGAGCTCGTGGTTGTGGCAGAACGGGCAGCGAAGGTTGCAGCCGACGACGAACACCAGTGCCGACATCCTTCCAGGGTCGTCGGACAAGGACAGCGGACTGAATGCCCCCACGCGCACGGCGACCTCGCACTACGCGGACCGAATTCCCGTCGTCACGAATGTCTTGCGGTCGGCGAATTCGGCCCGCTTCCCGTCGTTCCACTGCTCGACCGGGCGGAGGTACCCGACGATCCGGGAGTAGACCTCGGCCGGCGATCCACACGTCGGGCACGCCCGGTGCTCCCCGGCGATGTACCCGTGCTCGGGGCAGATCGAAAACGTCGGCGTCAGCGTGTAGTACGGAAGGCGAAACGATTCGGCGATCTTCCGAACCAGGCGTCGCGTCGCGTCGGAGTTGGGAAGACGTTCGCCAAGGAAGCCGTGGAACACCGTCCCCCCGGTGTACTTCGCCTGGAGCGGGTCCTGGATTCGCAAGGCCTCGTACAGGTCGTCGGTGAACCCGACCGGTAGCTGCGTCGAATTCGTGTAGTACGGGGTCTTCCCGCCGTGCACCTCGAGGTTGTAGATCCGAAGGTCCGGGAACCGGTCGAGGTCCTTCTTCGCCAAGCGGTAGCTCGCACCCTCCGCCGGCGTGGCCTCGAGGTTGTAGATCTCACCGGTCTCTTCTTGGTAGGAGCCGAGCTTATCCCGCATCCAGTCGAGGACGCGGATCGCGAACATCTGCCCCGCCGGTTCAGCCAGCGAGCAGTCCATGAGGTTCAGGAGCGCCTCGTTCATGCCGAGGATGCCGATTGTGGAGAAGTGATTCCGCCAGTATCCGCCCTCCGCTTCCTTGATGCGCCGCAGGTAGAAGCGCGAGTACGGGTAGAGTCCCTGGTCCGTGAGCTGCTCGAGCGTCTTGCGCTTGATCTCGAGCGCCTTCCGGGATAGATCCATCAGAGCGCCGAGCCGACGGAAGAAGTCATCCTCGTCCGCGGCGAGATACCCAAGGCGCGGCAGGTTCAGCGTGACGACCCCGATCGAGCCGGTGAGCGGATGCGCGCCGAAGAGACCGCCCCCGCGGCTTCTGAGCTCGCGGTTGTCGATCCGCAGCCGGCAGCACATGCTGCGAGCATCCTCGGGGCGCATGTCGCTCCCGATGAAGTTCGAGAAGTACGGGATCCCGTACTTCGCCGTCATCTCCCAGACCGGCTCGAGGACCGGGTTCTCCCAGTCGAAGTCCTCGGTGATGTTGTAGGTCGGAATCGGGAAGGTAAACGGGCGGCCCTGCGAGTCCCCCTCCATCATGACCTCGGCGAAGGCGCGATTGAACAAGTCCATCTCCGGCTGGTAGTCGCCGTAGCACGTCTTTCCGAGCGCGCCATTGAGGACGACGGGTTCTCCCGCCATGAACCGCGGCACCTTGAGGTCGAGGGTGATGTTCGTGAACGGTGTCTGGAAGCCGACGCGCGTCGGGACGTTCATGTTGTACACGAATTCCTGGATGTTCTGCCGCACCTCTTCGTAGGACAGCCCGTCGGCGCGGATGAACGGGGCGAGGTACGTATCGACGCTCGAGAACGCCTGGGCGCCCGCCGACTCGCCCTGCAGCGTGTACATGAAGTTGACGATCTGGAGCAGGGCGACACGGAAGTGCTTCGCCGGGCGGGACTCAATCTTGCCGCGCACGCCACGGAACCCGCGGAGGAGGAGGTCGCGGAGGTCCCACCCTACGCAGTAGGCGCCGAGGGTCCCCAGGTCGTGGACGTGCACGTCGCCGCTCTCGTGGGCCGTGCGGATCTGGACCGGGTAGATCTTGTGGAGCCAATACTGCGAGATGATCTTGTCCGTAATGTGGGTGTTCAGGCCTTGAAGAGAGAAGGTCATGTTGCTGTTCTCACGGACCCGCCAGTCGCGGTCGTTCAGGTAGTCCTCCACGAGGGGCATCTCGTCGAGCAGGCCGCGCATCGCGCGAAGATCTTCGTGCTGCTTGCGATAGAGAATGTACGCCTTGGCGGTACGGGCGAGGCCGCGGTCGATCAGCGTCTCCTCAACGGCGTCCTGGATCTCTTCGACGGTCGGCGGCTCGCCGACGAAGCGCTGTTCGAGGGTGCGTGTGACGCGCTCGGCCACGCCTTGGGCGAGGTATTCGTCTCCCTCTCCCACTTCTCGCATGGCCTTCCAAACCGCGGTTGTGATCTTCGTTTGGTTGAAGGAAACGACGCGGCCATCGCGCTTGACGATGCGATCCATGGATCCCCCCTCATCTTCGGCCTGCCGGCCGAACCCCGGACCATCCTAGCCACGGACCCTGAAGCGGACAATCCTAGAATGTGGGGGAGGACCTCCGCGTAGCTCGCTCGATCACGCGCTCTCCTTGTCATCCATCGGCAGGCAGGGGACAATGGTCCCGATTCCGGGAGCGAGATCGATCCCGAGTCCGAGGCGCGACAGCGCGCCATCGTCGCTCGGATCGACGTTCTTGATTCCCGATGCGGCCGTCGATACCATCTACCGGCACTTGTCCTGCTGATCGGATACGATCGCAACCAAGAGGTGATTAAGATTCCGAACATTGCTTCCGCAGCGAAGCGGCTGCGACAGAGCGAGAAGCGACGCGGGCTCAATCGGTCGCGTAAGGCGGCTTTGAAGCGCGTCGTCAAACAGCTTCGACTGCACATCGACGCCGGCGAGAAGAGCGACGCTATTGCGCTCCTTCCGCAGTTGTCCAAGGCGGCCGACAAGGCCGCGAAGCGCAACACGATCCACAAGAACAGAGCCGCTCGGATCAAGTCCCGCTGGGTGAAGAAGGTCCAGGCTCTGTAGGAGGCCCTCGCATGCGTCCGTACCGCTTCGACTTCCTCGGCAAGGCGAAGTACTGGGTTGCCATTTCCGTGATTGCGGTCCTGGCGAGCGTCACGCTCCTGCTCGTCAAAGGCGTCAACTTCGGCATCGACTTCACGGGAGGACTCGAGTTCACCGTGAAGTTCCGCGACCCCGTCGCGACGGCGGACATCCGCCAGGCGCTAGGAACGATCGACGTCGAGGAGATCGATCTGCGGACCAGCAAGATCCAGCAGACCGAGGGCAACAAAGCCATCATCACGACGAAGCTCCTGAACGTCGAGGAAGACAACGCAGCGATTACCAAGATCGACGAAACTCTCCGTTCGACGTTCCCGGTCGAAGACATCAGCCGGCGGCTGATCGGCCGGCAGGTGAGCCAGGAGCTGGCGCAGAAAGGGTGGCAGGCGATCCTCCTCGCGTTCGTCGCGCTTCTCATCTACGTCTCGTGGCGATTCCGCTTGCGCTACGCAGTCGCGGCGGTCGTCTGCCTCGTGCACGACGTCACCATCGCCCTCGGCATCTTCTGCCTGTTCGGACTCGAGATCGACCTCGAGACGGTGGCGGCGTTTCTGACGATCATCGGCTACTCGCTCAACGACACGATCGTCATCTTCGACCGCATCCGCGAGAACCTGAAGATCGAGCGGAAGATGCCGCTCTTCGACGTGATCAACCTGAGCGTGAACCAGTCCCTGTCACGAACGTTGAACACGAACTTCACCGCAGTTGTTCCGGTGTTGATCCTCATGATCTTCGGCGGCAGCGTGTTACGCGGATTCTCGGTCGCCCTGTTCACGGGAATGGTGGTCGGAACGTACTCGACGATGTACGTGGCAAACCCGATCCTCTACGCCTGGGCGAAGCGCGCCGACCGGACCGAGCGGGCGAAGCAGAAGGCCTAGATGCGCTCACTCCTCCGCGAGAGGAGGGAGTGGCGGGTCGCCCCCGCGCCGGACGAAGAGCTTGTTCAGACCATTCGAACCTCGCTCGGTTGCTCGCGAGCCATCGCGGTCCTTCTCGCGCAGCGGGGCGGCACTTCGTGGGATTCGCTCCTCGATCCGACGGGACAGCACTTCCACTCTCCCTGGGCGCTCGCCGACATGGACCGTGCCACGAGTCGGCTCCTCCACGCCATTGAGGCCAAGGAGCGAATCTTCGTCCACGGCGACTTCGACGTCGACGGCCTGACGGGAGCCGCGGTCCTCTATCGCGGACTACGGCCCCTTTTGCCGCCCAACTCCGTCAAGGTCGAAGTGGGAGATCGAGCGGCCGGGCATGGGCTGTCGCGCGCGTTCGTCCTGCGGGCCATCGACGAGGGATTCACCCTCGTCCTCACGACCGACTGCGGCGTGATGAACCACGCGGAGATCGCTGAGCTTGCCGACGCGGGGATCGACACGATCGTCACCGACCATCATCTACCCGTCGGTGATCTGCCCCGCGCAATCGCCGTCGTCGATCCGCATCGGCCGGAGAACGCCTACCCGAACGTGAATCTCGCCGGTGTCGGCGTTGCCTACAAGCTCGTCGTCGCGTTGTACGAGCGCCTCGGCCAAGCGACGCCGCTCGCGCTCCTCGACCTCGTGGCGCTCGGGACGATCGCCGACCTCGTCCCGCTGTGCGCCGACGGCGACAACGAGAACCAGCGGCTCGTTCGCGAGGCCTTCCGTATGTTGGCCGACGGCCGGGGATCGTCGCTCGGGTTACGAACGCTGATGGCGAAGCTCTCCATCAACCCCAAGAAGCTCGGCACGTCGGACTTCGGGTATCTCGTCGCTCCGAAACTGAACGCCGCGAACCGCGCCGGCGATCCGAAAGTCGCGTTCCTTCTGCTCACCACCGAGGTGGCCGATCAGGCGGAGTACCTGGCCGAAATCCTCCTCGACTACAACCGCGATCGGGAGATCGCGCAGAACGACCTCATCGCCCAGGCCGAAGACCTCATTCGTGCGGAGGGGCTCGACCCTCAGGAGGACGGCCTTCTCTTCCTTGTCGGCAAGTACTGGAATGAAGGGATCCTCGGGCTTGTCGCCTCCAACCTCGCGGAGCGGTACCGCGTGCCGACGATCATCCTGTCGCGCGGGGATCGGATCTCGCGCGGCTCATGCCGCAGCGTCGGCGACTTCGACATCAGCGCGTGCCTCGAAGCTCATCGTCAGTTCCTGCTGCAGTTCGGCGGACACAAGATGGCGGCCGGATTCTCCGTATCGAACGACGGGCTCGCGGAGCTCGAAGAGAGGATGTTCGAGTACGTCGCCGATCACCGAACGTCGATCGCGGCGTTCAACCCCGAACAGATCGACGTGGAAGTCGAGCTGCGCGACGTCGACCTGCGCTTCTACACGAACCTCTCTTCGCTTGCGCCCTACGGCCCAGGAAATCCGTCACCGCGGTTTCTCCTGCGCGGGTGCACGTTCGACGGGCTCGGCCTCGTGGGAAACCGTAAGCAGCACCTCAAGGGCCGCGTGTCGCAGGATGGACATGCGCTCCCGTTCATCGGCTTTCGTTTGGGCAAGCACCTCGACACATTCGAGAGCGTCGCCGTGGCCGACCTCGTCTGCCAGATCGGCTTCGACGACTGGCGGAACGACATCCAGATCCAGGGCATCGACCTCGTCCAAGCCGCGGCGTAGCTTGCCGGCCCTTCGCGCAGTGGTTGGTCAGCGCGGTCCCGGATCGGTCCGCCGACGCAACGACTCATCGGCGTCGGCCTAGCTATCTGCGGAGCCGCGCAAGCGGTCTATTTCCCCACGCAGAACCGTGAGAAGACGGCGTCGAGGATCGATTCGTTGACGTCGATTCCCTGAAGGTCACCCGACGCCACGTACGCCGAGCGGAGCTCCTCCGCGATCATGTCGGGCGTCAGCCCTTCTCGCATCGCCGCAACCGAGCGCGCGACGCCGTCCCGCAAGCGTCGGAGCAGGTCGCGCTCCCACGTATCGAGGAGGAGAATCGTATTTCGGGACGGGACCTCCCCTCCGAGCAGGAGCTCGACGAAGCGCTCGGTGAGCGCGGCGAGATTCGCTCCATTCTTCGCGGAGATCTCGATCCGGCCGATCGCCGTGCCGTGGGGAACGTCGCCAGCGCGCGCCGGAAGGTCGCTCTTGTTCAGGACGAGGAGGGCCGGCACCCCCCAATCGGTCTGGATGAGGTCCAGATCTTCGTCGGTCAGGGGTTCGCTTCGATCCACCAGGAGAAGAACGAGGTCGCTCCGCTTCGTCGCCTCTCTCGTCCGCCGGACTCCTTCGGCCTCGACAAGGTCGTTGGGAGTGCGCAGCCCCGCCGTGTCGATCAGACGGACGGGAACGCCGCCGATCGACGCCACCTCCTCGACCGTGTCACGCGTCGTCCCGGGGATGGGCGTCACGATCGATCGCTCTTCGGCGAGAAGCGCGTTCAGGAGCGTCGACTTCCCGACGTTCGGCCGCCCGACAATGGCAACGGTGAGCCCCTCGCGGACGACGGCACCGCGCTCCGCGCGGGCAAGGAGGTCGGCGGCGCGCGCCTCGATCGCCTCGGCGCGAGGCAGGAGCTCGTCGATGACAACGTCGAGGTCCGGGAAGTCGATGTCGACCTCGAGGTCGGCGAGGAGGGCCGCGAGGTCGCCGCGCAGCGCAGCGATCGCACCCGAGAAGCGGCCTCCGAGTCGATCGACGGCGGCCTCGAGCCCGAGGCGCGTCTGCGCGTAGACGATGTCGGCGACGGCCTGGGCTTGATCGAGCGAGATCCGGCCGTTGAGGTAGGCGCGCTTCGTGAACTCGCCGCGCTCGGCGAGGCGGGCCCCGCGGGCGAGAACAGCATCAAGCACCGCCCGCGTCGCCACGATGCCGCCGTGGCAGCCGATCTCGACAACGTCTTCGCGGGTGTATGTCCGGGGCGCGCGCATGACGGAGGCGAGGACCTCGTCGACCCTTCGACCGTCGACGACGATGTGCCCATAGTGGATCGTGTGGGTCGGCGTGTCGGCGAGGCGGGACCCCTTGGGAGAGACAAACACGTCGGCGGCGATGCCGATCGCGTCGGGGCCGCTCAACCGGACGATGCCGACGCCGCCCTCACCGATCGGCGTCGAGATGGCGGCGATCGTGTCCTCGTGCATAGCTACGTCTTCTCTTCCGGCTCCATCACGACGCATCGCCCTTCGCTGGGGCCGGCTCCGGCTCCATCACGACCCGCCGCCCCTCGCCGGAGCCGACGCTGTAGGTCCGGACGCCCGGGAAGTTGGCAAGGGCCACGTGGACGGTCCGGCGCTCGTGGGCCGGCATCGCGTTCAGGCGAACCGTCTTCTTCTCGCGCACAACCTCCTCGGCCTTCGCGAGGGCGAAGCGGATCAGCTCGGCACGTCGGCGCTTCACGGCGCCGTTAGCGTCGACGATGACCTCGATCTCCTTCCCCGACTTGCGGCGCAGCGCGCCTCGGAGAAGGTGTTCCAGAGAGGTCAGGACCGGGCGTTCTTCGGGGAGCGAGAACAGGTTGCCGACGAGGTTGACGTAGAGGCCGTCCTCGCCGTCCTCCTCGATCTCGAGGGTCGCCTCCTCTTCGAGAAGCTCGAGCAGTCGCCGTACGAACGCCTCGGCCTCCTGCTTCAGTTCGTCCACGTCCCCCCGTCTCCGTCTCCCTTGGTCTCACTCGGGATCTCGCCCGACGTGTCGGCGGCCGGGGCGAGCTGCGCGGTCTTCTTCATCTGGCGATTGACGATCTCCTGCTGGACCACCTGGACCGCCGTGGTCAACAGGTAGTAGAGCCAGAGGCCTGCCGGGAACTTCCAGAGCATGATCGCCATGACGACCGGGAAGATGTAGCCCATCCACTTCGCGCCCGGCGAACTCTCCACCGCCCCCTTCGGCGTCATCATCCACTGCTGCACGAGCATGACGGCCGTCGTGAGGATCACGAGAACGAAGTACGGATCGTGCAGCGAGAGGTCGGGCACCCAGAGGAATCCTGGAGACAAGTGGATCTGCTCGCCCGCGAGAAGGATCGCGCGCCAGATTAGCCAGATGATCGGGAGCTGGATGGCCATCGGCAGGCATCCGGAGAGCGGGTTGATCTTCTCCTTGCGATAGAGCTCCATCAACCGCTCCTGTTGCGCCTGCTTATCGTCCTTGTACCGCTCCTGGATCTGCTTCATCTTCGGGCCGAGCTCCTGCATCTTGGCCATGGAGCGGATCTGCTTCTGCATCAGCGGGTAGAGGAGGATGCGCACCAGGACCGTGAACAGGATGATGGCCCACCCGTAGTTTCCCGTCGCGCGGTACAGGATGTCGACGAACTGGATCACGGGGATCATCATCCGCGCGCCGACGCCGGGCTGGTCGAGCTTCTCGAGCCCGGCCTCCTTCATCAAGAGGAATCGGCGGCGTCCGCCGTAGAGCGAGCCGTCGAACTTCGTCGTTCCGCCCCCGGCTGACAGCGTCACCCCGAACTGCGCTGAGCCGGACGGCGTTCGAACGAGGAACGGGGCCGTCGCCTGCTTCGCCTTGGGAGAGAGGAAGAAGACGACGTTCTTGTTCATCAGCCCGACCCCGTCGAACGAGGCGTACGAGCCCTTGGCGAGCTCAAGTTGGCCCGGCTCGCCGTCGAACAGGTAGTAGACCTCGAGTGGGTCCTTGTCTTTGGTCTTCAGGATGTAGTTCGCGACGGTCAGCTGGAGGTCGACGGGGCGGCCGGTCCCGTTCTCGACGATGAGGGAGAAGTCGATCGTGTACAACGCCTTGGGGCTGATCGTGTAGACCTTCCGCACCGTCATTCCGGCGAGCTTGCCTTGGAACTCCGCGCGGAAGACGCCGGTCTCGGCGTCGATCGAAGGACCGACGAGCTGGTAGAGCCCTTCGGCAACGTCTCCCGTGGCCGTGGAAAGCGTGAACGGGAAGACCGCATCGGCGACGTACTGCCGGTTCAAGGTCTTGATGTTCGTCGTGGCACCCGGGACCAACTCCGCCGGGTTGGAGCCGTACGGCACGAAGTTGAGGAGGGCGGACTTCATCACGCCACCCTGCTCCGACAGGATGTAGTCCCCGAGCGGCGTCTTGACTTCAACGTCGCGGTAGCCCGGTTGGTCGGGCACCTCGCGGTGCAGGACCTCGTAGGTGATTTCGGGCTTCGCCGCCCAAACGGCGGAGGATGAAAGAAGCGTCAGAAGCACAATGAGTCCCGTGACGACGAAGCGGTTGCGCACAATGACCTCCTGAGGATAGGGTATCCGGGCTCCGAAGGCCGCGCAACTCCGTTGAACAGGGCATTCGGATGCACTACACTCGATCCCGCCCATGTTCACGGGGATTGTGCAAGCGATCGGAGAGGTTCTCCGAGCGAGTCCGGGTTCCCTCGAAGTGAGTCTTCCCGCCCCGCTCGCCGGTTCACTCGCCGTTGGCGGAAGCGTCGCTGTGAACGGTGTCTGCCTGACCGCACGGTCGGTCGGGGCGGATTCCTTCGCGGCGGACGTGTCGTCGGAGACCGCGGCGCGGACGACGCTCGGCGCGTTGCGAGCCGGAGCGACGGTGAACCTTGAGCCCGCGGTCGGACCGGGCCGCGCCCTCGACGGCCACTGGGTCCTCGGGCACGTCGACGCGGTGGGGAAGATCGGCGGCCTCTACCGCGAGAAGGAGGGATGGAGTCTTATCGTCTCCTTCCCGCCGAAGTTCGCGAAGTATGTGGCCGACAAAGGATCGATCGCCGTCGACGGCGTCAGCCTGACCCCGTTCGCCGTGACGGGCGACTCGTTCCGGTGCGCGCTGATCCCGGAGACGTACGAAGCGACGATCTTCCACGAGCGGCGCCCGGGGGATCCGGTGAACCTGGAGTTCGATGTGCTCGCAAAGTATGTGGAGAGGATGATCGGGCATGTTCCTAGCCATTGAGGAAGCGATTCGCCGCTACCGGGCGGGCGAGATCCTCGTCCTGGTCGACGACGAGAACCGTGAGAACGAGGGCGACCTCGTGATGGCCGCCGAACACGCGACGCCGGAGGCCGTCAACTTCATGGCGACCTACGGCCGCGGTCTGGTCTGCGTCCCGATCACCGAGGAGCGCGCCCACGGCCTTGGGCTCTCGGCGATGTGCCCGGACAACACGGCCCTTCACGGGACCTCGTTCACCGTGTCGGTCGACGCGCGGCACGGGATTTCCACCGGCATCTCAGCCTTCGACCGCGCCGAGACGATCCGTCTCCTCGTCGACGAGGAGACGTGCCCCGACGACCTCGCGCGCCCCGGCCACATCTTCCCGCTCGTCGCGCGAAGCGGCGGCGTGCTGCGGCGCGCCGGCCATACCGAGGCGACCGTCGACCTGGCACGGCTCGCCGGGCTCAAGCCGGCGGCGGTCTTGTGCGAGATCCTGAACGACGACGGCACGATGGCCCGCCTACCGCAGCTCGAGGTGTTCGCCGAGAAGCACAAGCTCGGCCTCGTCAACATCGCCGACCTCATCGCGTACCGGAAGCGCACGGAACGCCTGATCCAGCGGGCCGCGGTCGCCGAGCTCCCCACCCGCTTCGGCAACTTCGTCATTCACAGCTACACGAGCCCGATCGAGGAAGACGAGCACGTCGCCCTCGTCATGGGCGACGTTGCGGGGAAGAAGAACGTCCTCGTGCGCGTCCACTCCGAGTGCCTCACGGGCGACGTCTTCGGGTCGTACCGCTGCGACTGCGGCACACAGCTCCAGCGTGCACTCGAACGGATCGGCGAGGAGGGGCTTGGCGTCCTCGTCTACATGCGCCAAGAAGGCCGCGGGATCGGCCTCTTGAACAAGGTCTGCGCGTACCAGCTCCAGGACCAGGGGCTCGACACCGTGGAGGCGAACGAGCGGCTCGGCTTCGACGCCGACCTGCGCGACTACGGGCTCGGAGCCCAGATCCTCTGCGACCTCGGCCTCACCTCGATCCGTCTCATGACCAACAACCCGAAGAAGGTCATCGGACTCTCCGGTTACGGCCTCGACATCGTCGAGCAGGTGCCGATCGAGACGGCGCCCAACGACTACAATCGCAAGTACCTTCGGACGAAGAAAGAGAAGATGGGGCACAAGCTGGACAAGGTGTAGGGCCGCGGGTCGGACGAAGCCGACGGCGGCCAGAGGAGGACATCGTGGGAAAGACCTTCGCAGGGAAGCTTGATGGGAAGGGGCTTCGCATCGGAATCGTCGTCTCTCGGTTCAACGACCTGATCACCGGACGGCTCCTCGAAGGCGCCGTCGACCGGCTGCGCCGCTCGAACGTCGCCGAGGCGGCGATCGATGTCTGCTGGGTGCCCGGCGCGTTCGAGGTTCCGCGAGCGGTGAAGGACATGGCGGCCACGGGCCGCTACGACGGCGTCGTCGCGATCGCCGCCGTCATCCGCGGCGCCACGCCGCACTTCGAGTACGTGGCGAACGAGATCACGAAGGGCGTCGCCCGCATCAGCCTCGACGCCGACATCCCCGTCACGTTCGGCGTCATCACCGCCGACACCGTCGATCAGGCCATCGAGCGGGCGGGAACCAAGGCCGGGAACAAGGGCGTCCAGGCTGCCGAGAGCTTGATCGAGATGATCAACGTTCTGCGCGAGCTGAAATGACCTACGACCTGGTCCGAGGGATGTACGACATCCTCCCCGACGAAATGCCGTGGTGGCAGCTTGCCGAGGACGCGGTGCGCGAGATGGCGCGGCGCTACAACTACCGCGAGATCCGCGTTCCGCTCGTCGAGCACACCGAACTCTTCACCCGCGGCGTCGGCGAAGCGACCGACATCGTCACGAAGGAGATGTACACCTTCCAGGACCGCGGCGAGCGCTCCCTCACCCTTCGCCCGGAAGGCACCGCGTCCGTCGCCCGCGCCTACCTCACGCACGGGTGGCAGACAAGTGAGCCGTTCCAGAAGCTCTTCTACCTCGGACCCATGTTCCGCTACGAGAAGCCCCAGAAGGGGCGAAACCGCCAATTCCACCAGTACGGGATCGAGGTCTTGGGCACCCTCGACCCGAGCGTCGACGCCGAGGTCATCGCCTTCGCCTGGTCGCTCATGGAGGTCCTCGGCCTCGGCGGCCTGCGGCTGCGCCTGAACTCGATCGGCTGCGCCGCCGATCGCGAGCAGTATCGCGAGATCCTGCGGAAGCACTTCGCCCCGTCAATCGATCGGATGTGCGGCGACTGCCGCCGTCGGCTCGACGAGAACCCGCTTCGGATCCTTGACTGCAAAGAAGAACGCTGCCAGCCGTTCATCGAGGAGGCGCCGGGGAGCGCCGACCACTTGTGCCCTGAGTGCGCCGAGCATTTCGCCGCCGTGCGCGGCTGGCTTGACCGGCTCGAGCTTGCCTACGACATCGACCCGCGACTCGTCCGCGGCCTCGACTACTACACCCGCACGGTGTTCGAGCTCATGTCGTCCGACCTCGGCTCGCAGGACACCCTCATCGGTGGCGGCCGCTACGACGGTCTGATCGAGATGCTGGGCGGGCCGCCGACCCCGGGGATCGGCTTCGCCGGCGGCCTCGAGCGTCTCGTGCTCGTGCTCCAGCAGCGCCAGCCCGACGCGATCGAAGCCGAACGCCTCGATCTCTTCCTTGCGACTCTAGGCGACGAGGGACGTCGCACTGGCCTGAAGCTTGCGACCGACCTCAGAAGTTTCGGCATCTCCGTCGACGTCGACCACCGCGCCCGCGGCCTGCGCAAGCAGATGACCCAGGCCAACCAACTCCGCGCTCGCAACCTCCTCGTCCTCGGCGAAGACGAGGCCCGCGCCGGGAAGGGCAAGTTGAAAGACATGGATTCCGGCGAGGAGCGTGAAGTCTCGCTCGACCCCGAGAGCCTAGCGGAACTCCTCTATCCTGAGTGCGGCTGCGACCACGAGGGCGGCGGCAGCTGCGGGTGCAGTTCCTAGGAGGGTAGCATGGACCTAAAGCTCGTAGAGATCGAGAACCCCGACAGCCTGAACCTGATCCTCGGCCAGTCGCACTTCATCAAGACCGTCGAGGACGTCCACGAAGCCCTCGTCGGCGCCGTGCCTGGGATTCAGTTCGGGCTCGCGTTCTGTGAAGCCTCCGGCGACTGCCTCGTCCGCCACTCCGGCACCGAGCCCAAGCTCGAACAGCTCGCGATCAAGAACGCACAGACCATCGGCGCCGGTCACTCGTTCATCGTATTCCTCGGCAACGCCTTCCCGATCAACGTCCTCCAAGCCATCCAGCGCGTCCCCGAGGTCTGCCAGATCTTCTGTGCTACTTCGAACGCCGTCCAGGTCATCGTCACCGAGACCGAGCAAGGCCGCGGCATCCTTGGCGTCATCGACGGATCGACTCCCAAGGGCATCGAGGACGACAAGGGCATCGCCTGGCGCAAAGGCTTCCTGCGGAAGATTGGGTACAAGGGGTAATGTGAGCAGGCCGCAAGTGACACAGCTCGTCAGGCAGCGGGACTTGCGGCCAGGCTTTTGTCTGCAACTCCCCGATGATGTAATATCGCGCGGATCGATTCGTTGCGTAGCGACTTGAGAGGTGGCTAGCGATGACGAACGCTCTATTGAGGAAGCAACCATGCGACCGGGCAAGGTCAGAAGCCGCGCAGGCTGTATTAACAAGGATTGCTGGCCCGAGAGATGGTGATGGCCCTGGGCATCCGTAGAGTCGCCTAGGGAAAGGCCTTCATGCGGGCCTCTCTCCTATCGGCGGTCGCTTACCACTGTGGCGCGACTCGCCGCCGCACGGTGTCAGCCAACCTACTTGCGGACAAGAAGAGGAGCAGGTTCACCCTTCGCCAACGACTTCGAATAGGCAGGCACCTGACTCGGTAGGAGTATGTGCCTTCCGCAGGCCCGAGGATGGTCCAGCAGACACCTCGCAAGCCCTGGCCGAGGTCCTCGATCTCTACCGTTCCTTGGCGTCTGTGGATAGGTCCCCGCCTCATCTCAAGCCTCTCTGCTGGAACACCTCGCGGCGGAATGAGGACAATCCTTAGTTCGTCCGCCAGGTCTCGTAGGTGGTAAGAGCAGCTCTTGTCGAGCCCTCGAGCCCGCAAGTCGCTCCAGAGCCCTCGAACCTTTGCCGAGACTAAGACGCTTCTCTTCTCGGACTCGCGAATGGATGGTAGGAACCAGGCACAGACTTTGATCCTGCCATTGGCCAAGGCGTCTTCGATAGGCAAGAGAAGGACCTCTGTACCGCTGTCGGATGAGGCAGTTAGCCCCAATTCATCGAAGGAGAGCGGTTTGGGACCGTGTACCCCAGTAGCGCCGAAGTCCAGTTCCTTGCCCAGGATCGGCTTTTCGCCGACTGCGACGGAAAAATCGTAGTGTCGCTCCTGCCAGTCGCTTCGTGCCGTTAGCCCAATGTGGTAGATGACCGAGATTCGTCGCGCGTGGACCCTCGGGGGAATGAACTCCTCAATTGCTGTCCGGAAGTCCTCAATCAGCTCGTTTTGGCGCTCGCGGCAACGAACGAGTAGCCGGTGCTTACGCCACAGGTGCAACAGGGCGATGCCGAGTATTGCCGCCAGGCCTACGGTGACTCCACCCAGCGGATCTCCTCCAACAAGGTATACGATCACCCCGGGGACAAAGGCTAACGCCCACTCGACCAACGAACGTACCATAGAAGGCCCGCGCGTGATGTACCGCGCTTCGCACTAGGCTCGTGTCGGCCCGTCACCGTCTTCCGGCCCCATCTTCTGCACTGACTTCCCCTCGCGGCGGGTAGTCGCGGCACACCTCACTGGTTGCCTGATCAGTGACATCAGATACCACCGTCCCGTGGCCCGTCGCCGAGGAGCAAACACCTGACCTCGAAGCCGGCGTGCGGACCACCCCGCACGGCTCCGCCGACCGCTGAAATCCCGAGGCTTCCGATAACTAGACAGCAGATCACGAACACACAAACCCGATCCCGCATCTCCGGCCATCCCTCCGCCTGCTTCTTGTCAACTGACACTTCTCTCCGACCCACGACTGCACGGAAAAGGCAGGGACCCGCCTTGGAGATCGTGGTTCCTAAGCACGATGCTCCCGCGGTTCCCAGGGTGTCTAGTAGAAGGTCAGGATGACAGTCCGCAACTCAGACAGATGATGTGCGGTCTCCATGACTTACCACTATACATGTATGTGGTTCGAAGTCAAGAGATTGAATCGACAGGAGATAGTGTCTTCCGTGCGGCGTGGTTGCCGTCAACTCGGGATGCAGCACCGGACAAAGTGAGGAGGCTCCGGAAGGCGTGAAACGCGGCTGCCAACAGGCGATGTGACGAAGCCCCGAGGTCTGCTGCATCTTCTGTGCCACCTCGAACCCCGTAGAGGTCGTCGTCGCCGAGACCAAGCAAGGCCGCGGCATCCTCGGCGTGATCGACGGCGCGCCGCCGAAAGGCATCGAGGACGACAAGGGCATCGCTTGGCGCAAAGGCTTCCCGCGCAAGATCGGGTACAAGGGGTAGGGTCCGCCGGTCGCAGAACTGCGCCCGCTGCGTGGCAAACTACAGGCTACGAGCTGCCCAGTTCATTTCGGGCAGAAGCACTTGTGGAAACATCAGACTACGCGTCACGCGTTGCGTGTACGCTCTCGCGAGCGGCCAAACAGGGTTGGCCGATACCGGGCCAAGGGAGGAGGACGGCAAAACCGTAACGTTAGCACCTCCTCGAACTGGCCCGGTATGTGGTGCTGAACCCCGTGCGGGCGCGAGCTGTGCGGAGCGTCCGCGACTGGCCGTGGTCAAGCTACCGCGCAACAGCAGGGATGGCGGAAGTACCCAAGTTCCTCACGACTGACTGGATTCTTTCGCAGTTCCATCGGACCCCACGCCGCGCAATCGAGCTCTACCACGAGTTCGTAAAGCAGGGCCGCGGCGTCAACGCCTGGACCGAGCTGCGGGGCGGCATCCTGCTCGGTACCGACGAGTTCGTCGACAAGCTGAAGCCGCTCCTCTCAGACTACGAGGCGCTGAAAGAGATCCCACGCCGCGAGCGTCTTGCTGCCCGACCGAGCCTTGACGAGCTGTTCTCCAAGGTGCGTGACAAGAAGGCACGCAACAGGCAGATCCACGCGGCCGTCCGCGTTCACGAGTACACGCTTCAGGCGGTCGCCGACTTCCTTGGCCTTCACTACTCGACCATCAGCGTCATCGCCAAGCGCGTCGCCGCCGACCGGAGAACACAAAAAGTGAAGATCTCGTACATTGCGTAGGCGTTGACGAAGCCGGTTGCTCTCTAGACTAGTGACGGATGGAGAGTCTGTCGGGTGGGCAGGTCGGTGAAGATCGGAACGGCACTTGTGCCAGTTCGTGGGTCAGATGGACCGCCCTCCCACAAGCCCGGACAGCATCTGGAGCGCAGCTC
>JBDKUT010000008.1:0-57932 GCA_039679545.1 Thermotogota bacterium
CGAGGTGGTGCGGAACCTCATGGGCGTCACCAACCCGCAGAAGGCGGGCTCGGGAACGATCCGCGGGGACTTCGGCCTCAATCTGACGATGAACCTGGTCCACGGGTCCGACTCGTTGGCCTCGGCGCAACGCGAGCTGGCCCTGTTCTTCGAGCCGGAAGAGCTCTACGGCTACAAGATGACGATGGGGGTCTGGACGTAGACCCCTCGGGCGACCCGCCCCGGGCGGCGGCGACCCGAAGCCAACATTCGTCGCAAACCCTGTGGTAGTACGGAGGTCGAGATGGAACTGTCGAAACGCTATCAGCCGGCAGACGTGGAAGCGAAGAACTATCGCTTCTGGGAGGAAGGAGACTACTTCCGAGCGTCGGTTGGCGTCGTTAGCAAGGTTCCCTTCTCGATCGTCATCCCGCCGCCGAACGTAACGGGCCGGCTCCACATGGGACACGCGCTGAACAACACGCTCCAGGACGTGGTGATTCGCTACCGAAGGATGCTCGGAGACACAGCCTGCTGGTTCCCGGGCACGGACCACGCCGGGATCGCCACCCAGAACGTGGTCGAGAAGGCCCTCGCCAAAGAGGGAACGAGCCGGCACGAACTGGGCCGCGACGCGTTCGTAGCGCGCGTGTGGGATTGGAAGGCGAAATACGGCTCCGAGATCATCGACCAATTGAAGGCCCTCGGTTGCTCCTGCGACTGGTCGCGGCTGCGGTTCACCCTCGACGACGGGCTGTCGAAGGCCGTGCGCTACGTCTTCGTCCGGCTCTACGAGGACGGCCTCGTCTATCGCGGCGAGTACCTCGTGAACTGGTGCCCGCGGTGCCGGACCGCGCTCTCCGACCTGGAGGTGGACCACAAGGACGAGGACGGCGCCCTGTACTACGTCCGATACCCGCTTGAGAAGGGCGGGCACCTGACGATTGCGACGACCCGGCCGGAGACGATGCTCGGGGACACGGCGGTCGCCGTGCATCCGCAGGACGAGCGGCACAAGGACCTCATCGGCTCCTTCGCGATTCTCCCGATCCTTGGCCGTCGGCTTCCGATTGTTGGTTCCGAGTCGGTGGATCCCGAATTCGGGACCGGGACGCTCAAGGTAACGCCGGGCCACGACCCGGTGGACTTCGAGATCGGGAAGAAAGAGGGGCTCGAGTTCATCAACATCCTGAACGGGGACGGGACCCTCAACGCCGCGGCGGGTCCGTTCGAAGGGATGGGGCGCGACGAAGCGCGAAAGGCCGTCATCGAGCGACTCAAGGCCGAGGACGCGCTCGAGAAGATCGAGCCGTACCGCCACGCCGTGGGGCACTGCGAGCGGTGCGACGCTCTCGTCGAGCCACTTCTCTCGACGCAGTGGTTTGTCCGAATGAAGCCTCTGGCGGAGAAGGCGATCGCCGCCGTGAAGGATGGGCGGATCCAGTTCGTCCCCGACCGCTGGACGAAGCTCTACTTTGACTGGCTCGAGAACATCCGCGACTGGTGCATCTCGCGGCAGCTCTGGTGGGGGCATCGAATTCCCGTCTGGTACGGGCCGGACGGGCGCGAGTTCGTGGCGGAGACGGAGGCCGAGGCGGCCGCACGGGCGAAGAAATACTACGGGCGCTCGGTCGAGCTTCGCCAGGACGAGGACGTGCTCGACACGTGGTTCTCGTCGTGGCTGTGGCCGTTCTCCGTCATGGGATGGCCGGAGAAGACGGAGGATCTCGCGACGTTCTTCCCAACGTCGTTTCTGCTCACCGGGTTCGACATCCTCTTCTTCTGGGTGTCGCGCATGGTTATGGCGTCGCTCTACTTCATGGACGACGTCCCGTTCCGCACGGTGTACATCACGCCCCTGATCGTCGACGACAAGGGGCAGAAGATGTCGAAGTCGAAGGGGAACAGCGTCGACCCGATCGACTTGATCGGCGAGTACGGCGCCGACGCCCTGCGGCTCGCCATGGCGCGGACGACGGGCAAGGGGCGGACCGTCCGAATGCCGTGGGGCGACCTCACCGAGGGCCGCAACTTCCTGAACAAGATCTGGAATATGGCCCGCTTCGTCCTGATGAACCTCGGGGACGAGCGCCCGAAGCTTCCGAAACGGCTCCGCGAGGCCGAGGACCGCTACATCCTGTCGCGCCTGTCGGCGACCGTCGCCGTCGCGCGAGCGCACCTCGAGGCCTACAGCTTCCACCTCGCGGTCGAAGAGATCTACGACTTCGTGTGGCACGACTTCTGCGACTGGTACCTTGAGATCGTCAAGGTGCGCCTCGCGAGTTCTCCGGACGACGGGGTGAAAGGAGTTCTCTACCACTCACTCTGTGAGATCGTGAAGCTCCTGCACCCGTTCGTCCCGTTCGTGACGGAAGAGATCTGGCAGGCCCTCGGCGAGAAGCCGGCCTCCGTGTCCATCGCGGCGTTCCCGGAGGCCGGAGACCGAGACGACGAGGCCGAGGCGCTGATGCGGGCGTTCCAGGAGATCGTCGTGGGTGTTCGCTCGATTCGCTCGGAGCTGGACGTTCCGGCGTCCGCCAAACTGACCGCTCTGGTGAAGACGAAGGACAAGGGCTTGCGGAAGCTCCTGGAGGAGAAGGAGGCCGCGCTCGCGGTGCTCTCGGGAGCGTCGTCGTGGACGGTGGCGGCGGAAGTGACTCCGCCCGGTGGGTCGGCGCGCCAGGTGCTTGCGAGCGCTGAGCTGTTCGTTCCGCTCGCCGAGTGGATCGACATCGACGCCGAGAGGACGAGGCTTCGCGCCGACCTTGTAGCGGCTGAGTCCGACCTGGCCAAGGTGGAGGCAACGCTCGCGAACGAGAGGTTCCTCGCCCGGGCTCCGGAGGACGTTGTCGAGAAGGAACGCGCGAAGCAGGCCGAGTTCAGCCACAAGCGGGACCGACTTCAGGCGAATCTGCGTTCGCTCGGAGGCTAAGTGGACTACGCCGAGGCTCGGGCGCTCCTCGATCGCCTGCCTCGCCTTCTCGTGAAGCCGGGGCTCGCGCGCGTGCAGCGCCTGCTCGGGGTTCTCGGGAATCCCGAACGAGCGTTCCCGTCCGTCCACGTCGCCGGGACGAACGGCAAGGGATCGGTCGTGGCGATGCTCGACGGCATCCTGCGTACGGCCGGGTACCGCGTAGGGAGGTACACGTCTCCCGAGGTCGAGGACTTCCGCGATCGGATTTGTGTCGACGGGGCCTGGATCTCTGAAGCTGACCTTGCCTCGGGAGCCGCCCGACTCGCGGAGGCCCTGTTCGCCGACCCCGACGTTCCGAGCCAGTTCGAGGCAATCACGGCGATTGCCTTCGACCACTTCCGGGACGCCCATGTTGATGTCGCCGTCGTCGAGGTAGGCCTCGGGGGCCGGTTCGACGCGACGAACGTGGTCTCTCCGGCGCTCTCGATCCTGACGAACGTGACCCTCGATCACACGGCGATCCTGGGCGGCACTGTGGAGAAGATCGCATGGGAGAAGGCGGGGATCGCGAAGCAGGGCGTCCCGTTCCTCGTCGGTCCGCTTCCGGAGGGCGTCGCGGCGGTGGTTCGAGCTGAGTGCGCCGCCGTCAGGGCGCCGCTCCTTTCGGCCGACGGCGTCTCCGTGACGCGAGGTCCTTCCGACCTCGATCGCGCGGAGTACGCGGTGGAGGGCGACGGCCTGCCGACGCGGATCGAGCTGGGTCTGGTTGGGGGGTATCAGCTCGAGAACGTGCGGCTTGTCTTGAGAGCCGTGCAGCTTCTCCGCGCGTCCGGGATCGCAATCCCGTCCGATGCAGTTCGGCAGGGGTTGGCCGCCGCGCGGTGGCCGGGGCGAGCGGAGGTCGTGCGGCGGCGGCCGGCGGTCGTGCTCGAAGGAGCCCATAACCCCGCAGGCGCGGAGGAGTTGGCGCGCGACATCGTTCGCTGGGCTCCGAACCGGAGCCAGCGCCGACTCGTCCTCGGAATCCTCGCCGACAAGGATGTCGACGCGATTGTTCGGACCCTCGTTCCGCTGTTCGGACACGTCGCCGTGTGTCGTTCCGAGAGCCCACGGGCGCTTGGCGTCGACGATCTTGCAGCGCGCGTCCGAAAGCACGCGACGGAGCCGTCGTGCTATGATTCGGTCGCACGGGCGGTTCGGGACGTGGTGGCCTGTGCGGGGGCGGAGGACGTGGTGGTGGTGACGGGATCTCTCACAGTTGTCGCAGAGGCGCGGCGGGAGCTCTGCGGCAGATGACCACACTGCTCGAACGAGTGAAGGCGGTCGGCGTGCCCCGGCACGTTGCCCTGATTATGGACGGCAACGGCCGGTGGGCCCGGGCGCGGGGCTTGCCTCGAACGGCGGGACACGAGGCGGGGGCACGCGCCGCAGAGAGACTGATTCGCTTCATTGGCGAGAGAGTTGGAGTTTCCTACGTGACTCTCTTTGCCTTCTCCGCAGAGAACTGGGGACGTCCGGAGGCCGAAGTGAACTTCCTCCTGGCTCTCCTCGATCGGTTTATCGCCGAGCACCTCAGGGAGTTCGTGGATTCTGGAATCCGACTTCGCGTGGTCGGCGACCTCGCGACGTTGCCGGTCGCGATGCAAAGGACGGTGGCGAACGCCATCGAGACCACGCGGAGCGGGACGAACCTCAACCTCACGATTGCCCTCTCCTACGGCGGAAGGCAGGACATCACGCGCGCCTGCCGACGGATCCTGGCCGACGTCGCGGAGGGGCGGATCGCGGCGAGGGACGTGAGCGAGGAGGTGATCGCCGAGCGGTTGGACACAGCGGAGACTCCGGATCCGGACCTCGTCATCCGCACGAGCGGGGAACGGCGGTTCTCGAACTTCCTTCTTTGGCAGGCCGCCTACGCGGAGCTCTATTTCACCGACGTCTTGTGGCCGGACTTCTCCCCCGCCGATCTGATCATAGCGATCAACGACTTCCAGAAGCGCGAGCGGCGGTTCGGAGCCGTGGCGGAGGTGGCTGGATGAACGTGCTGAAGCGCCTGGCGAGCGGGGTCATCGCGGGCGGTGTCATCTTCGGCGTGCTCTACGTGGGGGCCCGGTTTGACATCCGCTGGATCTCGGCGTTCGTCATCCTGGCCATCGCGTACCTCGGAGCGATCGAGTACCTGCAACTCATGCGGAAGCTCGACATTCCGCTGGCGGTGCCGGAGTTCTTGATCTGGATTCCTCTTCTTGTCGCGAGCTACGTCGCGTTCGGCGGCCGGTACGCCGAGCTGGTCCTTCTCTTCGCCATTGCGTACCAGGTCCTGCGGTACCTGAGTGTGCTCCCGCACCGAACCGGGTTCCTGCAGGCGGTGGCCGGGGTGTTCGGCCTTCTCTACATCCCTTGGCTCCTGCACTACTTCTACCTGATCTATATGGGAGCCGCGGGGTATCCGCCGCACGTGGGGGGCGTGAACGCCGTCATCGTCCTTCTTATGGTGTGGGGGTACGACGCGGGTGCCTATTTCATCGGAACCGCCTTCGGAAGGCACAAGGCGTTTCCGAACGTCAGTCCGAAGAAGACGTGGGAGGGAGTCGCTGGAGGTGTTGCGATGGCGATCGCGGGAGGCATCGTCGGAGCGACGTTCTCCCCCGTCTGGAGGGAACTCGTCTTCTGGGGCGGGTTCCATCACATCCTGATCTCGGGGTTCCTCGTGAGCTGCGCGACGCAGTTGGGCGACGTGTTCGCGTCGAAGCTGAAGCGCGCCGCGGATGTGAAGGATTCGGGCGTCTTCCTCCCCGGGCACGGCGGAGCCCTTGATCGCATTGACGGCCTCTTGTTCGCCTTGCCCGTCTTCTACTTCTACTTCCACTACATCCTGCGGTTCCTGTGAGCTTCAGCCGTGGTGGGAGAGAGGGAACTTCGAAGCGTAGGGTAAAGTGTAGGGCGGCCGCGCTAGGTTCGCTCGGCCGCCCTCTCCGGGTGGTGAAAAAGATGAGGGGGTTCTTTTTCGCTCCGGGTGACTATACCACATGCGGCGGGGAGCGTCAGTAATGCGCATTACGAACGATCTGTAATGCAGAAAACAAGCATCGTTTACCTAACCGCACCGGCATGGATCAATCCCGGAGGAGGTCGCCCACGGAGAGGGATTCAAGGAGGTCCGAGACCCTCGCGTTGATCCGTGCCCACGCTTTCTTCGTCGGGCAGATCAAAACGAGATCGCACCGGGGCTCTTCTCCCAGGCAAGGAACGAGGTCGATCGGCTCATCGAGCGCCCCGAGGATGCGACGAACGGACAGCTCCTCCGGCGGCACGGAGAGGCGGTAGCCGCCAGCTCGGCCCTGGCGAGACTCAACAAGCCCGGCGGTTCGCAGGTGGTGGAGGATCTTCTCCACGAACGGCGACGGAAGAGAGCATCGCTCGGCGACGGCAGCCGCAGACAGTGACTCGTCGGCCGGCAGGCGTGCGAGCTCGAGCATGAGGATCAGGCCGTAGCTCGCCTTCTTGGTCAGCTGCATGACGCCGAGTCTTCGACCGCAGCGGCGTTCCCTTTCGCCTGCTCGCGGTCGAGGAAGGCCTTGTAGCGCTTGTCGAGCGCGGCAACGTCTTTCTCGATCTTCTCGTGACGGCGCCGCAGGGCGTCGGGAATCGGCATCTTGCGCTCGGCCAGGTAGTTGTGGATCGCCTCGTTCAGCGCGTCGGCGGCGAGCGCCGAGCAATGCATCTTCACTGGGGGAAGGCCGCCGAGCTCCTGGGCCACGTCCTGGTTGGTGATGGCGATGGCTTCCTCGAGCGTCTTGCCCTTGGCGAGGTCGGACACCATCGAGGAGGTGGCGATGGCCGCCGTGCATCCGAACGTCTCCCACGACACGTCGGCGATGACGTCCCGCCCTTGGCTGTCCTTTTCCACTCGGATGTAGAGCCACATGACGTCACCGCAGACGATGTTGCCGACCTTGCCGATCGCCGATGGATTGGCCAGCTTTCCCATGTTGTGAGGATGGCGGAAGTGCTCGATGACTCTCTCGGTGTACACGTCATTCACCTACCTTGAACGGAGACAGGTCACGCAGGTCCTTGACGACGCGGGGGAGGACGTCGAGGAGCCGATCGATGTCGCCGTCCGTCGTCTGGCGCCCGGTGCTGATGCGCAGGCTGCCGTGCGCCATTGACAACGGCACGCCGATCGCCACGAGGACGTGGCTCGGCTCAAGGTCGGGCGACGAACAGGCAGAGCCGGTCGACGCGGCGATCCCCTGCTCGTCGAGACGCATGACGAGGCTCTCGCCCTCGATCCCCTGGAAGCTGAAGTTGACGACGTGGGGGAGGCTGTCCGTCGGGTGACCGTTCAGGCGAGTTCCCGGGATCGATGCGACCCCCTCGATCAGGCGGGTGCGGAACCGCCGCATGCGGGCGACAACCTCGTCACGCTCCTGCGCGGCGAGGCGGGTGGCGGCGGCGAACCCGACGATCCCGGGCACGTTTTCCGTACCGCTGCGTCGCCCTCGCTCGTGGCCCCCGCCGTGCATCGTTGGGGAGATGCGCGTTTTCCTGCGTACGACGAGGAGGCCTACGCCCTTCGGTCCGTGCAGTTTGTGGGCCGACGCCGACAGAAGGTCGACAGACTCCGTCGGCAGATCAATCTTCCCGAACGCTTGGACGGCGTCGGTGTGGAAGGCGATTCTCCGCTCGCGGCAGAGGGCGCCGATCTCGGCAATCGGTTCGAGCGTTCCGATCTCGTTGCTCCCCGCGATGACGGACACGAGAAAGGTGTCCTTGCGGAGCGCGGCCCGGACCTGCTCGGGGTCGACGCGGCCCAAGTCGTCGACGTCGAGGAGCGTCGTTTCGAAGCCATGAGACGTGAGCCAGTCGACGGAGTGGAGCACGGCGTGGTGCTCGATCTTCGTCGACACCACGTGGCCGCCGTTCCGGCCCGGGGCGTAGGCGGATCCGAGGATCGCGAGGTTGTCGGCCTCCGTGGCTCCGGACGTAAACACGATCTCCTCGGGGAGGACGTGGAGGAACTCTGCGATTATGGCACGGCTCTCGTCCACAGCGTGATGGGCCTCACGCCCGAACGCGTGCAGGCTCGACGCGTTGCCGTAGACGGAGTCAAAGTACGGCCGCATGGCGTCGACGACCTCAGGGGCGGCGGGCGTCGTTGCACTGTTGTCCAGGTAGACTCGGTCGAGCATGGTCGATCACCGGCAAAATCCTACCAAAAGAGTCCGACTTACGCAAGAAGAAACCGCCCGCGGTAGCGCGGGCGGAGGCAAGGAAGCCTGGTCTCAGATCTGCTCGAACAACTCTGCCCCAGCTCCGCAGTCGGGGCACGTCCATCCGTCGGGTAGCTTCTCGAACGGCGTGCCGGGCTTGACTCCGGTGGTCGGATCGCCGACCGCAGGGTCGTAGATGTACCCGCAGACCGTGCACTCCCACTTAGCTGTCTTGTCCATCTCTTACCTCCTGGTCTAGAGGACCGGACGCTTCCGCTTCCGGGCTCCCCGCCTCCTGGACGGTCGGTGCGCCGGCTGCGTGGAACCGAAACTCGTCGATTGTACTCAGCCCGAAATGGCGGAGGAAGTCCTCCGTGACGGTGAGGAGGACGGTCCGCCCTTGCTCCTCGCCGCGAATGAGCTCGCGCTCCTCAAGTTCCTTGATGTGCTCGTAGGCCTTGTTCCCTCGCACACGGACGACGTCGGCCTGGGTAATCGGCTGGTTGTAGGCAATGACGGCGAGGGTGCGCAGAATGGGTTGCGGAATGTCCTGCTGAGGTGCGAGGTGCGCGACGCGTTCGACGTACGCCGACTTGACGCGGAGGAGGGCTCGGCCCTCCTCGACGTGGAGTTCGATCCCCCTGGCCGGGTCGGCGTAAACGCCTTGCAGGTCCTCAAGGAGACGGTCGACATAGGCGAGTGGGACATCTCCGAGGATCTTGGCCAGGGCGCGCCGTGTGAGGGGATGCGTGGCGAGGAATAGAGCCGCCTCCACGACGGCGAGGTCGTTTCCGCGGTGTGCGTCATCCATGTCCGTCTCCTTCGGGCCGCGCGAGAGCTAGGCTTCCGCTTCGAGTCGGATCGAGATGTCGCCGAGGAATTCCTTCTGCGAGCAGGAGATCTGGCCTTCCGCGGCGAGGTGCAGGACTTCGAAGAACCGGTGAACGCGCTCTTCTTTGTCGCCCTTGTCGAGCAGCTTGAAGAAACTGAGGACGCGTCGGCCGGAGAGGAGGCTCTTGATCCTCTCGAGCAGGGCGTGCAGGCGCTCCGAGAAGTCGGCGCCGCCGAGCTCGAAGGCCTGGAAAGGATCGTATTCGTCCTCGATGTCCACGTGGTCGATGAGCCGTTCGGCTCGCCGCCGGCTGACCTTCATGGCTCCCTGGAGCGCGGTACGGAGGTCGAGGAGCGTGACCTGGCGTCGCGGCGCGCGAAGGATGGGGAGGCGGAAGCTGCCCGGATCGACCGGATCGCTGCCGGCCTCGAGGGCTTCATCCACCGCCTCGTCGAGCTCGGCGACCAGTCCGTCACGATCCGTCGCCCGCTCCTGCGCGAGGAGGAGGTCCGACTTCATGCGGAGGAGAATCGAGCAGGTGAGGACCATGCGGCCGGGGATCTCGAACTCCAACTCTCGCAGCGCCTGCAGGTAGTCCCGATAGCGCCGGGCGAGCTCGGAGACGTCAATGTCCCATGGGTCCATGTCGGCGGTCAGGCGGTGAAGCACACCTTCCCAACTCTGCCCGACGAGTTCCTCGACGGGGATTGCGGCAATCCGCAGTCCTTCCACGGCAGCGTTCTCCTTCAGTTCAGCTTGAGACTCAACACTTCCGACGCACCATGCTTGATTGTCACGCCGTAGGCCCGATCCGCATGACGAACTGTTTCCTCGTTGTGGGAGACAACGATCACCTGGATCCGCTTCGCGTACTGCTGCAGCATCCGGGCGAGGCGACTCGCGTTCATGAGGTCCAGCGCGGCATCGATCTCGTCGAGGATGAAGAACGGGGCGTTCTGGTGCTCCTGGATGGCGAAGACGAACGCCGTCGCGACGAGGGTCTGCTCGCCTCCCGACAGCGCATCCAAGACGTGCGGTTCCTTGTCGGGCGGGTGCGCCTTAATCAAGAGGCCGGACGAAATGTCACCGGGGACCTCGAGTTCGAGCGTGCCGCTCCCGCCCTCGAACAGCTCACGGAACAAACGGTCGAATTGAATCCCGACCGCCGTCAGGGTCTCAAGAAATCGCTCGCGCTTTCGTTCCTCAATCTCGCCGATCAAACGCTCGATCTCGCGCTTCTCTTGCTCGAGGGCGTCAACACGTTCCCGGAACTGGTTGAACTCCGCTTCGTACGCGGCGTACTCGTCGATCGCGCGCATGTTGATCGGCTCGAGGTGTTTGAGCTGGCGTCGGTTCTGCTCGACGCGCCGCTCGAGTTCCCGAAGGGGAGCGTCGACGTAGTAGTCCGCTGGCCGCTTCTCCTCCTCGCCGAGCGTCTCAAGCTCCGTCTGGGCTTCCGCTTCCTGCCTCTCGTAGCGGGTCATCGCCCGGCGCAGGTTCTCCAGACCCTGGTACGTCTCGCGGCGCTTCTCGCGCAGGTCGCGGAGCTTGTCGCTCCGGTCGGAGGCCTCACCCTTGGCGCGCGACTTCGTCTCCTGGGCCGCGGCGGCCTCCTGTTCCTTCGCCTCGAGCCGGGACGCGAGCTCCGCCAACTCTTCCTCGAGCTTCTCGGCGTCCTTGCGAAGCTTGGCGATGTGCTGTCGCCGCTCGGCGACGTCGAACCCGCCATCCTTCGGCTTCGCGGCGGGCTCGGCCTTCGCGCCGGGCGTCGGCCTCCATCCTCCGGAGAGCGCTCCGCCTTTGCTCTGCATGTCGCCGTCCTGGGTCACGACGCGGACGCCGTCGATCGTCTTGACGGACTCGAGGTTTTCCGCGACGACGGTGTCCGAGAGGACGTACTCGAAGGCGCGGCGGTACTTCTCGTCGAACGTCACGAGGTTGAGCGCGTAGTCGATGACCCCGGGAAGCTTGAGCGCTTCCGCGGAGGCGAGGCTCTTCCGGACCGTGACCAGTCGGCGGAGCGGCAGGATGCGCGCCCGTCCGAGTCGCTTCTCTTTCAAGTAGTTGATGCAATCGATGGCCGTCTCGCGGGAGTCGACGACGAGGTCTCCCAGGCTTCCGCCCGCCGCCGTCTCGAACGCAACTTCGAATCCGGCCTTGGGGGAGGCGAGGGACGCGACCGTTCCGTACACGCCCCCGTACTTCCGCTCGATGAGCGCATCCACCGCCGGGTTGACGCGGGCGGACACGGTCCCGTCGGCGGCCTTCGCGGGCGCCGCGGCGCGCATCCGGGAAATCTCGTCGATCATCTCCTGGATGTTGTGAATCTGCTGGCGCTTGAAGTTCAGCTCGCCTTGCTTGTGGAGCATCTCCGACCGCACCCGCTCCACGTCCTTGATCATCGCGATCTGCGTGTCGCCTGCGAGGTCCTCGCGCATCCCTTCGAGTTCCCACTCCTTGTTCTCGATCTCCGCGTCGAGTTGCGCAACCTCCTTCTCATGCTGCGCGATGCGCTCGTCCATTCCTTGGCGTTCCGTCACGGCCTGCTTGAGCTTGTCGGCGATGCGCTGCCGTTCAAGGTGGCGGATCGAGTGGTCCAAGCGCTCTTGTTCCTGCATCAGGTTCTGGTACTCAAGGGCCGCGTCGCGCTCCTTCTGGAGCGCGACCAGCCGTCGCCGCCGCTCGGCGAGGATCACGCGATGGGTATTGAGCTTCGTCTTGACGTCTTTCAGCTCAAGGATGGCTTTGTTGCGTTTCTCGTCGTAGGAGGCGATGCCGCTGACTTCGTCGAGGATCTCGCGACGGCGAAGCGGCGTGCGGCGCACGATCTCCGTCACGCGTCCCTGTGCGATCAGTTGCTGGCCGTCGGGATCGATTCTCGCGGCTTCAAGCACCTCATCGATCGTGGTCCGCGGGCAGCTCTTCCCCATGAACGTGTAGGTCGACGACTTCCGCGTGATGCGGCGGCCGAGCGCGATCTCCGGGAGCTTCGCTCCCGGGTCGATGAAGCGGTTGAAGACGCCGTCCTCGTTGTCGAGGAAGAGGGTAACCTCGGCCGAATCCGCGGGGTCGAATCGTTCTCCACCGTTGAAGATCAGGTGCTCGAGCCGGTCGGCGCGGAGTTGGGACGAGCGCCGTCCCATGACGAAGCTGATGGCGTCAAAGAGGTTCGACTTCCCCGAGCCGTTCTCCCCGACGATGGCCGTCATCCCTTCGAAGAAAGGAAGCTCGGTCCTCTTGCGGAACGACTTGAACCCCGCGACCTCCACTCGGTTGATCTTCGTCATGTCACGTTTCCGAGAGAGTACTGGGGACTCGCTCCGGGAACAGGCTCAGTTGGATGATGGCTCCGCGGGCAGGAGGACATGCGGGAGCCTCCAAGCCGACGAGCAGTTGGTCGATCTTGAATCGGTTGTAGTCGTTCGGTTCGGAGATCCCTCCCTCCCATCGAATGATCGACGGGGTCGAGACTCCGAGGCGCTGAGCGGTCGCCCGCTTGCTTAGCCCGTTCTCGAGTCGAAAAACCTGAAGTCGCTTCCCAAGTTCATCCACCCTGGAGGCCCCCCTCCGACCACCGTACCAATATAACTTTTGTTACACCCGGCTGCAAAAAGATCGAGAGGGGCAGTCCATGCCCCTCTCGGAGAACCGTATCCCCTCACCTGAAGCTTGTTACTTCGTTCCGACGAACCCCCAGATCAGGGAGCCGACGCCCGCGAGCAACGCGACGATCGAGATGAAGTACAGCGTGCTGATGTCACTCGCCGTCTTGGTGTCGTTCTCCTCCAGGGCCTGGATCCGAGCGTCGTACTCGGCGAGCAGTTGCTCGTTCGCCTTCATGATGCCCTCTTTGGTGGTGGCCATCTCCGCGGAGAGGCTGGCGATCGCTTGGTCGAAGCCTTCGAGCTTGGCTCGGTTGTTATCGACCTTGATCGCAAGGGCGGCCATGGATCGTTCGAGCTCGATAACCTTCTTCTTGAACGTGCCGACGTCCTCATCCTCGAGGGCCTGGACGCGCATCGCCAACTCGGCGTACTGGGACTCGAGCATCGTGATGTCCGAGCTGAACGTCTGCTCCATGGTCTGGAGATCTCCGTAGAACATGTTGCGGAGGCCGTCGATGTTGCCGTAGACATCAGCCTTGAAGCCGTCCAGTGCGCCGTAGAGGTCGGTCTTCAGGCTCTCGAAGTCGCCGTAGATTCCGGTGCGCAGGGCTTCGAGTTGCGCGAGGATGTCGGCCTTGAACGCCGCGAACTCGTTGACGTGCGCGCCGAAGGCGGCCGCTAGGGCATCCGCATCCGCACGCAGAGTCGTGAGATCGGCGCCCTGAGTGTCTAGACGGGCCTTCATCTCATCGCAGAACGCGGCTAGCTCAGACAAGCCGGCCTCAAGCGCGACGATTCGGGCACTCTGCTCTTGAGCGCGCGCTCCGAGGGCATCGACGTCCGTGCGGAGTCCGACGAGCTTTCCTTCTGCGGACTTCAGCTCAAGGGAGACCGCCGAGACGATGTCCTTCAAGTCCTTGACCTTGGCCGAGACGTCGTCGAGGCCGGACATGTTCCCCTTGACCTCGGTGATCAGCTCAGCCATCACGCTCTGGACGCTGCCGAAGGCGGCTTCCATGGCCGTGAGTTCCTGTTCCAGTAGTGCCGGGACCGCCGTGGTGGTAGCTTCCTGCGCGTAGCCGACGAACAGGAGAGCGAGGAGCGTCAGGGCGGTCATCGTTGCGACAGAAAGCGCTCTCTTCATCTTCTTCCTCCTTAGTGCGTCAGAAGATTCCGACTGAGCGTAGCGGGGATCGCAGTTTCCGAACGGGACCGGCGCGCTCGACATGTTGGCGCTTTGTCAGTCGGGAGCCGGACACCTGTCCTGCTTATCCCTTTAGGGCAGCGGGGATGTACTTGAGTTCGCATCCGGCGAACCGAATCTGTACGCCCAAGCCGCCTTCACAGTCGCAGACCTTTCCAACTTCCAGGAGCAGAGACATCAAGACGTCAACGCGAGTAGTCGCCATGTTCCTCCTCATCATTGTCCCGACCTCGCGCCTCGCATAGACTATGATGCGAGGTGGGATCTCATGTCATTTGGTTTTGAGATTCGTGGGCTGGACGAGGTAAAGAAGCGCATTGATGACCTCGCCAAGGCAGCAGGCAAGCTTGAAGGCGAGCACGCGGTCAAGTTTGATGACCTGTTCACGCCAGCGTTTATGCGAAAGTACACGCGCCTTCAAACCATCGACGAGTTCGTGAAGGCGACGGGGTACAAGGCGGATACTCAGGCTGACTTCGACGCGATTCCCATTACGGCGCTCGATTCATTCGTCCGCGCTCGAACCCAGTTCAAGGACTGGGAAGACATGCTGGGAAAGGCGGTAGAGGAGTACACCGCCAGGGAATTGGGGTTCGATACCTAGTCCTCCTTCCCGAGCCTCTCGCGCAACGCCTCTCGAATGATCTCCGACTCGCTCTGCCCCGTCTTCTGCGCCTCGTCCTTGATGGCTTGAAGTAGGCTTACAGGGCACATGAACACCTTCTGCGCCAGGATCTCACCCTCTCGCTTTCTCGGCATGGCTACCACCGAGACGATTCTATAACTAACGCAGTAGGCGGTCAACTCTTTGCCCTCCGCTGACCTTCTATGCTAGGATCTTCACCTATGACGATGCTCTCGTTGGACGGGGAGGAGAAGTGAACATGGAGAGGATGTGGGGTATCAAGGCTGGCTGCAAGCACTACGAATGCCGGCACCAATTCGTCGTGGATCGCGGTGGAGATAGAAGCGGTCTCTTCCGTACTGAAGAAGAGGCCATTGTCGCGTTGCGAGAAGAGAAGGTGCGGGATTGGCTAACCCTCGCGGGAGTCGTTCAGGGCGCAATGGGGAACATGGTTGGGAAGATGCCAGCCGCACGGGAGACTCCATCGCGAGTGTTGAAGTGCCCGACGTGCGGAAGATCAGCCATATTCACTGCTGAGGAGCTGTACGTCGAGTTCACGTCAGACTTCTTCCACGGGATCGAGCCCTAGCAGTTGCCGGATGTAGTTCTCCAAAGCGTCGCGTTTTGCGGCGCCATCGCCATCTAGCCCCGTATCGCCTTCTTTAGCACGCATCCGAGATCTCCTTGACTCGTTGGTTAGTGATGTATATAATGCTTCCGAGGTGACACGAATGGACAAGATCACAAGCCTCGTCGCAGCTCGAAAGCGGTTCGCTACGCAAGACGCGTGTGAGAAGTACCTGACCGAAACCCGCTGGCCTGACGGCGTGACTTGTCCTCGCTGTGGCTCGAAGCACGTCACCTACATGGCTTCGCGCCACCAGTGGCAATGCGAGTGCCGCTACCAGTTCAGCGTTACGAGCGGCACCGTCTTCCACAAGACGCACATTGACCTTCCCCGTTGGCTCATGGCGACCTGGCTCGTCTGCCACTCTCCGAAGGGCGTTTCCTCCAAGCAGATCCAGCGCGAGCTAGGATGCACCTACAAAACTGCTTGGTACATGACGCGCCGTATACGGCTCGCCATCCAGAAGAACCTCGTCGGGATGCGGATTGAGGGCCGCGTAGAGATCGACGAAGCCGTAATCAAAGCGGACGGCGGAAAGGCCACGGGGAACATCAAGTACGGCGCGAAGGACGTTCTCGGCATGGTGTCGCGCACCTACGGCACTCTGCGCATGTTCGTTCTCGAACAGCTTACGAAAGCGGAGATCGAGCGCGTCTGCGCCACGAATCTCGGCAAGGTAAAGGCGTTCTACACCGACGCGGCGCAGCGGTTCGACTTCCTGAGAGCGCGCGCCCCTCGCTACAGCGTCACCCACGGATGGTACGGGCACAGCGAGTTCGCGCGGGGAAACGTCCACGTGAACCGAGTCGAGAACGCCTGGGGCCTCTTCAAGCGCGGATTGATGGGCGTCTACCATCACGTCAACGCCAAGTACCTACAAGAGTACCTCGATGAGTTCGCTTTCCGGCAGTCGAACCTTGGCAACCAAGAGGCGCTAGTCAGGCTCGTACTGGCGAGTTGCTAATTCGGCTCGTGGATCTCCATTCCCTCGTCGGGTATGAGCGTCCATATGTAGCGTGCAGAACACTTGTCTGGAGCGCACCTGGCGCATTCGGAGAAGATCGTTCGCAGGGCTTCATCTAGGGAGCATTCCTGCCCGCTGAGTAGCGACGGCGCGCGCTGGCGAAGTTCGTCGGTTGCACCGGGGGAGTTGAGCGCCACATCTCCCGGCCAGTAGAAGGCGGGCTTCGTATGATCCTTGTCGATCACGGCAACGCGCGGACCTGCTCCCGAATGCTCGTCTGCATCGAAGAGTCCACCAACCAGGAAGCCAGCCTCAAATGGATTCTTCTCCTGGGTTTCCTTGGGCCGTTTCTCAGCCAGTCTGCGAAAACCTTCGCGCAGCGAGGCAATCGCCTCAACTATCCAGTTGGGGGTTGACTGATCGAGACTGTGTGGATGGTTGTCCCTGATCCGCCTCTCGATGTTAAAGGTTCCAAGCTCCTCCGGTCCTGGGAGCCACTTTTCAACGTCGAACAAGCGGGCAAGGATCTGGTTCGTGAAGGCGAGGGAACCGTTCGACGCAATAGCGCACCGCTCGTTTGCGCATGCAATCTTCAGTTGGTCGGCGTCCACTATCCCGCCGCCCTTCTTGGAGCCAGCCCTATCTGCGACAACCAGCACGGATGCATCAGTGGCGAATCCCAGTAGAGTTGTCATCCTATCCGGCGTGATTCTGCTCCCAATATGGATTATGTGCCAAGGGCCATAGTGTCTGAAGAAGGCCGCATTGATATCATAGTCCAGGATGGGCTCCCAGGGTGAATCCCATGGCGGCAGGTCGATGCCCCCCTGCCGCTGCACAGGGATGGATCTCGAATCTAACGACCTACTCCCGTCTATCAGTGTTATCTAGCCGGTTGTTCCGGCCTGCCAATTGGAGCCCGCGACCGCTTCACAGCAAACGGACATCAATCCGGCTTGCTGTAGTAACGGGATAAGCGAGACACCTGTCCGGCTTATCCCGTTAGGGCAGCCGGATGTGCCTCTCTCTGCGCATACTTGGCACAGACTTGAGTCCGGCGGGGAAGCCGCCTCGCGGCCGAAACTCGATACAGAAACGGAGAAGCAAACAGCGGCGCTGGATGAGCGCTATGCGAGGATGAAGAGGCTTGAGCCGTCCGCAATGACGCTGCGGGACTTGTACCAGGCAAGTTGGGAGGCAGAGGTGACCCTCAGGATGGACCTTTCACAACACGTACAGAGGTTCATCTCCGCTCACAATGCGGTCACAATGGCAGTAGAGAAGCGGTACTTGATGTCTGAGGGGCTACAGGCATCGCAAGAGGAGTTCAAGGACATGCTGACCACGATCTATGGCCCTCCCATGCCAGATGATCAGCTATCGAAACGCCTCCGCGAAGCGCAGACGCATCTGGACGAGGCACTCAAGAGGCACATCTGAGGCACATCTGTTGCTCTAGAACTCAGGTGACCCGTGCACGTGGATCGCCCCCGCGAACTACAACGACCTGGCCGAAGTGGCGCACACCGCCCAGGGGAACATGGCGCTCCGCTTCCGCGTCGCATTCCAAGACGCGGGATCCTAGAACCGTCGTGCGACTGTCGCGCGGATCCGATTGACGGCCTCGCGTAGGTTGTCGAGCGAATTCGCATAGGACAGGCGCAGGTGCCCCTCGCCGTGGCGGCCGAACGCTGTGCCGGCCAGGGTTGCGACTCCGGCCTCCTCGAGCAGGAGGTCGGCGATCTCCTTTGCAGGCCGCCCCAGGGCAGCGACGTTGGGAAAGGCGTAGAACGCCCCTTGCGGCATCCGACAAGAGACGCCCGGAATGTCGTTTAGGCCCGCGACGAGGGCGTCGCGGCGGCTACGGAACGCCTCGACCATTGCGGTCACCTCGGCTTGGCTCCCGCGTAGCGCTGCGACTCCCGCGACCTGCGTGAACGACGCGCAGCACGAGTTGGAGTTCGTCATCAGACGTGTAACCCACGGGACGAGAGAGCGGCTCATGACGCCGTAGCCAAGGCGCCATCCTGTCATCGCGTACGTCTTGGAGAATCCGTCGAGGAGGACAGTCCGTTCGAGCATTCCCGGCAGCGCAGCGACGCTTCGGTGCTCGCCCTCGTAGAGGATCCGTGAGTAGATTTCGTCACTCAGCACGTAGGCGTCGGCACGGAGAGCGGCTTCGGCGACGGACTCGATCTCCTCCTCTGTTGCCACGCCACCGCAGGGGTTGCCCGGTGAGTTCACAACGATCAGCTTCGTACAAGGCGTCACGAGGGCCTGCAGTTCGGCTGGATCGAATCGGAAGTTGCGGCCCTCGCGTAACGGGAGCGGTACGGGGACGCCGCCGGCGAACCGGATCATGCTCTCATAGATCGGGAACCCGGGGTCCGGGTAGATGACCTCGTCCCCCTCCTCGACGACGGCGAGCATGGTGTAGAAGAGGATCGGCTTTCCGCCGGGGACGACGACCGTGTTCTCCGCGGTCACCGGCAGGCCTCGGGTCTGCGCGACGTGCTCGGCGCAGGCCTGCCGGATCTCGGCGAGACCGGCCGACGGGGTGTAGTGCGTGCATCCGCCGTCCAAGGCCTCCTTGGCGGCGTCGCGGATGTGGGCGGGCGTGTCGAAGTCGGGCTCGCCGATCTCAAGGTGGATGACGTTCTTGCCCTCCCGCTCTAGTACGCGCGCCCGGCTCAGAACCTCAAATGCCGTCTCGGTACCCAAACGATTCAATCGATTCGCTAGTGGTTTCACTGCCCCTCCAGAGACCACCGGTGATTCCTGGAACGAAGAAGCTGCCGATCCAGACGCGGTGCCGAACCCGAAACCGTCCTATCGAGACACGACGAGCACGATGCCCGCGGCGTGCTGGAGCCCAGGAAGCGATCCCGCTGCAGCCTCCGGAACCCGCCTAGCGCGTCGCCTCAAGATCCGCGCGGAGCCTCGCCAGCCGCTCATCCCTCTCCCGGGCGAAGCGCTCGATCCCCTCGAAGATCCGGTCGGGCGTCAGGTGCGCCTCGTCGAGCGCCTCATCCAGCGTGCCCCCCGTCCTCCACCGGTCGTCCCAGTCGGCGGACATGGCGTAGTCCTCGGACACCTTGCTGTAGAGCCAGTCGTGCATGAGCCAGCGGGCCTGCGTTGTGATAACCGTGGAGTCGAAACGGTCGCCGGCAGAGAGCACTCGATCCTGGTACTCCTTGGGCTGGACGGCGAACAACTGCGGGCTCGTCGCGCACACGATTTTGACGTTCTGGTGTCGACTGAGCTTCGGTAGGAGCTTCACAACGCCTGCGATCGCGCTTGCCCCCTGCACGATGATTGTGCCGCTGCGGGGCACGCCGGGTTGGTGCGGTCGCAGCACGTAGGCGCCGCGCGCGGCTTCGAAGTGCGACGGGATGCCGAGCTTGTCACGATCCGGGACCTCGACCGGCGGGCGCGTTAGGTGCAGAGCGACGATCGGCACGTCGAGCCGCAGCGCGGTTCCGAGGAGGACAGGAACTTCGTTCGCCTCCCAGGGGTGAAGGTTGATGATCTGTCCGCGCGGGAAGAGCTGGGTCACGCCGGGGGCAAAGATTCCGAAATGCGTACGGCTGTCGTCGGCGGTCTCTGGGCCCGAGTGGCTGGCCACCCAGATGACCTTTCCCACCTTGAGCGGGCAGTCCTGGGCCAGCTGGCTGTAGAGCCGGAACATTCCGTACTTCAGATAGGAGAACGCGCCGTACGTCGAGCACGCGCCCCAAAATCCGTTGAACTCCTCTTCCGGTTCCGAGGAGAGGTTGACCGAGGCGACGCCAGCCACGATCCCCGCGTTGGCGAACTCGGTGATCTCCTGCGGGAGAAGCACGCCTTCCGGCGTCCCGAAGCGCTCGTACCAGCCGTAGCCGGGGAACGCCCCGAACGGCTTCGCGAAGCCGCTGAGACTCGTGGAGTCGGCCAGGTCCGCGGAGCAAGCGAGGACAAGAGGCCGTCCGTACTCGGTCGCGCCGAATGCGTTGATCCACGCTCCCCACTTGGCGAGTCCGGAGCGGTTCGGCACGGACGATCCGGGCTCGGCGAACAGGTCGGCGGGGTAGTGGCGCACGTCGTACAGGCGCTCGTCGGCAAACGGGCTTCCGCGGCGGCCGAGTCGAAAGGTGGGCAGCACGTCGGGTACGCTGTCGCCGATCGCCACGAGGGTTTCGGCCAGGTAGTCGACGAGGTCCTGATCTCGATGCAGGACCTCGATGACCACCCGCAAGTTGGCTTCGAACTCGGCTCGTAGCTTTGCCGCGGAGGTCGGAGCGGCACCCTCGAAGTTGGCGAACCGGACGTCGTACTTCTCCGCGAACGGTCGCTTCGTCTCCCAGAAGAGCTCGGAGTCCGTCTTGTGGGGCGAGCCGTGCGACGCGTAATCGTACTTGAGGTAGCCGCGTCCCTTCTGGGTCCGCATCCACACGGCGCTCGGGGTGCGGTTCGGGTTGGGCTCGAGGGTCATGGCGAGGAGAGCCTGAGTCACACAGGCCCAATCGCTTCCTGACTCTGCTGGGAACACCCGCCAGCCGTGCGACGCGAACCAGTCGCCCGGCGTGCCGTAGACGACGCTGCTCACCGGATGCTCATCGATCCCGTAGTCGTTCCAGTCGAGAACGTAGTAGAGGTTGTCGAGCGCCAGGCCCCAGGCGGAGTTGAGCGTTTCGTGGTTCGCACCGGGCGTCAGCCCCGCCTCTCCCTCGAACGCGAAGACCCTGACGCCGGGCGCCCCGGCCCGCTTGAGCGCGAGGGCCTCGCCGGCGGCCGCGGACGCACCGTGCCCCGAGGGCCCCGTGTTGAATTTGAGGAACAGCGACTTCCCCGTCATCTCCGCGTGTCCGGACAGGCCGCCGCGGCGGCGGAACGCGAGGAGATCCTCCCAGTAGAGCGCGCGATTCGACGCGTTGGAAATCGCGTACTTCGGGTCTCCGGTCTCTTCGAACTTCACGCGAAGCGCTTCGTTGAGGACGGCCAGCGTGCAGTAGACGACAGGCACGGTGTGTCCTCCGGCAAGGATGAAGCGGTCGCCGAAGCGCTTCTCGGGGTGGCGGATATCCCAGCGCATCACCCCGAGAAGCGTGGCGATCAGGGCGTGCACCTTCGACCGCGAGCCTCCGGGGTGACCGCTCTGGCGGTAGTTCAGAATCAAGTCGAGGAGTTGGTCGACGAGGTCTTTGGTCTTCTCCCAGTGGGCGAAGTGGGAGGTGAGAACCTCCAGCCGTGCGGCGACTCGTTCATCGGGTGAGCGATTCATTCCATCCCCCTCAAGTTGGAGAGGGTAGCTTGGCTCTGCGGCGGGCGCCACCGTGGCGGAACTTGCCCTTCGCAGGAGGATGGCGGACCATGCCGTCCGCGTCGCGGTCAGACCCGCCACGGAAGGAGAAACATGGACTACCCATTTCTCGTTGGGGAATGCGTGTACCTGAGGCCGCTCGACGAGGCGGACCTCGACCGCTGCATGCGGTGGATCAATGATCCGGATCTCCTTCCATTCCTCATGCGGCGGACCCCGATGAGCCGGAGCGCCGAGCGGGAATGGCTCCTCGAGCAAGGGCGGAGCGAAACGTCGTTCTCTCTCGCCATCGTGCTGAAGGACGGCGACCGCCACATCGGGAACGTTGGGCTCCACGGGATTCATCCGTTCAACCACAGCGCCGAGTTTGGGATCTTCCTCGGTGAGGCCGACGCGCGGGAGAAAGGGTACGGCACCGAGGCGGCGCGGCTGCTCCTGGAGCACGGGTTCCGAGAGCTCGGCCTTCACCGGATTCAACTCCATGTCTATGCGTTCAACGCCCGGGCGCGGCGGGCGTATGAGAAGCTGGGCTTCCACGTGGAAGGGACGAAGCGCGACGCGTACTACCGCGGCGGCCGCTACCACGACGTCATCGTCATGTCGATCCTCGAGTCGGAATGGGGCGTGACATGAACCTCAGCCTGTGGAGTGACGAGGATCGATGGTTTGTGCCGCGCACCTTCGGCCTAGGCTACTCGCTCAACCTGAAGTACGTGGTGAAGAGGCTTGGATGGATCAAGACGAGCACACCGCCTGAGCTCACGGCTCCGACCCGGGCGGGAGAGGGGCCGGCACACCCGGAAAGCCGGCAGGACCGGCTGCGGAGGCAGGCCGACGAATCGAAGTACGAGGTGAGACCATGATCCAGACGCAGGGCCTCACGCGTCGATTTGGCCCTCGGGTCGCCGTCGACGGGCTTGACCTCGACGTTCCTCGCGGGGAGGTCTTCGGGTTCCTCGGCCCGAACGGCGCGGGAAAGACCACGACCATCCGGATGCTTGCCGCGCTGATCGCCCCGACGAGCGGATCGGCGACGGTGGCGGGACATCGGTTGGGAGAGGCGAACCGCGAGATCCGCCGCCGTGTGGGTGTGCTGACGGAGACGCCGGGGCTGTACCGCCGCCTCTCGGCTCGGGACAACCTGCTCTTCTTCGCGCGCCTCTACCCCGTGCAGGAGCCCGAGCGCCAGGTCGAGCGGTACTTGAGGCTGTTCGAGCTGTGGGATCGCAGAGGCGAGCCTGCGGGCAGCCTCTCCAAGGGGATGAGGCAGAAGCTCGCCATCGCTCGCGCTCTCTTGCATGAGCCGGAGATCCTCTTCCTCGACGAGCCGACGGCCGGACTCGATCCGGAGGCGGCGAAGACCGTGCGTGACCTGATCGAGACCCTTCGCTCGAAGGATCGGACGATCTTCCTCTGCACGCACAACCTCGACGAGGCCGATCGGCTCTGCGACCGGATCGGGCTCTTCCGGACGCGGATGCTCGCGGTGGGGGCCCCCGCCGAGCTCAAAGAGGAGATGTACGGTCGGAGGACCGTGGTTCACCTCGCGAGCCCGAGTCCCGGCATCGAGCAGGCCCTCGACCTCTCGTTCGTCAAGAAGGTCGAGCGGCTCGACGACAGGCTCATCGTCTCGCTGGCCGACCCCGACAGAGAGAACCCGGCGCTCATCCGGCGGCTGGTCGAGCTTGGCGCGGAGGTGCGGTTCGTGAACGAGCTCCGCGTGTCGCTCGAGGACCTCTACTTGGACCTGATGGAGGGGCGCGATGCGAAGGCTTAAGGTTCTCCTCTTCAAGGAGTGGCGCGAATCGCTGCGGAACAAGATGGTCGTCTTCGGCGTCGTCTTGCTTCCGCTCTTCCTCGTCGGGATCTCGGTCTACATGATCGCGCTCGGGGAGGGGATCGGAGACCCGACGGCGTCGATCGTCATGTTCAACACGAGCCTGATGTACTTTCTCCTCCTCCCGACGATCATCCCGCTCGCGATCGCCGTGTACTCGATCGTCGGGGAGAAGGAGCAGACGACCCTCGAGCCGCTCCTCGCGACACCGATTTCGGACCTTGAGCTCTTCCTCGGCAAGGCCCTCGCGAGCGTGATCCCCGCGATCGTCGTCAACTGGCTGTCGTTCGGACTCTTCCTCGCGGCGACGCGCATTGTCGTCGGCGCGGTGCCGCTCCAGGCGCTGACGGCGCCTTGGCTCGCCTCGATCTTCGGCCTGTCGCCGCTTCTCGCCCTCTTCTCGGTCGGTGTGACGATGCTCGTGTCGTCGCGGGCCAGCGACGCGCGCGCGGCATACCAGTTCTCGAGCTTCGCGGTCCTGCCGGGCCTCGTCCCGCTGATCATCTATTCGAGCAAACAGACCCTCGTCGACCTCCGTCTCGTGGTCGTGGAAGGCGGGGTGCTCGTTGTCCTGTGCGCGGCCATCCTTTACCTGGCCATCCGCGTCTTCCGCCGGGAGCAGATCCTCACGCGGTGGCGGTAGGTCGAGCTGCAAAATACCGGCTCTTCGCATCAGAAGAAACGAGAGCAGGAAAGATCCCTGCTCTCGCTTCGGCGCTAGCTACGAATGCTCTCTTACATCCAGAAGCTCCACCTCGTGGTTCCGCCCCCCAGACAGGACGCCCCTATGCAGACTCGATCGGCGAGGGAGAAGCCGTCGGCGTCACGGAACCCCCACAGATTCATCGCCAGCGCGGAACCTGCGCCGGCGAAGACGAAGGTGAGGACGAGGAAGACCAGCAGTAGCTTCTTCAGCACGCGAATCACCTCCAGTGCTCCGCAAGGATGGGAAGACTAGCGGGGCGCAATAGCACAGTAGCAGAGCATGTAGGCGGAGGCACGAGGAGAGAGGAGACAATACGTAAGAGCCCTGTCCGTGCTGGGAAGCCCGCGAGCAGAGAAGACTAGCATGGGGGTGAGGTCGCGCGGGCCGACGGCACCTCAGGCTATACTCACGTCCTTGGCGTCCTGCGTCGACGGTGACGGGTGATGAGGGAGGGCAAGCATGAACACGAAGCTGCTTCTGATCCTCGGTGCGGTGTTGGGAGTCCTGCTCTTGGCGCTTGTGGTTCCGCACTCCGCGGGACCGGCGAAGGGTCCGGATGAGAAGGGGATACAGATTGCCGCCGGGCGGTTCGCGGTGGAACAGGCGGACGTGCGCTTGCTGGATGAGTCGTACACGCTTCTTGCGCGTCCAGAAGGCGGCTACATCCTCCTCTCTCAGGGCGAGATCCACGCGCCGGGTCAAACGGTCAAGCTGTCGCAGGAGACGGAGTACGGCCGCGATTTCACGCCGTTCTCATACACGCTCACCGCAGAGACGAAGACCGGCAAACAAACGGTCTCCGCTCGGAACGACCGGACCGGCTTCGTGATGGAAGCGCGCGCGGGGCTCGCCCATCAGTCGAACAACATCAAGGACGCGAAGGCAATCGCTCTCCTCGACAACAATGTCGTCTCCCATTACGCGGTGCTCCTGTTGGCGCTTCGCGCGGGAGCGCTTGGGAAGGCATTCACGGCAGCAATTCCTCAGCTTCTCCTCGACCTTCCCGCGAAGGCCGAAGGGCCGGAGAAAGTGGAGTTCCAATCGGGGGACGAGGTCCTTGAGGGCGCGGCGTTTCGGGTTCACATTGGAGACACGGCGATCGTTCTTGTCGAGCGCGAGGGTCGCCTCGTCGGTCTCGTGAACGAGACGCAGGGAACCGTGGCGTTTGACGTAGGCGTTCTTCCGAAGGGGTTCACGATTCTTGAGTCCGGGGAAGCGGGGCAACCGGGGAAGAAGGCGGGGATTGAATCCAAGGTGGCGTTCCCGAGTGGCAACTTGACCCTCGCCGGAACGCTGACCGTGCCTGCGGGTGGTCGTGGGCCGTTCCCCGCGGCGCTCCTAATCCACGGTTCGGGTCCAGTCGATCGCGACGAGAACGCGCCGGGACTCAAGACGGATATCTTCCGCCAGCTTGCGGAAGCGCTCGCCGCCTCAGGGATTGCTTCATTCCGGTTTGACAAGCGGGGAGTCGGCGAGAGCGACGGGAACGCAGCGTCGGCCTCGCGTGCCGACCTTCTCGACGACGTGCGCGCCGCGCTCGATGCGCTGCGGGCGCAGCCCGAAGTGGATGGCGGGCGCATCGTCCTGATCGGGCACAGCGAAGGCGCGTACCTTGCGCCGATCGTCGCTGCTGAGGATCCGGCGATCGCGGGCCTGGTTCTTCTGGCCGGTGCGGCGCGATCCCTGGCCGAGATCACGCGCTGGCAGGTGGAGACGCTCCTGCGGCTGCAAGGCGCGTCCGACGAACAGGTGAGCGCGGCGCTCGCTCAGGAGGACCAGTACCTCGCCTTCGTGAAGGGCTCCGAGGGGGAGTGGAGCGACTACTCCTACGAGAAGCTCAAGCAGGCGATGCCATGGTTGACCGAGCAAGCCGCGTCGGCGCTCGTGGCCACACCCCTCTCGCTCCCCTGGCTTCGCGAGCACTATCGGGACGACCCGCGGGTGTGGCTCCGGCAGGTGTCCGCGCCCGTGCTCGTGATCAACGGCGAGAAGGACCTTCAGATCCCCTCGTCTGAAGCGAACGGCATCCAGGTCGCTCTGGCCGAGGGAAAGAATCCGGAGGTCACGATCCGTGTCCTTGACGATCTGAACCATTTTCTGCGCCATCACCCGGAAGCGCCGAGCCTGACCTATCGTCATCTGGACGAGCCCGTCGACGCCCGAGTGCTCGATGCGGTGACGACGTGGCTGAAGAGGCTGTTCGTTGACTGAGCCGGGACTCGATCGCGCCTCGATTCGTCGATCCCTCGATGAGCTTGGCGTGCGGCCGAGCAAGAGGCTAGGTCAGAACTTCCTGTCCAGCCCCTCGGTGGCGCGGCGGATCGCGGACGAAGCGACGCGCGGGGCACCGGCCTGCATCGTTGAGATCGGCCCGGGACTTGGATCGATCACACGGTTTCTGGCGGAAACACGGATTCCTGTCGTTGCCGTGGAGATCGATCGGCGCCTGGCCGACTATCTGGCGCAGGAGTTCACGGGACACTCGTCGGTTGAGATCCGGGCGGACGACGCCCTTGAAGTTGACTTGCAAGCAATCGCCGCGGTACACGGTGAGCGCCTCACGATCGCCGGGAGCATCCCCTACAGCATTACCGCGCCGATCCTGAAGCGGATCGTTTCACAGCGCACGGAGGTCCGCTCGGCGATCCTCGTCACACAGCGGGAAGTGGCCGAGAAGATTGCCGCGAGCCCTGGAAAGGACGGATCGGCCCTCGGGGTCTACGTGCAAGCATATGCGGACGTCGAGGTGCTTCGGCGAATCCCTCGGGGCGCGTTCTTCCCCATTCCCGATGTCGATTCCACTCTGTGGTCGCTCCAGTTCGGGCGGCCTCGGCGCTTTGAAGCGTCGGAGGCCGCGTTCTTTTTTGTGGTCCGGGCGCTCTACGGAGCGCGACGAAAGACGACCCGCAATGCGCTTCGTCGGGTCCTCTCCGCGGAGGACGTAGAGTCCGTGCTCGCCAAGGCGGGCATAGACGGGGCGGTGAGAGGTGAAACACTCGGATTCCTCGAGCTGGACGCAATTGCCCGTTCTGTCGATGCGGCGAAGTGCTTGCGGGATGGGGCGGCCGTGGAAGAACCAGAAGAGATGTCTGACCTCTAGAGGGTTCCCGGAACCTCGCAGGGTGCTCGATGTCTCCCTTGAAACCGCGCCGGGAGTGGGGTAATGTCTCGCTCGTCGTGACCCCGACGGGGTGCTTGACACCCCTGCGGGGTCATGTTACGATCGTTCACTCCGCAGCTAGGGCTGCGATGATCCTTGACAAGTGAATAGAGTGTGTGCCGCATAAGCGTTGTAAGGGCAGACGGCGGACACCTTGGCAGTTGGAAGCGATGAAGGACGTGGCTAGCTGCGATAAGCCCCGGGGAGCCGCTAAGCGGGCTTTGATCCGAGGATTTCCGAATAGGAGTACCCACCATGGTGAAGCCATGGTAGAACATGTCGAAACCTACAGTAGGCATGTTCGGCGAACCCGGCGAAGCGAAACATCCCAGTAACCGGAGGAAGAGAAATCAAACGAGATTCCCTGAGTAGTGGCGAGCGAAACGGGAACAGCCTAAACCGAGCGAGTGTAAGACTGCGTTCGTTGCTCGTTCGGGGTTGCAAGCCAGTTCCGTCTCATCGATGCAGCGGTGGGCAGGGTTAAAGGCGAGGTCTAGTCGAACTCTCCCTGGAAAGGGTGACCACAGACGGTGATAGTCCCGTAGACGAAAGGCCAGACCACCCTGGGTGCGGGCTTAAGTAGCGCCGGACACGTGAAATCCGGCGTGAATCTGGGAGGACCACCTTCCAAGGCTAAACATTACCAACTGACCGATAGTGAACTAGTACCGCGAGGGAAAGGTGAAAAGCACCCCGGGAGGGGAGTGAAATAGAACTTGAAACCGTCTGCTTACAGTCAGTGGGAGCACCGATCTGCGCCTTCGGGCGCGTTGACGTGTGACCGCATGCCTCTTGCATTATGAGCCGGCGAGTTACTGTACGTGGCGAGGTTAAGCCGAGGAAGGCGAAGCCGAAGCGAAAGCGAGTCTGAATAGGGCGATTAGTCACGTGTGGTAGACCCGAAGCCAGGTGATCTAGCCATGGGCAGGTTGCAGTGTACTTGATCGTACATGAAGGACCGAACCCACTAGCGTTGAAAAGCTAGGGGATGACCTGTGGTTAGGGGCGAAAAACCAATCGAACCTGGTGATATCTGGTTCTCCCCGAAATAGGTTTGGGCCTAGCCTCGCGTCAAGGAGATCGGGGGTAGAGCACTGGTCGGAGAAGGGGGGCAACTCCCGACTCTAGTCAAACTCCGAATACCGATCCTCCGTTCCGCGGGAGTTAGACAGCGGGTTCTAAGATTCGTTGTCGAGAGGGTAAGAGCCCTTAACCGCCAGCTAAGGTCCCAAAATCCAAGCTAAGTGGGAAAGGATGTATTGTTGTCGAGACAGCTGGAAGGTTGGCTTAGAAGCAGCCATCCTTTAAAGAGTGCGTAATAGCTCACCAGTCTAACGACGATGCGCCGAAAATTTAACGGGGCTAAGCTTGGTACCGAAACTGCGGGTTGGCGCCTTCTGGCGCCAGCGGTAGGGGAGCATTCCGTTCACGGTTGAAGCTAAGCTGGAAGGCTTGGTGGACGAGACGGAAGAGAGAATGCCGGCATGAGTAGCGCGAGCAAAGTGAGAATCTTTGCCACCGAATGCCGAAGGTTTCCTGGGGAAGGTTCGTCCTCCCAGGGTTAGGCGGACCCTAAGCTGAACCCGAAGGGGGTAGGCGATGGACAGCAGGTTAATATTCCTGCGCCTCTAATCTTGCGTTTGAGCAAAGGGGGGACCCCGAAGGTTCCTCTCCGCACGCTGACGGAATAGCGTGTCTAAGCACCAAGGTAGGGGGGATAGGCAAATCCGTTCCCCCGTTACGTCGAGGTGTGAATGCGAGCCCGCAAGGGCGAAGGGAGAAGGGATCATCGGGCGAGAAAAGCCTCTAGCGAGCAAGGAAGAGTCCGTACCGCAAACCGACACAGGTAGGCGAGTTGAGTATACTAAGGTGGACGAGTGAAATTCGGTCAAGGAACTCGGCAAAATGACCCCGTAACTTCGGGATAAGGGGAGCCACCTTCGGGTGGCCGCAGAGAATCGGCCTGAGCGACTGTTTACCAAAAACACAGGACTCTGCCAACTCGAAAGAGGATGTATAGAGTCTGAAACCTGCCCACTGCTGGAACGTTAAGGGGAGGCGTTAACGCGCCGAACTGAAGCGCCAGTGAAGGGCGGCGGTAACTATAACCGTCCTAAGGTAGCGAAGTTCCTTGTCAGGTAAGTTCTGACGTGCATGAATGGTCCAACGACTTGGGCGCTGTCTTGACCGAGTGCTCGGTGAAATTGAAGTGCGGGTGCAAACGCCCGCAACCCGCGGCGGGACAAAAAGACCCCGTGGAGCTTTACTATAGCATGGTACTGAGTCTTAGCATGTGTTGTGTAGGATAGGTGGGAGGCGATGAAGCTGGGGCGCCAGCCTCGGTGGAGCCATCCTTGGAATACCACCCTGCATATGTTGGGTCTCTAACTGACGGCCGTTTGCAGCGGTCGAGGGACAATGCTATGTGGGTAGTTTGACTGGGGCGGTCGCCTCACAAAAAGTAACTGAGGCGCACAAAGGTCTCCTCAGGCTGGTTAGTGATCAGCCATCGAGCGTAAGGGCATAAGGAGGCTTGACTGCGAGACCAACAAGTCGAGCAGGTGCGAAAGCAGGTCCTAGTGACCCAGTGGCACTTTGTGGAAGGGCCACTGATCAGCGGACAAAAGTTACCCCGGGGATAACAGGCTCAGACCCCCCGAGAGTTCACATCGACGGGGGAGCGTGGCACCTCGATGTCGGCTCATCCTATCCTGGGGCTGAATCAGGTCCCAAGGGTCCGGCTGTTCGCCGGTTAAAAGGGTACGTGAGCTGGGTTCAGACCGTAGTGAGACTGGTCGGTCTATATCTGCCGTGGGCGTAGGAGACTTGAGAGGGTCTATCTCTAGTACGAGAGGACCGAGATAGCCGGACCTATGGTGTACCAGTTGTCCCGCCAGGGGCATCGCTGGGTAGCTAAGTTCGGTTTGGATAAGAGCTGAAGGCATCTAAGCACGAAGCCAGCCTCAAGACTAGGTCTCCACATCAGGCCCCTCCGAGACTAGGAGGTTGATAGGCCACAGGTGTACGCACAGCAATGTGCTCAGCCAAGTGGTACTAATCGGCCGAATGCTTATGTGGCACACACCCTGTTCACTTGAAAGGGATCAAGAAGTGGACGAGAAGATTCCAGGTGGCACATGGCGGAGGGGAAACACCCGTTCCCATCCCGAACACGGCAGTTAAGCCCTCCTGCGCCGATGGTACTTGCCTCGTAAGGGGCCGGGAGAGTAGGTCGCCGCCTGGTCTTTCTTTTTCCCGACGTGAGATCAGGCCCGAAGGGTTCCGGGCCTTTCGCTTTGCCAGATCCTCGGATCCCTGGCAGCGGGTCAGGAGAAGCAGCCTTGCCGCGCGGCTTCTCCCCAGCTGCCGAGTCGGAAGTGCGCCAACTCGGCAGCCAGCGTCGGAGCTTGCCTCCGACGTCCTCGACTTGCCGGGGCCCGACAACCAACGTCGCACGTAGGGTGCGACCAACGTCGCACATAGGGCCCGACCAACGTCGCACACAAGGTGCGACGCTACAGACGGTCTCGGGTTCGTAGATCGCTACCTCGCGGTCGCCGGGAGTCCGTGTTGTGACCGCCGCGAGAGCGCAAATGGCTGTAGCGTCGGAGCTTGCTCCGACGTCGTTCCGCTGTGACGTCCGGGACGAAGGTCGCACACAATGGTGCGGTGCGCTCTCGCGTGAAAACCGAGCGCATAGACGCTACAGGCTCAGACTGCCCTGCTCGAGGGCGAGTAGGCGCTCCTTGAGCGGGAGTCCTCCGCCGAACCCCGTCAGGTTCCCGGACGTACCGATTACGCGATGGCAGGGGATGACGATCGGTACGGGGTTCGCGCCGACTGCTTGTCCAACGGCGCGCGTCGCCTGCGGACGGCCAATCCCCGCGGCCAGCGCTCCGTAGGTTGTCGTCTCACCGTACGGGATCTTGGCCACAGCCTGCCACACGCTCTCCTGAAACGGAGTCCCCCGAAGGTCGAGCGGCAGGTCAAACAATCGGCGCTCTCCGCAGAGGTAGCCGCGCACCTGCTGCAGGATCTCCTCATTCGACGCGTCGTCCGGGACTACGCGGGCCTTGAGCCGCTCGGCAAGCTGCGGGAACGGAGTCCCGACGAGGTCGACGAACCGAAGGCCCGCCGGCGACGACAGGATGTGGAACGTCCACCCCTCCCAACTCACGGCGCTCCCGTACAGCTTCTCCGGTAGAGACTTCGGACGCTGACTCATCGCGGCTCCTCGTAGATCGTAGTCGGTTCGAGGGTAGTGGTCTGAAGGCGAGATGTCAATCAGCCAGTCCGGGGTCGGTTTCCGAGAAGTGATTGGCCTGATAGACATCGACACGGAGAAGAGCCGACGTCCGCCAGGCATCGCGCGGGGCCCCATGCTTCCGGCACAGCTCTCCGAGGAAGACCTCCGGGTCGGTGAGCTCCTCCCACACCTGTGGGAGGAACGTCGACGTGCCGTACGTCGTCGTCAAGATGACTCCATCGATGCCCGGCCGGAGCTTCCGTAGGAGATCGTCGGGGCCGCTGGAGGCCAATTCATAGGGCTTCCCGAGGACGCTGATCTCGATCGTCAGGGCCGCGAGTTCCGCCTCACGGACGGCCGGGAAGCGGGGATCGGCTGTTGCGGCAAGAACGGCGTTTCGCTGGACGTTCTTGTAGATCGGCTCGTGCGCGGCGAAGGCGTCGAGGATGCAGCCACGGAGCGAGCCTCCTTTCGTTAGCGTCACGAAGCACGCAGCTATCTCGCGCGTTGCGGGGGTGAGAAGCGCGGCGTCGACGGGATCCGGCGGACGTCCCGCGAGGTTTGCCGTGAGCGACTCGCGCGCAAGCCATAGGAGAAAAGACTTCTCGTCCGGAGAGAGATTGACTGGCCCGGTTCTCGACACAGTGGCCTCCTTGGGGGCAAGGAACGCGTACCCGGCTGCCGCAACGACGGCTGCGATGATTAGAGCCCACCACCATCTCATCTCGTGCACCGCAGGTACGGTACGGGACGCCGATCGAAAAGGCAACGAGCCGTGACGCCGAAGGGGACACCGCCTATACTCGTCTGGAAAGCGAGGCGGCGTCTATGCAAAAGGATATCGTGGCGTTGTTCTGCGAGTTCGTGCAGATCGACAGCGAGTCGGGCGACGAGGCGCGGTTTCTCCGACACCTGGCGGGAGTTCTGACGGAGGAACTCTCAGCCCGGTGCGAGTTTGATGCGTACGGCAACCTGATCGCACGCGTCGACGCAGCCGAGTCGGCCGCGCCCCCCGTCCTCCTCGGAGCGCACGGCGACACCGTGAAGCCGGGGCAAGGCATCGAGCCGGTCGTCGAGAAGGGAGTCGTCCACTCCTCGGGCGCAACCATCCTCGGCGCCGACGACAAGGCAGCGATCGCCGAGATCGTGGAGGCCGTTCGAACGGCCCGCCGTCACCCCCCGCTCGAGATCGTCGTCACGGTCGGAGAGGAGGTCGGCCTCCTCGGAGCGAGGAACCTTGACCTCAAGCGAATCCACTCGCGCCGGGCGTTCGTTGTCGACGGCGAACATTTGAATGAGGTGGTGATCGGAGGACCGACCCACGTGAACTTCGACATCGTCATCACCGGGAAGGCGGCACACGCGGGAATGGAACCGGAGAAGGGGATCTCCGCCATTCGCGTCGCGGCCAAGGCGATCGTCAGCATGCCCGAAGGGCGAATTGACTTTGAGACGACGGCCAACGTCGGCGTCATCGAAGGCGGCCTGATCCGAAACGGTGTGCCGGAGACGGTCAAGATCAAGGCCGAGTGCCGGAGCTTGACGCACGAGAAGGCACTCAAGCAGGCGCGGGCAATGCGCGATGCCTTCGAGGCGGCGGCGCGCGAAGCAGGCGCGAAGGTCGACATCGCAGAAGAGATCGAGTACGAGGCGATGTCGGTCCCCGAGGATTCCGAGCTTGTGCGCGTCGCCAAAGCAGCGATTCGATCGGTGGGGCTCGATCCCATCGCCAAGCGGGTTACCGGCGGCACCGACGCACTCATTCTGGCGAACCGCGGCCTCGACGCGGTCGTTCTGGGATACGGCGGTGTGCAGGCGCACTCTCGCGACGAGTCGATCGAGGTCGCGGTGCTCGAGCGAGGGAGCGAGATCCTGCGCCACCTTCTGGAGGCGCTGGCGTAGGCCGGCGCCTCGGCTCCGGGCCGGTTGACGGGGAGCGAGGGCGGACGGTAGAATCCCGCTTGCATAGATTCCTCGGTAGCTCAATTGGCAGAGCGCTCGGCTGTTAACCGAATGGTTGGAGGTTCGAGTCCTCCCCGGGGAGCCAGGTAGGACAGGTCTGCCATTTCGCTATCCCTGCAAACGGTTCCTTGTAGAGAGGTTCTACACTGTCGGACTTCACGATGCAGTTCGAACACACGGCGCGGAGGAGCGCAGCCCTTTCCTCATGCGAGTGCTCCAAGTACGCTTCGGGCAGGCGTTTCACGAGTTCTATCACTGTACGAACCGCTTGAGGATCGAAGTCGTCATCGGCGGCGAGCTTCGCCATCTCCTCGCGTACCATAGCGAGTCGCCCCGCTTGCTGGGCATCACGACGCGTCCACTGCTCCTCCGTGATCTTCCCGTCTACGCGGTCCTCGTACATGGCGTCCATGCGCTCGATGATCGTCTTCTCTTCAGCCTTGAGCGCCATACGTCGGGCTACCCGGTCGCGGCGGCGGTCTTCGTTCGACCCGAGAACGAAGTCCATGAGTTGCTCGGCTACGTCATCGGACATCCTCAGCGGCTCCAGGACGCCTGCTAATGCATCCGAGAGGGCGTCCTGCGACCAGTTGCGCTGCTCGCATGGACCGTGGTTGTGAGTGCAGTGGTAGTAGACGTAGCGCCCTTTCTTCAATTCGGCCGTGAGCTGGCACCCGCAGTATCCGCACGTCGCCAGGCCGCGATAGGGGAATTCCATGCGGACCCTCTTCGGCGCACCGCGGCTGTGGAGTTTCTCCTGTACTGCAGCGAACAAGCTTTCGTCGATGAGCGGCTCGTGTGTCCCAGTGTAGACCCTGTCACGGAAGCGGAACCGACCCACATAGACGGGGTTCTGCAGGATCTCGTGAATGACGGCCTTGGACATCGGCTTGCCGTAGCGGGACCGAATCCCTCTCGCCTTGGCCCAGGCCGCGAGAGTTGCCAGCGAGTCGTCTGTCCGCGCGTAGCGCAAGAACAGGGCACGCACCATCTGACCGTTCGCGGGGTCGATCACGATGTTGCGGTTGCTGTTCACGTAGCCAATCGGCGCGTAGGTGGGATAGATACCAGCCTTCGCCTTTGTCAGCAGTGCCGCCCGCGTCCGCTCCGAAAGCTGTGCTGAGTAGAAGCGGGCGAAGGACGCGAGGTTGTCTGACACAAGTCGTCCCGCTGAATTCGCTGGCAAGTCCTCAGTGACAGAGATGAGGTTCACGCCGAGTTTATCTACGAGCATTCCGTAGTCGTAGAGGTTGCGGGAAGAGCGGTCGATCTTGTAGACGAGAACAGCCTTCACGTCGGGATTCCCCCGCAGGAACTCAACCATTCGCTCGAATCCAGTCCGGCCCAGCGTGAACCCTGATTCCTGCCCCACAAACGTGGCCACGACCTCAATGCCGTGCTTGGCGGCGTACTCCTCGCGCGCCTGACGCTGCGTGTCAAGCGAATAGCCGTCTAGTTGACCGCTATAGGACACTCGTTCGTAGGCTACGGCCTTTGTCATGGCCCCTCAGTCTAGTCCTCCCCAAACTGCTGTGCCAAGAGCCTCCGGGCCTGATCATTGTCAACGGATGCCCAGCGCAACAGAACTCGCACGAACTCACGAGCATTGGCCTCGGCATCTGTCTCGGGCGCTGGCTCTCGTGTGTTGGACATGTGGAATCGTCTCTTCGGTTCTCCTATACCGGTTGGCAGACCACTCCAACCCGTATTGCTCCGGCCCGTGTAGTGGGACTACCGGAGGGCGACTCAAGCGCGGGTTTGTCGACCGCCCTTCTCGTGGGCCAGTCGCTCCGGCTCCCTGGACGCAACTGCGAGCCTTTGACAGCTCTGCGCCGCCTCACAAGCAGGCGTAGGGACATCTCGCCGTATGCTTCGGTCGTGTATGGGGTAGGCCTCGCCAGGCTTCGCCCCCGGGGCGGGTTGTTCACCCCCCCGCGCGTACCGGTGGCCATCCGATGGGAAAACGTCCGGGCGGCGAGCCCCGGGCGAGCAGTTTTGGCGCTCGGCGTTTGCTGGGCCGATGGATGGTTTTTGGTCAGGTTCCACCCGAGAAACCCCCTGTTCCGTCCGTCTTGTCGAAGGTCTCTCGGGGGAAAAGAGAGAGACCGCCCTGTCCGTCACAAGGTCAGTCTCACAGGCAATCTCAGTCTCAATTGGCAGCGAGAGTGTTCGTCCCTGGTGCGCGGCCGGGCAGTGACTCTGCCGTCGCGCGCAGGGGCAAGAACTCCCAATAACAATCTACGCGATACAGGGCATCATCGTCAAGGGTAGCGGAGACAGGTGGAGTCTCCCATATATGGCGAATGGAAGCGACACACACAGCGAGGCGGGCCGAAGTGGCTCCCTGCGGCCTTCAGTATGGCGTCACGGCTGCCAACGGCTGGCGCTCTGCGGCTATGTGGGCTCGATAGTGAATCAGCAATGCTCTCGCCACCGCGCTCCGCGACCAGCGCTGCCCCGTCGCCACGGGTGATTCCATCCGCAGTTGCAGGACCCACCGCTCGTGCAGCTGAGAGCCACGAGATCGCTGCGCTCTGCGTCTGTCGGGCAGGGCCTTCCCCGCCCGTTTCTCGGCGCGCCCCGTGAATCCTCCCACTACGTGAATCTCCTCCATAGACTCCCCGCCGTGAGTTGGGTGTGCGGTTCGTGATGCTGGTTCTCTCGTTCCCTCGGCGAATGGCCGTGCAGCAATCGCCAAGGCAACGACGCTAGGATCGCCCTCGACCGACGCTTGAGGACTTGGCCAAGCAGAGCCGCAGCTGCGCTCCTGCATCTCGGGATTGCCCTGATGGCCGCCTTTGGCTACGCGGTGCAACCCTTTGGCAGGGTGGGCGGCGCTCAGATATGGGAGCGGGCCAATTCGTCAGAACGGGCCGCTTCACGAACCCGATTCCCGGACGGCCGAGCTCGCCTCTGTGGGTTCTGTGACTCCGTTTGTTCGGCGTCGTCCGCTGCCTTCGGGCGGGAGAGACGTTAGGGCAGTCGAGAGGGCTCGGCCTAACACCCAGCAGGCACGTTGACGTGAGGTCGTCCACGTCTTCCTAGGGCGGCAGTTTCCACTCTAACTCCGGCGTCCGCCGCATATGGTATAGTCTGACGGGATTCAATGCACGAGCAGGAGGGAAGATCATGAAGCGAGCATTATTCTCAGCTGCGACGATTGCGCTGCTGTTAGGCGTGATCGCATCGGCACAGATCAAGGACGAAATCTGGGCAACAGTCCCGGTGAACACAAGGATCGAGTTCGTCGCTCGTGCGTATGATGGAAGCGTCTTCGCTTACGTCCAGGCGCTCTGGGCGGCGCCGGGTTCTGAGGTATTCGCTGGCGAGATCGGCCCGAAGTTGATCGCTGCTGCAAGACTCATGTTTGACGGGCGCGAGGCGCTCATGGTCTTTGTGGCTCCCGCTACGACAGGATACTTCTGGCCTACCGATCTCGCTTTTGTGCAGGGCTACACGCAATACGGAGTCGGCTACGGTGACTACTTCGCGCTGTCCGGTCCCTTCTCGGGACAGCTCCTTTCTGGTACGGTCTCCGTGGGGTTTGTTGCGCTCCCTTCTGCTCTGGACCTGACGAAGGCACTCATGCTCTACTACGACGACAAGATGCAGGGCCCGATGGGCCCGTTTCGCCTTCCGTAGCTATCGTTCTCACGTCTTCGTTTGAGATCGGCTGACGCCGCACCCGTAGCCTACGCGATCGAGCGTAATGCCCCTCCAATCGCCCCGGGCGCCTCTCCCTACCTGAGGAGAGAGGCCGACCGACGGCCGAAGTAGCAGGACGGCGCGGCAGAAGCCACCGCAACGTGGTCAGCGTAGATGCGGCGCGAGAACTCGTACCCGATCGAGCGTAGGGCGATAGCCTAGGTCCAATGCCGACGGCTACTAGTACAAGTACGAGTATTCTGCCACCAGTGCGGCATACACGACGAGATAGACCGCGACGACCAGCACACCTTCTGTGGCCCACCCATAGAGCGCATTCTTCGTTCGTATCCTCTTCCACTCTTCTTTGTATCCCTCAAGAAACCCACGTTTGTAGTCATCCGACCCTGGTAAGGACTGCATCTGCGCGGGAGACGGAGCCTGGCCGTCTGCAAGGAGAGAGTACGCTACGTAGACTATCCCCAGGAAGAACCCCCCAGCAAATGACGCACCAGGGCGGATCTGTTGAACCGCGAGGCTCCGGCCTTCGTTGTACCCATCCATGTAGCCCTTCTGTGCTTGCGCTGCACTGCATAGTGACACGGCGAGAATCAAGACACCGGCCACACACACCAGTCTTCGAGGCTTCACAGGTCCTCCTTTACCTCCGCACCCTAGAGACGTTGAAGCGGGACCGGGCCGGTAGTTGATAGGTTCGTTTCCAGAGTGTAGTTCAGAGTGTTGCTGTCGACCTTGTCGAACTTCATCCGCATGTAGCCATCGCCCGCCGGGACGCGGAACGCGTATACCGTGTCAGTTATTGTCTCGGTCACGTTCGTATTGGATTGTTTGTACAGCTCTCCGAGATCTAGGGTGGTTAGACCTATGGTCTCGAGAACGGTGGTTTCGGTGAACGTGAAGGAGAACATGCTAGTGTCTGACGCTGGAGCCCACTCCCCCCAGATCCAGGCAGGCGGGTGGAGTTTGTATGGGTCGACTAGTTCACATCCTGCGAGGAAGAGCAGGAGAACAAGACAGGCAACCGTAACTACTCGCATCTTCATTGGTCAACCTCCCTGGGGAGTCTACCCCAACCTCCGATTCCTGGGCAAACGCCAGCAACCGAAGCCCGTCAGCTGATCGAGCGTAGCGGCCCGCAGATTGCCCCGAACGAGCCGAGGCTAGAAGGGGGGGAGGCGGCTCGTCTACCGAACGGCCACAGCGACCGGCGACGGACAGGCGCGCGAATCACCCCCCTAGCACCATCTATCTCCACAGCAAGAGTGCGGGGACGCCCGCCAACGCCGCCACAGTGCAGAGCAGTACTACCACTGGCATCAAGCATCCGATGCCTGTCGGAGAGCGAGATCGCCGAAGTAGTTCGGCAAGACGGCGCGTTGCTTGTGAAGCCCGTGGGAGATCGCCGCGCACATTCGTGAAACAGAATCCACCCTCGGGAACGCGCTCTGCTATACCCTCCGCAAGCGCCCGCTCGGGCGACTCAAGGAAGACTCTCCCGGGATGCTCGGCCTGTGCAAAGAAAGCGTCGTAGTCGTCGAACAGTGACTCATAGGTCTGCAACAAGGCTTGCATGAGGAGTGCTGGAGGGCCAGGCCCAACGTCCATCGAGCGAGCGTCCCTGTAACCTGTTCCAAGGCCGCGGAGTAGCTCTTCAATGCGCTCGAAGTGGCTCTGGACTTCATGTCTAGGGGTCTTCTCCGAGAAGGTCGCGAGTCCTGTCCTCAGCAGCCCTGCAAATGCCTCGACGGTCGCCTCCTGCAGGGCAAGGTGCCGTTCACAGGTTCTCGAAACCTGGTCTGCGGAGAGCGGCACTTGCGGCGGACTGACATTACGGACATCAGACTCTGCCCGGATGATATCAAGGAGGCCGCGCAAGCTAGCGAATCCATCCACCGTTCGCTGGAGGAACGCACGCGATTCCTCTGATAGGAACACCTTCGGAGCATCTACGGCTGCCGCCGGAGATAACGCGGTCTCCGAAGTGGACGGGGGTTGCTCGCGGTGGGGGATGGCTTCACTCTCCTGGGCCGCCAGACTCGGAGGCGGTGACGGGAACTGGGCCTCCCGGTGGAGCCGCGCCCACTGGAGAAGCTGGCTGCCATCCACCAGGCGAATCGGCTTGCCCTCCGCGAAAGAGGCTGCAGCGGCCGAGAAGGAACCGGTGGTAACTAGGTGCGCCTCATCAGCATGCACGTGCATCAGCACACCATAGAGGTCGCGCACTTCTCTCTGCCCCACACTCCCTTTCCACTTCTTGCACTGGACTACTGCTCTCCTGCCGTCGGACGGTCGTGAGAGGTTGATGTCGATCCCCATGTCGCCGGTTCTGGGTGTGAGAGCTGATTGCCAGCCTTCTGACTCGAAGAGCGCGGCCACAAAAGACTCGAACTCCTCGGCAGTGAGTGTGCCGATCTCTCTGTCCAGAGAAACCCGGAGGGACAGATGCTCCTTCTGGAGTCGAATCCCTGTACTGCGGCGCGTTTCGCGGAGGAGCATCTTCTGTCTCCGCGCGGCGTCCCTCTGCCACTGCTTGTAGGCATTGACGCCGACTCTGAATAGCAGGTCACTCCACTTCACGCTGGCCACCTCTGCCCGCTACGAAAGGTGCTCGGCAACACCGCCTTGGCAGCGATCCCAACGGCAGGGAACATCTCCATAGAAGTGCCTTCCTCCCTGTAGTACAGCAGACCTCTGGAACGGCAGCCGTCTTCCCGTGGGACCACATCCCGCACCATTCTACAAGGCAGGGGAGTGTGTCAAGTCCGACCCGTCCAGCGGTTTCCCGCACGGGTGCGTCGGATCAAGCCAGAGGCGCTTTCAGTGGCGCAGAGGAAGCAGCGAGTATCCGAGGCAGCGTAAGAGTTCCCCATATATGAAGCCGCGTCCAAGCAGACCGAGAAGGCCCAAACCGGCGCGCATGTCAAAGTCGATCCACGTCTACGTGACGGGTCCCATCTACTGGACCGTGTGACTCCGGCTTATGTGCCTGGCCCGCTACCATCACGCTACTTCGACCGGCGTTCTGCGAAAGGACTTGAGAGCGCCCTCAAGCTCTTCGTCGACGATGTGCGTATAAATCTGAGTTGTCGAGAGGTTCGCGTGTCCGAGCGCCTTCTGTGTGAGTCGGATGTTCGTCGTCTGCCGGTAGAGGTCAGTTGCGAATGAGTGCCTCAGCGTGTGCGGGTGCACGTCCTTCACGATCCCGGCTTTCGTTGCGTACCGCTTCACCATCCGCTGCACGTATCGAGGGTCCAGGTTGCCGCCTTCCTTGGTCGTGAAGACGCTCTCCGAACGTCCGGTGCCTTCTTTGGCCTGTCTCTCTCTCCACCCTACAAGCGCGGCGAGGTTGCTTTCGCCCGTCCACAGTGTCCGATCCTTGGCGCCCTTGCCTTGCCGGACCATCACCTTGCCGGAGTTGAGGTCGACGTCCTTCCAGCGAAGATTGATCGCCTCGGACAGTCGCAAGCCAGTATCGAGCATCACGCGGAGCATCACGCGGTTCCGATGCCCGGTGAAGTATCGCGGGTTGGGTTGTGAAACGAGCGCCTCTTGTTCGGTTTCCGTCAGCACTTCGGGAATCTTCCTTCCCATGTTCGCCTCCGTATTAGTCCGTCTTCTGACCCTTATGCGGACTCATGCACAGACGATAGCGCGTCTCGAAGACCTTGTCAACAGAAAGCGGACTGATTCACGGGCGGGCGTCCAAGAGGCACTCGCGCCCTCTCCGGGATACAGGTGAGCCGGTTGCGGAGCCCGATCGCGTATGAAGGCCGCTATTCCCTTCGGTCGACTGAACCTCACCCCAGACCGTATGCACCAGTCTCGTCTACGTGCACCCCGCGGCTGAGGCGTTGGGCAGCGTTGGCGCTGGTGAACTAGACTGACTCGACGAGCAGACCGAATGGCAAGGCAGGCGAGAACATTCGGGGCCGGTTCGAGTCAGGAGGTGCAGGATCGTGGGGTACATGAGGCATCGTGGAGAATCCGCTGTTACCATCGACAAGCCCCTTGATGATGTCTACGCAGCGCTCGTACAGGCTGGTGCTGCAATTGGAGCCATCAAGGAGCAGAGCAGACTGGCCGGGTACGTTGTGATACGCACGCGGATGAGTCTGTTCCCTCCCAAGAATCCGGCTACCGTCCGAGTGTCAGTCAAGAAGACAGGAGATACTCAGACCGAGGTCTCCTTTCAATCTGACTCGCTGGACGGGATAGTTGGGTTCGGATCTGCTGGGAAGGGCATCGACGAAGTTATCAGGGAACTGGAGCGCGCGTTGTCATAGGTGACTGGGACCCGCAGGAGATCCCTGCCACTACTGACGGGGATGGTTCTCGTGGCGCTCCGAAGGGGTACTCCTCCCTCCATCCCTTGGTGGCAGAGTTGGTGGGACGCAAGGTCGAATAGGGTGCGCGTAGGAGGCTGGGAGTGTCGGCTTGGTCTGGCTGTCTAGCGAGAGCTGCTTCCGCGAGAGGTTCAAGAGAGAGGATGCAGGCATTCTGTGCTGCCTTGATGCTCATCTTGTGCTCTGCGATTCCAGGCTCTGCACAGTCTATGCAGAGCCATGAAGGTGCGAGCGCATCGATCGTGTATGTGGAGGTAACGCGAGGCCAGGACACATACTGTGCATCGGGGTTCGTCTTCCACAGGTCAGGTCTCATAGCCACATGCTACCACGTGGTAGAACTCGCTGACGGCGTCCGCGTACGCTCGGCAAGCGGGACGTGGTACACCGCCAAGGTCGTAGGTACTGACGGGATCAACGATCTAGCCGTTCTGCAGATCGACTCCACGCGGTTGCCCCCATTGAAGCTGGGACTGGCTGCGCACCTCTCATATGGTCAGGATGTCATTGCCTACGGGTATCCTTTGTGCGGAAGCTGGTTGGGACAAGATGTGGTTGCCACGCGCGGGGAGATTACCGCAGTCAGAGGCACAGGAGAGGGTCAGGCGTACCAATTGCGGCTAGACGCAATGCCGGGCAATAGTGGAGGGCCCTTGCTCAACGATGCTGGCGAAGTCATAGGTGTGCTGTTCCTAGCCGTGAATCCCGTCAAGGTCTTCCTGTTGACGGGCTGGCTACCGGCTGAGCCTATATCGTTCGCCGTCCCAGTATGGCGCTTGGAGGAGATCACACCGGGGCCAGCTCGTCTGGACGTCTTCTCCCGGAACGCGAGTTCATCTGCGTACCCTACCGTAGGATCTGGGGTAACCGGGGCACCTGCCTCCTCCGTGGTGGCGCCAGCGGGGCAGCCATCCAAGTTCTGGCACTACTTCTGGCCGACACTGGGCGTTCTGTGGCTAATCGGACTAGTAGGCGCTTTGGTCACAGGGGCGTTCTGGGAGTAGTGATCTGCCCCCGAAAACCGGTCCAAGTTGGGACCTCGAATCGAAAGGAACCGAGGCAGGGATGTCGAGGAAGCGGCATCGACCGGAAGAGGTCATCGCCAAGCTGCGTGAGGCTGGCCTTCTCTCTAGGGCCTCCCACCCACACAGACGGCCCGAACTGAGCTCACTCCTGCCACGTCACCCGCGAAGTTGCGAAGATCGTCAATGACGGGGAGCCAGCAGGCTGTAACACCGTAGATAAAGCATCTTCAGCCACCCGCCTCGCATGACACTGGCCTCCCGACCTTGGCATCCACCTCGGACCGCTTTTCGGTGGGGCGGGTCGCTTGCCGCCCCCGGCTAGTCAGAGCTGCCCCACAAAGTGCCGCGCTTCTGTGGCCTACCCCGGCGGTGCCATACAACCGCTCCAGATCGGGTGGCTGACGTCTCCTCCTTCGAACTCGACCCACACGGACTGTCCCACTTCGGGGACGAATGGCTCACGCGAGTGAAACACTGTGCACGGCACACACGGCACAGCCCAGCTCGTGGCGTTGCCCAGTACCTGCGGAACCGAAACGAGGATTCGTCCGTAGCCCATGGGGTCCTGGTTGTCCACTGTCACGCCGCGATACTTGCCAAACCAGCCTGTCCCGCTAAAGGAATGACCGATTTGCCCACCGCCGATGATGAGGGGCGCACCCTGGCCGACCGCAATGGCGTACGCAAGGGCCCCGACAGCAAGAGATCCTAGTGTCGCGACGACTAACCACGTTCTCCTTTTCGCCATAGCACAACCACCTCTGACGTAACCTGCCTCCACTGTGGGGGTTCAGTTCTGGAGTCAGTCTAGCACCCCTCCGCCAACCGTGACGAGCGCTTCAGGCCGCGGGAGCCCAGACCTGCGCAGCAGCCACCGTCAACGACCGTATCTCCTCCGCCCTCGGCCATGGAGAAGTTGCAGGAGCGTTCGCCGAGGTGTCCCTGTTGTCGAGCAGAGCCCTTCGACCACCAAGTCGAAGGGCTGTAGATGGGCTCCACCTTCCCGCTTGGCCTGCCTCCGAAACCTGGCCCAAGCTAGAGGGCTTGGCCATTAGGGGATGTTTCGAGTTGTCGTGGGGATTGTGGGTCCGTGCAGGGATACTGAACTCTTCGCCCGCACAGTGTGCGGATCGATCCAAGCGCAACCGTATTGGACGCGTAGTTGCGAAGAGCAACAGTGACGGGGAGCCTAGAGAGACAGTGCGTGAACGATCTCCGGGTCGAGTTCGGTAAGAGTCTGGAGTTTGTCCGCTACGGAGAGCAAGCGGTCTTCAATGCAGTTCGTGTCTGCATTACGCTGTTCGAGTCCTCTATTCCCTTGGCCGTCTGTGACTTGTCCACAGGCATCTGCCTGCAGTGCCCCAATCCTGGCATTCCCGCTGGACCGTTTCTCGTGCGGCGGGCTTACGCCAGCTGGTTGGTCCAGCGTCACAGACTCATGATCTAGTCGCCCACAGGGTGCAATGCCTCTAGCGCTGCTATCTCACAACCAGCTACTGTGCCCACATCAAGGAGGTCCTCCGGGACGGCATCGATCCGAACGTAGATGAAACTGCCTTCTGCGGTACCAAGATCGACATCCATTGCGCCATTTGGGCCCCTCGTCTGAGGATCTGCCTGCGTTGTCGCCACCCAGTTCACCCGATCGACACTCACAGATACAACGAAAGTGTCGTTTTGACCGACCTCGTACACGCGGAGGTCAGGACCGAAGCCAAGCTCGAATGCCTTTCCCATCTTTGCCACAACAAACGCGCTGGGGCGTAGATTCGCGTAGTCCTTCGTATGCATCCAGTCTCTGGGCGGAGGGCCAGGAATGCGTGTTGCCCGACTGCAGCCCGCAGAGTGCTCAATGACCTCAACCGCGTAGACGCTGTCTTTTGAGTCTCCCCATATAGCTGACGTTCCTAGCACAACCAGGCCAACGACGACTGCCGCGATGCTGGCTTTGCGCACTTCGCCTCCTCCTAACTCGGTCCTTCGGTTGTCACTAGAGTGACTAGCAACGATGTTGAATCCACCTCTATGGTGAGTCTAGCAACTCTCCTGACGCTGACCAACAGCTAAGGTGATGGCGGCTAGGAAGTACCTTCAGCGCCCGCGGCGCGACGAACACATCCACAAGTGAGCGATCAGTGGGGCTTCCTCCAGCAACAGCGAATCCACACGTGTGGAGCGCCCTGGCCTGGGCGACGATGCCACCTGCTGCGAAGGAGTGCCCCACCGCTCAAGCGCCGTCGACTTCCGAAGTGCACGCGGCACCGATCAGATCCGCCGGGATCACGAGGCCGTGCCGAGTTTGAAAGTAGTCCTCTACGGGGAGCCGGAATCACGCGGCGATGTTTCGTGCGGGCTTTCGCAGTTCCAGTTCTCTTCGTCCGTTGGTTTCCGTCTCGTTCCGATTGCCCCTTCCTCCTCCGCAGAACTCGACGCACAGGGGGTAGCTCCGCGGAAGAGCGGTGCGGCCCGAGAGTCGGGGGCTGCGAAGTCAGAGTGCTTCGAGATCAGCTGGAGCCCTCAATTCGAAGCGAGTAGCTTGGATCGAGGATGTGGCGGCCGAGGTCGTCGATGTCTTCGTAGGTGTTGGTCAAGACGACGACGCCCACCTGCTTCTCCTTGATGAACCCGACGTACGCCCAGGCCCCTCCGGTGGCCCCGTGGTGCTCAACTACGGTTCCACCAGGTGTCCATCGCAGGTTCCACCCCAGCCCGACGCGCGTTTCCCCGGCCTCGAAGTGCGGCTCGTGAGTCACGGCGATGCTCGGGGCGAGGGGAGTGTCGAGGAGACCTAGGTTTGCTGCAACGTAGATTCCAAGATCTGTCGCCGTCGAAACGCCGCCACCCGCCCCTGCCAACGTCGGATTGTCCCACCGAGGGAAGACCTCGCCGCCGCGGTAGCCCGTTGCCAGGCGGTTCGCGATCGCCGCGGTCGGAGTCATGACGGTGGAGGTCATTCCAAGGGGGCCTGCCAGACGCGATGTGAGCAGCTCCTCGTAGTTCATGCCCGTGCGTAGCTCGAGGATGTGTCCGAGAAGCCCAAAGCCGAGGTTGGAGTACCGATACTTCGTGCCGAGGCTCGGAAGCTGGTAGCCCGAGAGGAACTCGTAGAGAAGGGCGACGGTGTAGTCCGCGTACGGGTTCATCTCATCCGCAGGTGCGAGGTTGTCGGGGATTACGGGCAGGCCGGAGGTGTGCGTCGCGAGGTGCAGAAGGGTGATCTCCCTCCCGAAGCGGGTTGGGACAGTCACCGTCTCGGGGAGGTACTGCCGTATCGGATCTTCGAGCCGCACTTCGCCGCGGCGCACGGCATCGGCCAGGAGGGTCCCGGTGAACGTCTTCCCAATGGAGCCGATCTCGAATACCGTCTTCTCGTCCGCCTTCTCGGCGCGAGACGCGGAGACGTAGCCAGCTGAGTAGAACTCCGTTCCCGACGCGGAGACGACACCGAGGACGATTCCCATGTTCAAGCCGCTCTCGATCCGGGCAAGCATGGAAGCCTTGACGTCGTCGGGAATGGCCGAGGGCGATTGGCCGCAGGCCTCAACGGCAACCGCCGTCACGAAGAAGAGGACGAGAGCGATTGGCGCAGAGGTTCGCCTGTACATTCCGTACACACTTCCCTCCCGACGGCGGCCGTGGTGGCGATAGCTGCTGCGCGGGACGCCGCCGCCCTGCCACGATAGCGTTGGGCGCCGCACGGAGCAACTCGCCTCAACGCAGGCTGGGACCGCCCTGCCTGCCGCCGATGGCGCGTTGGAGGAGTCCGGGACCGACCTCGCCTAGACAGACCCCGCGGTCTCCACAACTGCTTCGGGACGCGGCCGACCTTTGCCGCAGATGGGAGTCCGGACACTGCAACTCGCCTCGCAGGCGGGGTTTTGCCAGCCGTTTGCTCGACCCGTAGAATGCTGCAGGATGTGTGACCGGGTGTCGAAGTCCAGAGAGAGCGAGGAAGTCGGCACAGGGCGGCGCGCTCCATCGCGGTCCCTTCGCCAGGTGCTCCGCCAACTCAACGGCGCGTTCGACGCAGGTGGAATCGAAGCCCTGCACGAAGCTCATCTAGACTGTCTTCACAGAAGCAGGCGGTATCGTCTCCTGTTCGGGCTCGAGAGGTAGTTCCTGCCCATCACTCCGCTTCTCACCATCACGAAGGACCTCGAACGCCTTGTGGGAGAGTTGGGGGTTCACGGCGCGTCTCGAGCGATCCTCGCGCACCCGCCCGTTCCGTGGGAGGTCGTGATGCCATCGCGCGGCGAGGAGGAGATCCGCGCGGGTTCGATGATCGTCTACGGGACGCACGGCTCCATCCTAACGCCCATTCTGCTTGCCGCGGCGATCAACCGCCCGGATCTCAAGATGGTCGCTGCAGACTACATCGCCAAGCTGGGCCCCAACATTGCTGGGTGCTCGTTTCCCGTCTACGCCGCGATGCGCGTCACGGTGAAGCGAGCCAGCGACAAGGGCCTGGTCCCCCGAGCCATGGGGTGGATTGCTAGCAAGTCGGCGGGGCCCTCGGATCGCGACGCCGTGAGGCAGCGGAACCGCGAGTCCCTTGCGGGAGCGGCCGAGCACGTCCGACAAGGAGGAGGCCTCATCATCGCTCCCGAATCGCGCAATCGCCGTGAGCCGTGGCGCACGGGGCTCGGAACTCTGGTGGCAGACCTCGCGCGCGATGCAGCCTGCCGACCGACCTACTTGGTTCCGTGGAGCATCCGGGGAGCCTCCGTCACGGCCATCTTCCAGCTTCTGTCTCGCAACCCTCTCGCCCGGCGCCTCGGCGCACGACGGTTTCGTCACCCGGTCCAGGTAGCGTTTGGCGAGCCGATGCTGGTCGAGCGGGTCGTCGCCGAAGCTGGCGACGACCCGGCCGGAATCACGGCCTACCTCGAGCGCGATTACCGCGGGCGCGGCTTCTAGCGCTCGCGGAAGCGCGACGGCCTCCGACGTGCTGTCTTGCGGACGGCGGGCGGCTTCAGCGGGGTGTGCCGCGGACGGCGTCCCTATATTCGGCCCGCGCGATCGGCGCTCCGGCATCGTTGGGACGGGCTACGCAGACCGTGTGGCGGCCCCTCTCTTGTCCTCGTACATCAATCGATCGGCCTCGGCGAGGGCTTGGTCGATGGTTTGGCCGCTCTCCGGACTCCAGTGGTACGTGCCGATGGCGAGCGTTACGGGAAACTCGAGGAGGGGATTCGCCTCGTTCCTTCTGGCCACCTCTGCCAGGATGCGGTTCTTGACCGAGGCGGTCTCGCCATCGGTCTCCGGGAGGACCGCGAGGAACTCGTCGCCACCGTAGCGCACGAGGATGTCGGAGCCGCGAAGGCTCTTCTGCAGCACTTCGGCCACGGCCTGGAGAACCCTGTCGCCTATGGCGTGGCCAAACCGGTCATTGATCTCCTTGAACCGGTTGATGTCGATCATCAAGAGACCGATCGGCCGCGTGTAGCGCTCCGATCGAGTGGCCTCGCGTTCGAGCAGCTCGCCGAGCGCGTATCGGTTGAGGGCGCCCGTGAGGGGGTCGTGCCGCGCCATGCGTGCGAGGTCTTCCTCGAACTGCTTTCGGACCAGTGCCTCGCCGATGTGGGCTGCGATTCCCTCCAGCTGCTCGATCACCGCGAGGGAGAAGAACCCCTTTCGGCGGTCGTTCAGCTGGATGAGTCCGACGATCTTGCCTCGCGCGCGGATGGGCACGAGGGCCGCGGAGGCATACCCGGAGTGGATGCACTGATTGCGGGGATGGTAGCGGGGATCTCGATCGGCCGGGACTTCGAGAAGCGGAAAGGAATCGTTCGTCCAGAAGCTTCCCCCCTTCGTGAAGGACGGACTCGAGGGATCGACCCTGCCGGAGACGACCAGGCCGCAGGTACATTCGAGACTGACGTTTCCCCTTTCGTCCCGGCACACGCCGCCGTCCGGGCCGCGCCCGACGAGCGTGTTCTCCGTACGCAGAAAGTCCTCAGAGAAGCCTTCCTGGGCCAGGTACGGGAAGTCGTCGCTGTCCTGGAGGCGCATTCCCACGGCATCTGCACCAGTTCGTGCCTTGACCGTGGCGAGGACACGCTTGATCGAACGATGCAGAGGCTCCGACTCGTTCAGGATCTCAAGAATCTCGCGGCTCATGCCGCGATAGGTCTCCGCCTGCTTGCGCTCGGCGATGCGGCCAAGTCGCTCGGCGAGGGCGTCGATGAGCTGCCTCTCCTCCTTCAGGAACGGACCCTCATCCTCATCCGGCCTCGCCTCGAGGTACCCGACCTCGATGAATCCCAGGACGGCCCCGCCGACGCGGACTGGCGCGGACTGCCTCCAGGGCGGGTCTGCGAAGTTGGTCGTCCGGAAGTCACGTCCTCCGATGACGATTCTGGCGCAGGCGACCTCCTCATGCTGCCAGCTAGTTGGCAGGGCGTCCGCAAGGGCCTGGCACACCCCGTCCAGGGAGATGCCTTCTCTCTCCGTGATCTCGGACAGGCTGAAGAAGGCCCGCAGCTCCTTCACGCGTTCGCGGAGCTCGTGCTCTACCTTCTTCCGCGCGGAAATGTCGCGCGCAATACCGAGGACCAGCCTCCGCTTCCCAATCCGCACCGGATGGGTTCGTATCTCAACGGGGACGATCGTCCCGTCCTTGCGGGTTAGGGTGAACTCGTCCGGCCCGGTCGAATGCCCAAGCAAGTTCCTGGCCAGGAGAGACGCGGCTTCCAGCACGTCCCCCGGAGATAGAAGCTTCAAGGCAAGGAAGCTCCTGCCGATCAGCTCGGCTCGTCCGTAGCCTGTAATCGCCTCGGCTGCGGCGTTACCGTCGACGAAGGTTCCCTTGAGGTCGGAGAGGTAGTACCCGTCCGGCGCATCCTCGAACAGGATCTTGAACCGTTCCTCGGAGCCCTCGAGGCGCGCGTTCTCTCGCTCGAGCTGGTTGACTCGCTCGCGCAGAAGCTCAAGCTCGTCGTAATCGCCGGTACCCCTCCGCCTTCCGCTTCCCATGCCTTGCCTCCGGCGAACCGGGTGTCTCTTGAACCACTCTAGAGTTTTCCACCGACGGAGGCCAGCACAGCGGGTGTGAAAAGAGACGTGCCCCCCGTCCGACAATGAGCGAGGGGCACAGACTGGTTCTGGCGGACCGATCAGGAGGACAGGTCGACGGCGACGGAGATCGAGATGTCCACGGTCCAGCCGGGCGTGTTTGATTCGTTCGTGAGAGAGAGCTGCAGGCCAAGGTCAGTGGTCCCGACCGTGAAGTTGACGAGCAGCGTTGCCGCCTGAGTCATGTTCGTCTCGTCACCCGACTGAACGCGCTGGAGGGTGTACGCCGCTTCGAGCGAGCTTTCGTCGGTCAGGTCACGGTCGTACGACGCCCTCGCAACCATCGTGTTCTCCTCGAGGATGTGGAACGGACCGTAGAGGCTGGCACGGAACAGGAACTGGCTTGGGGGGTCGGGAGCCAGCGCGGCGTCCGCGGACACGGTTACGAGGAGGTCGCGAGCACCTCCATAAGGGTCGACGAGTTCGTACCCGAGCCCTGCCTGAACGGCCCAGCCGCAGTTGCGCTCGTCGCCGGTCGCAAGCATGACGTCCTCGACCATGAGAACCTGACGTGGCTCGATCGTCACGCCGGTCGCAGCTTGGATGACGTCAACCACCGCAGCGGCGGCGTCCTTCACCGTCTCGTACTCGGCTTGACGGGCGATGATCGCGGCCATGTCCATGAGGACCTGGTCCGAGAGCGACTCCGAGATCGTCCCGGCCTTGAGAAGCTTGCCCTGGATCGTGAACGCCTTCGCCAGGGGAGTCGTGTCGGAGAACCGCCCGTATCCCACTCCCGCGCTGAGGCTGACCGCTGGTTGGGGTTGACTGCTGGCCGTCGATGCCTCCAGCCCGCCGAATCCGAACAGCGGCATGTCATCCATGAGGTAGTAGCGGAACGTCCCGGCCGCCGAGCCAAGCCCGGACGTGGGGACGAAGTTGTCGAGCAGGATCACGCCGCTCGCCGCGACGGTGAACCCGACGTCCGGGGAGTCGTAGAGTTGGCTGAAGTCGATGGCCGCGCGGCCACCGCTCTCGTCGAGTTCTTCCGTTCCGGCGTCATCGAAGTAGCGGTAGCTGAACGAGAAGGTGACGTCCGTCAAGTTGGTCTCCGGCGACACGTAGTCGCACAGGCCGATCGCCGCCGCCGCCGTCGCAACGCCGAGGAGCAATGCCACACAGACAAGAACCCCTCCCATCCTCTTCATGGCCGATCACCTCATCTGCGAGTGTATAGACAAAGAGCGTCAAGGGGAAAAGGTGAGCCGAAGGGAGGCCGCCGCGGTGGGGCTGTCCGGCGAGTCGTGCTCGTTCAGGGAGAACTACGCGAGCGGAAGCGGGCTTTGACAAGCGAGCGTTCTTACCTCACCATGACAACCTACTCGGGTGGGCGAGACGCGCTTCGGGGAGTGTTCGATACGCTCGATGGGGAGGGGAACAGAAGAATGCGCAAGTACTTCGTCATCGTTAACCCAGTGTCCGGCCGCGGCGATGGGGCTCGAGCCATTCCGCGCGTTGAGCAGCAGCTCCGAGCTGCGGGCCTTGACTTCCAGCTCGTTCGAACCGAGCGCCCGTGGCACGCCGCGGAGCTGGCGCGGAAGGCGTCGGCCGACGGGTTCGACGTGGTGGTCTCCGTCGGGGGAGACGGCACGGCGAACGAGGTCTTGAACGGCCTGATGCAGGCGAAGGACGCGGACGGGCGATGCGCCGTCATGGGCGCGCTCTGCGTAGGACGGGGCAACGATTTCGCCTTCGGAGTCGGAGTGCCGCGGGATCTCGCCCTGGGGTGCCAGGCCCTCGCCGGAGATCACGTGCGGGCGATCGACGTCGGGCGCGTGAGCGGCGGCGAGTACCCGAACGGCCGCTACTTCGGAAACGGCGTCGGCATAGGGTTTGACACGATCGTCGGCTTCGAGGCACAGAAGCTGAAGCACGTTCATGGATTCGCGGCGTACTTGATCGGCGCGTTGAAGACGATCTTTCTCTACTTCCGCGCTCCCCTCGTGCGAATCACCTGCGACGAGCGTACGCTGGAACAGCGGGCCCTTCTCGTCTCGATCATGAATGGGCGGCGCATGGGGGGCGGGTTCCTCATGGCGCCGCTGGGAAAGCCGGACGACGGCCGGCTCGACCTCTGCATCGCCGGGCAGGTGACGCGGCGGGGTGTGCTGGCGCTGATGCCCCGGTTCATGAAGGGGACGCAGGGAACGCATCCTGCCATCACGACGCTTCAGTCCACGCGCGTCTCGGTAGAGGCTATCGACGGGGCGCTGCCGGCTCACACGGACGGGGAGACGGTCTGCGAGGCGGGCACGCGGCTGAACGTGGAGATCCTTCCAAAGAGGATCTCGATTCTCGTGCCGAGCGAGGCGGTGAAGCCGTGAGGGGGGCTCGCCTCTTACTGGATGGGGTGGAGGGCGCGCTCGTCCGGCTGTTGTGCCGGGTCGATGACACCGAACTCGCGAAGGTCCCGCTGCACGGGCCGCTGATCCTCGTGTCGAACCACATCAACTTCCTCGAGATCCCCGTGCTGCATTCACGCCTTCGACCCCGCGAGGTTGTGGGGTTGGCCAAGGCGGAGTCCTGGGACAACCCGCTTCTCGGCTGGTTGTTCAGCCGCTGGGGTGCGATCCCCGTCCGGCGGGGCGAGGCGGACATCGCCGCGCTGCGCGCCAGTCTGGACGTTCTGCGCCGGGGAGGCATCCTCGTCGTCGGTCCGGAAGGAACGCGGAGTCGCGACGGGCGGCTCCGGCGGGGACATCCGGGGGTGGTCACGCTGGCCGTAAAGAGCGGGGCGCCCGTTCTGCCGATGGTCTTCTACGGCGGAGAGAGGTTCGGCCATCAGGTCCGGCGCCTCTGCCGGACGCCGTTTCACGTGGTCGTCGGAGAGCCGTTCCGCGTTGAGCCCAAAGCGCCGAGGCTTACCCACGAGGTCCGCCAAAACGTCGCCGACGAGATCATGTACCAGCTTGCGTCACTCCTACCGCCTGCGTATCGGGGCGTGTACGCGGATCTCCGCTCGGAGAGACCGGTCCACTTGCAGTTCGACCTGTCCCTCTCGTAGCGGCTGGCCGCGCGTCGCGGCCCGGCTAGGCGTGTCGTGATTCGTCGGACGGGAGAGGCTCCGGGAGGACCGGGGCGTTCGCTGTCTCGGCCGTCCGCCGGAAGAAGACGTACGTCAGCACGGTCGACGTCACGTAGAAGCCGGCCGTGATCAGGAAGAGGGGCGAGAACCCTGCAGCGACCTGGATGTGGCCGCTGATCCAAGACGACAGCGCCCACCCTGCGTTCCACGCGAGCATCATGAGGCTTGCCGTCAACGGCCGAAGCTCACCCGGGACAATCCCCATGATGTAGGCGGGGAGAAGCGGCGAGCTCATGTTCATGAGCGCCGTGCGAACGAGGTAACTTGTTGCCGAGACGCCGGCGTTCGGAACGAAGCCCATCGCGAGCAGGAAGGGGATCGACATCGCCTGTGTCAGCACGATGGCGCGGATCTTGCCCATCCGGGCGGCGGCAAGGGGCGCCAGGATGGCGGCGATACCCGTGAAAAGTGACGAGGCCGCGAAGACCGCTCCCAGGGCAGGATCAGGAAGGTTGAACCGCAGGCGATAGAAGACGTTGAGGAACGGCATGAGCATACCGGCGCCGAACGAGCCTGTGATCTCGACAGCGAGGATCTTCGCGAGCAGCGAGCGATGAACCTCGACGTCGCGGGCCCTGAGAGCCTCTCCGCGTGCGCCGTGAAGTCCGCGGAGTCGAGCGATGGGGTAGAGTGCGGCAAGCGTCAGCCCCATCGAGATGAGGAGAACGCCGCGGTAGGCCGAGAGGCCAGCCAAGAAGCCGGGAGCGATTGCGCGGAAGGCCAGGGGCAAGTACCCGCCGACAAGGTTGGCGAGCACGCCGGCGAACGTGCTGAACGCGAACTGAACTCCGAAGAGATGGGTCCTCGTCTTCTCCGTGCTGATGGCCACCATCAAGGGTGAGGAGGCCACGGAGGTCAGTGCGGATCCGAAGCCGGAGAGGACGCACGCGGCGATCAGGACGCCTCGACTTGGGAGCACCGCACATCCTAGGAGGGCGACGGCGATCAGAAAGCAGCCGAGGAGGAGCCCGCGGCGGTACCCGAGGCGGGGAAGCACCATCCCGATCGGAATGGCGGCGATTGCGGTCATCAGGGCCGGAAGGCTTGCGAGGAGGCCGATGAACGCCTGGTCGTAGTCGAGAGACAGGACGTAGAGGTTGAAGAACAGGTACTGAATGCCGCTCGTCACACCGAGGAGAATGGTGGCGGTCAGGTAGACGCGCGCGTTGGCCGAGAACTCGCGAACTGCGTTGCGGTACTCCCGGAACATCCTTCCCCCTGAGCTTCGGTTACGACGCGATCAGACGGCGTGCGGTCTCGACGACGGCGTCGACAGTGAGGCCGAGCTTCTCGAACACCTCTCCCGCCGGCGCGCTGGCTCCGAAGCGATCCACCCCGAGTGGGACGCCGTGATCCCCTACGTAGCGCTCCCAACCGAGGGTCCTTCCGGCTTCGACGGAGATCCGGGCCGGGACGGCGGAGGGGAGTACCGACTCTCGGTACTCGTCGCTCTCTCGCTCGAACAGCTCCCAGCTTGGCATGGACACGACACGCACGCGCGCTCCGTCGGCAGCGAGCGTCTTGGCGGCGCTCATGGCGAGCGACACCTCCGATCCCGTCGCCACGAGAATCAGCTGAGGAGACGGAGCGGAATCCCAAAGGACGTACGCGCCGCGGCGCACGCTGGCGGCCTCCGTCTTGGAGCGGTCAAGCGTAGGCAGGTTCTGGCGCGTCAGCACGAGGATTGTTGGACCGTCGCGGCGCTCGAGGGCGACGCGCCATGCCTGTGTCGTCTCGTTCGCATCGGCCGGGCGCAACACGACAAGGTCCGGGATCAGGCGGAGGCTCATCAGCTGCTCCACCGGCTGGTGCGTTGGGCCGTCCTCTCCGACGCCGATGCTGTCGTGCGTGAAGACGAAGACGGTCGGGTAGCGGGACAGCGCGGCGAGGCGGATCGGCGCCCGCATGTAGTCGGCGAACGCAAGGAATGTGGCGGTGTAGGGGATGAGGCCACCATGCTGTGCAATTCCGTTCGCGATGGCACCCATGGCGTGTTCGCGAACGCCGAAGTGGAGGTTGCGGCCGGCGTAGGACCAGGACGGTCCCACGGCGCCCTGCGCGGCAGCGGGCCGCGGATCGGACTCGAAGTCGCCGGCGGTGCGGAGCCAGGTGAGCGTCGACGGGTTGAGGTCGGCGGAGCCACCGATGAGCTCGGGGAGCATGGGAGCCACGGCCTGCAAGACCGTTTCGGACGCCTTCCGCGTCGCGAGTCCCTTGGCGTCGGCCGGGAATGCAGGCAGGGCGCTGTCCCACGCGGACGGTAGCTCACCGTTCATCCTTCGCACGAACTCTGCCGCGAGGTCGGGAAACGCGCCACGGTACGCCTTGAACGTCCGAGTCCACTCGACGTGGGCCGCGGCCGCGCGGCGCGTGAGCGACGCGGCGTAGGCACGCACATCGTCGGGAACGTAGAACGGCGGAGTGTCCGGCCATCCGAGCGCGGCCTTGGCCTTGCGCGTCTCTTCCGCGCCGAGCGGCGAGCCGTGGGCTCCGTGCGTGTTCTGTTTGGTCGGAGCGCCGTATCCAATGACGGTCTTGACCTCAATCAGCGTCGGTCGCTCGCTCTCCGCCTCGGCGGCCGCGATGGCGCGGTCGAGGGCCTCGAGATCGTTCCCGTCAGTGACCCGCTCGACGCGCCACCCTGCGGCCTGGAAGCGTCCCGCGACATTCTCCGACGTTGAGAGCGACGTCGAGCCGGCAAGGCAGATATCGTTCGAGTCGTAGAGAACGACGAGCCGACTGAGGCGCAGGTGGCCGGCAAGAGCGGCGGCCTCGTACGAGATCCCCTCCATCAGATCGCCGTCGCCAACCAGGGCGAACGTCCTGTGATCGACAATGGAGTAGCCGGGCCGGTTGAAGACGACGGCGAGATGCCGCTCGGCGATGGCGAGGCCGACGGCGTTCGCGATTCCCTGGCCGAGCGGTCCGGTCGTGACCTCGACTCCGGGCGTGAGCCCGCTCTCCGGATGGCCCGGGGTCCGGCTCCCCCATTGGCGGAACTGCTCGAGATCGGTAAGCGGCAGGTCGTAGCCGAACAGGTGAAGAAGCGAGTACAGAAGAGCGGAGCCATGGCCGGCGGAGAGGACGAACCGATCCCGGTCGTGCCATGCGGGATCGGCGGGGTCGTACCGCAGGTGTCGCGACCAAAGAGCGTACGCCATCGGCGCGGCTCCAAGGGGAAGCCCGGGATGGCCGGAGTTGGCCTTCTCGATGGCGTCAACCGATAGGAACCGCAGCGCGTTCACGCAGCGTCCGTCGAGCGTTCGTTCCTGGATCATCATCCCTCGCTTCTCGGACCCCATCGCGCTTCAGGGCTGGCGAGACTTTCGCCTACGGGGGAGGGGGGTGTCAAGCGAGCCTATCCCTCTTGCCGAGGGTTCTCTTTCCAGTAGACTTGCGCCGGAGTCAGCCGACCGCAGCATAGGATCTAGGGGAGGTGTGCTGATGCCCTTTCGTGGAGGAGTCGCGCTCCGAGAGGCGTACCGACGTGCGGAAGCTCGTGGCTACGCCTTCATGGCCAACAACATCGCCGAACCCAATACCCTGATTGGGTTGCTCGACGCGTACGCCGCGGCCAGGTCCGACCTGCTTGTGCAGGTGAGTCCCGGAGCCGTGAAGTTCGCGGGTGCCGGGGACAAGATTACCGGGCTCAAGGCCCTCGCGGGTCTTGTGAGAACACTTGCCGCGCCGCGGCCGATCGCTGTCTTTGTCAACCTGGACCACTTCACGGTAGGAGAGATGGACCTGATTGACTTGGCGATCCGCGAGCGGTTGGCGTCGTCGATCATGATCGACGCGTCGAAGGAGAGCTTCGACGAGAACGTGCGGATCAGTCGAGACGTCGCCCGACGGGCCGAGGGGAGCGGGATCCTCGTGGAGGCGGAGCTCGGCAAGATCCGCGGCGTCGAAGACGAGATCGCGTCCAGCGACGCCTTCTACACGAACCCCGATGAGGCGGTCGAGTTCGTTCGCGCGAGCGGCGCCGACCTCCTGGCGATCTCGATCGGCACGGAGCACGGCGTCTCGAAGGGAAAGGACATCAAGCTGCGTCTCGACCTTGCGAAGGAGATCCAGGCGAAGTTGGCCAAGGCGAAGCTCTCGACGCCCCTCGTCCTGCACGGCTCGTCGGGACTTCTCCCGAATCAGGTGCGCGCGGTGATCCAGTACGGGATTCGGAAGCTGAACAAGGACACACATTACCAGTACGTGTACGCGCGGACCGCGTGTGAGTTCTACCAAGATCACGTTGCGGACATTGTTCCTCCGGAGGGAACGGACGATGACGTCGTGAACCTGTTCCCCGGGGGGACGTGGAGCCCCAACAAGAAGGTCTTCGACCCCCGTGTGGTGGGGAAGGTCGTCCAGGATGGGATCCGAGGGATTGCGCTCGCCCTGCTCGAACAGGCGGGCAGCGGCGGACAGACGCTGGGTGACGAGGAGGATTCGCAATGATGCGGGCTGGAGTTCTCACGGGAGGCGGAGATTCTCCGGGGATCAACGCGGCGCTTCGGTCGATCGTGCGGTTTGGGGCGAAGCACGGGGTCGAGGTCGTTGGATTTCTCGAAGGATGGCGAGGTCCGTTGGAGAACCTCGTCCAGCCGCTCTCCATGGCGGACGTGTCGGGGATCCTGCAGGTCGGCGGGACGATCCTCGGAACGTCGCGGACGAACCCGTTCCGCATTGACGGCGGTGTCGAACGGGTGCTCGACAACCTGAAGCGGAACAAGCTGGACTTCCTGATCGCCATCGGCGGCGACGACACGATGGGCGTCGCCCACCGCCTGGCGGGGAAGGGCCTGAACGTCGTCGGCATCCCTCAGACGATCGACAACGATATCGCGATGACCGACTACTCCCTTGGGTTCTGCTCTGCGCTGGGGGCTGTGACCGATGCGATGGACCGACTTCACACGACGGCCGCGTCGCACAACCGCGTGCTCATCCTGGAGGTCATGGGCCGCGATGCGGGCTGGCTCAGCCTTATGGGCGGAGTCGCCGGCGGAGCAGACGTGATCCTCGTCCCGGAGCAGCGGTTCTGTGTGGACGCGATCTACCGCCGGATTCAGCAGCGGGAGGCGCAGAAGAAGCACTTCAGCATCGTCATCGTCGCCGAAGGATCGAGGCCGGAGGGGAGTGACAACCAGGTTGTCGCGGAGGCGGAGGTCGACGCGTTCGGCCACGTCAGGCTCGGAGGCATCGGACAGTACTTGGCGAACGAGCTGTCGGACCGGCTGCACGTGCCGGTGCGCGTGACGAATCTGGCGTACCTGCAGCGGGGCGGGAGCCCGGCGCCGTTCGACCGCATCCTTGCAACACGGTTCGGTGCCGCGGCGATTGAGTTCGCCTTGGAGCGGAAGTTCGATGTGATGACAGCGCTCCAAGGGATTCGCATTGTGCCCGTGCCGCTCGGCGAAGCACTCGCGAAGCCGCGGCCGATCGAGGACTGGCTTTTCTACCTCATCGATCTCTTCGAGTAACAGGGACCCGTCCCTAGCGGCGAGCGGGTTTGTCTCCGGGCGAGACGGCGTTGTAGCCGCCGTCGAGAGCTTGGTTGTTCATCGG
>JBDKUT010000009.1:0-37448 GCA_039679545.1 Thermotogota bacterium
GGCCGGCACCCTGTGTTCGCGTTTACACCGCGCCCGTCGTCCGGGCTTGCGCCGCGCCCCCCGTTCGCGTTTGCGCCACGCCCTCCGTGCGTGATTGCGCCACCTTCTGCGCGACCCGGGCCTCGAACCTTGCCGCATCGATGACGTAGCGAACGTGCGTCGCGCGGCCGACCACCTCGACGTCGTCGCGAGCCTCAATCTGGAAGGTGAGTCTCCGGCCGTCGACGTGGGCCAACATGGCGTGAACGGTCACGGTCATCCCTGGAGGCGTCGCGGCGAGATGGTCGAGGGTAATCGAGGCCCCGACAGTCTTCTGGCCTGGCGCAAGGCCGGGATCGACGAGTCGGCGGGCGCACTCCTCGCAGAATCCGACGAGAACAGGGGTTGCCAGGACCTCAACAAGGCCACTTCCAAACGCGCTGGCCAGGTGGCTTCGCTCCACGGTCCAAGTCTGCTCTCGGGCGCTTCCGACATCGATCATGACACGTCCTTTCCTTGGGGTGTAGACACGTTCGTTTCTGCTAAGTTCGGTAGAACTCAGGCCGGCGGTCTCCAAGCTTGTCGTTGCGTGATGTGAGGCGCTTGTTTCGGGCCGCCCTGGGATCGACCTCGGCGACGGCGACCTCAATGCGATCGGGCGAGAGCCGAACGAGCACCGTGCCGTCCGGAGCGACAATCTGGCTCTGGCCTGTGTATCGCAGCGTCTTCTCCGCGCGGGCCTCTTCTCCCACGCGGTTCGCGGTCGCGGCGAACACCCCGTTCTCGAGCGCGCGGACCGTCATCGTCCGCTGTGCGAGGTCGGGAATGATGAGGTTCGCGGGGTGCACAAGGATGTCGGCGCCGAGGAGGGCCAAGGTGCGAGCGGCTTCGGGGAAGAAGTGGTCGAAGCAGATCATCATCCCGACCCGCGCCGCGCCGATGTCTTGAACGGAGAACGGCAAGCTTCCTGGGGCGAACCAGCGTTTCTCGTCTCCGAACAGGTGGATCTTGCGGTACACCGACAGGAACCCGCGGGGTCCGACGAGGGCGGCGGAGTTGTACACGACATCGTTGGCAGCCTCGGGGAGTCCGGCGACGACGAAACAGCCACGGTCCCAGCAGAACGACGTGAGGGCGCAGACCGTCGGGCCGCCGGGCACGGGCTCCGCGAGGTCGCGAACCTCCTCGGCGCGCGCAAATTGGTATCCGGACGCGAAGAACTCGGGGAGCACCCACAAGTCGGCGGCCTCCCGGGACAGGAGGTCGAACGCCTCGCTCAGGTTCCGATCTCGCTCGCCGAACTCGGGGCGAGTCTGCGCGATCCCCACTCTCATCGTCGGATTGTGTTCGCTTTCGGATTGGGTTTCGCCCGGTTCAGCCGCAGGTTCCGCCACAGCCTCCGACGAGGAACTTTCCGATCAGGATGCAGGCGATGACCAGATACACAAGGTAGGACAGGTCCATGACTCCCCCTTGCGCCGAAGGCACGGCCTCCCAGCGCCATCGGGGATTCTACCTCATCACTCCCCGATCTCGAAGCTTGCGCTGGTGGGGGCGTAGCGGAGCACGGCTTCGGGGAAGGCGAGGATGGAGACGTAGAGCCAGACGTCGCCCGACGACCGCTCGACGCCGACGCGCACACAGTCTGCGATGTCCTTGAACACACCGTACGAGACGTCGTCCAGATCGATGGAACCGGAGGAGTACATGACCTCAAGCTCTAGGCCCCAGCCGTTCGCCACGACCAGGTCCGCCGTGATGTCGGACGCCGTAAGCTCGAGAGCATTCAAGTTGAGGTCGTTCTCAAGAGAGAGAGAGAGGTCCGTCCACTTGGCAAAGACGTCGAACGACGCCGTAGAGAACTCGCCGTCGAGAGCGTCGTACGGGATTCTCCACGCGATCTTGCGATGCTCGTCCCTCCAGTTCCCGCGAACGACGAGGTTCGAGAGACGCGCGAGGGTCACGTTGTAGTTCGCGGTCACCTTCCACGTTGCCCAATCGTCCCAGTCGGCGGTGGCCCGGACAAGTCCGGGACCATCCACGGAGTTGAAGCTCCCCGAGACGGAGAGATCTACGGGTCCCGAACGCTTCATCAGCCACGTGAACTCGTGCTCGGTTGCCGTCTCGTCGAACTCGAATGGGCTCGATCCGCGGGCGAAGGTGGTCGTCCAAGCGAGCTCAAGCCCCCGGCGGCTCGCCGAGGCGCCGACCTGGATGCTCTCGACGTCCTCGAGGCCGGCTACGTCGGCGTAGAGCGAGGTCTGAAACGTCGCCGACGGCTGAATGCGGAACCCAGCGAACGTCACGGCGTCGACCTTCGACTCAAGCTGGCTGCGAAGCCGAAACCGCTCCTCGGGGGTCTCGTCCTCCTTCTCCTCCCGGTACCACCCGGCCAGGAACGTCGGACGGAACGAAAGAAGGCCAAGTCGCTGGGCCGGCAGGGAGAACGACAGCTCGGGAAGCTTCTCTTCGATCGTTGTGGTCGTGGTTGTGTCCAGGATGCGCGAGACGAGGAGTGAGACGTCGGCGGGTCCGATCGGTCCGCGAACCTTGGCGGAAAACGAGAACTCCTTGTCGTTGCCGTCAACGTTGTACTCGAGACGGCCGACTCCCTGCCAGTCCCCACCGATCGCCGCGGTGTCCGTTAGACTGACCTGGACCTCGGTATCGTTGACCTTGCCGGGGAGGAAGTAGGCCGAGGCGCGGCCCTCGTGCCCGCTGACGGCGTACCGCAGCGTGCCTCCGACCCCGAACTCGCTGTACTTGCTGTAGTAGTCGAGAAGAATCGTCCCGTAGACGGCTTCGCTCAGGAAGAAGGGCACGTTCCACTTGACGAACCAGCCTCGCGAAGAACTCGAGCCGAACGCGGGGAAGAGGGGGGAGTCGAGCGTTTCCTCGAGCGGCTGAACGTAGAGAGGAAGCCAGAAGACGCCGACTGCGCTCACGCGGGCGGTCAGTCCGTAGGCGACGAGCAGCCGATCGGGATAGAGGCGCAGCCGGTCGGCCTTGAGGCTGTACGGTTGGCGGTCCAAGGCCAGGCCGCAGCAATCGCACGTCGTAACCTCCGCTTGCTCGGCGGTGAGAAGGCTCACCTCGTTTTGGTCGTTGAACTCGACTTCACCTCGGCGGGCGCGAAAAAAAAGCTCCTTCTCCTTCCCCTCCGAGTTGGTAAACACGACCTGTCCGCGCAAGCTGTCCGCCTCGGCCCAACGGGGCTTCATTTCACCGTTTTGGTCTTCGACCTCAACGATCATCGAATCCCCCGCGAGTTCCGTCGTGCCCGGGACGAGGAGAGACACGGAGCCGGACGCGGAGAGGCGCCAACTCGACGACTGAACCCGTTCGACGAGGAGGTCGTCGGCGTCGAGTTGCGAGTTCTGGAGGGTCGCGCGGACGGAGCCGACCGCGTGAAGCGTTGAGCCGTCGTTGGCGAGGAAGAGCTCATCGCACTCGAGATGGACGGGAACGCTGTCGACACCCTCATCGGAGGTGTCGGAGCCGAGGCTGCGTTCGGGGGTCTCGGGGGCCGTGCCGTCGGAGCCGACGGAGGGCTTGGACTTGTCGGAGCCAACGAAAGGTGCGGACGCGTCGGAGCCCAGGACGGAGAAAGAAGTCGCGGCAAGGAGGACGAGCGCCAGGGGGAGCCGCCTCCACCACCGGCCGCGCGTGTCGCGTGTGGCGAGCCGATCCACCCGCGCGTACAGGTACACACCGATGGCGCCGAACACGAGGTCGGGCAGCCACGCCGCCCACGCCGGATCCATGGCTCCCCGTCGGCCGAGGGTTTGCGTCCACCAGAGGAATCCCTGGAACACGGCGACAAGAAGGAGTCCGAGCACGATGCCGACGGCCCGATTGGCCGGCAGGAACGCCAGACTCAGCGCGCCGCCGAGGAGAACAAAGACGAGGGTGGCCAGTGGAAGAGCCAGCTTAAGGTGCGACTCGACGACGTACTCGTGAACTCGCTGGCCGTTTTTGCGGGCTTGGGCGATCCGTTCGCGGAGCTCGGCGAGCCCCATCTCCGATGGGGTTCGGGAATGCGACACCAACTCGGCGACGCCCTGCTCGATCGGGATCACGAGGGACTCGATCGTTGCCGTGAAGACGAGCTGACCCTCTCGGTCGAACCCGTAGACCGTCCCTGCGGACAGCGTCCAAGCGCCGGCGGTCCACGCTCCCTCGTCGGCCGTGATCATTGTGACCTGGGTCCCTGCTTGCGGGAAGAGGCGACCGGTCGTGTCGTAGATGACGACGTCGTAGAGCTTCCCGCTTGATTCGTCGAAGCGGCGGATGTAGAAGAATTGATCGTTTTGCCCTTTGAAGAAGGCGTTGGCCGTGATGCGCGGCGTTCCCTGCCGGTAGATGACTTGGCGCAGCGCGTCCTGGTACGCGGCCTCGGAGGCAGGGACGAGCCAGTTGTAGAGAGCGAAGTCCGCGACCCCAACGAACGCGGCGGCGAGGAGCAGGGGAAGAAGGATGCGTCGTAGCGGGATTCCGAGGGACTCGAGGGCCAAAACCTCGCGGTCGTGGCCCATCCGCCCCAGGCCGAGGAACGTCGCGAACAGCGCGCTCATCGGGACGGCGACGACCAAGAGGCTAGGAATCTTGAGCAGGACAAGCCGGAGAAGTGTTGTCATGCTCACGCCGCGATCGACCATCAGGTCGGACAGAGACAGGATAACGTTCAGAAGGATGAACAGAACAAGCCCCGCGAGGGCCAGGAGAAACGGGCCCAGGGCCTCCCGAAGGATGTAGCGATCGCAGCGGCGCAGCATGACGTCTCGATCTTACCGGACGAGCGGATCGTCGAGCCAGGCCGGATGTCCGGATCGCGTGCGTGGCTTCCCTACGCGGTTGGATAGACTCTCGGCGCGTTGGATATAGTTGGCCGATTCGAGCGATGACCAAGCGAGTCTACATTGAGACCTGGGGCTGCCAGATGAACCTCCATCAGTCGGAGGAGTTGGCCGGTGCGATGCGCGCGGCGGGGTACGAGCTGGTCGAACGCTTGGACGGCGCCGACGTCGTTCTGTTCAACGGATGCATGGTGCGCCAGAAGGCCGAGGAGAAACTCCTCGGCCGATTGGGTGCCGTTGTCGAAGAGAAGCGCCGGAGACGAGTCATCCTGGGGGTGGGCGGCTGCTTCGGTCAGGTCCACGGCGCGAAGCTGCTGGAGCGATCCTCGGCCGTCGACTTTGTCTTCGGGACGCGGGGGCATTCGGCGATCCCGGCGTTGATCGACCGGGTCGCCCACACAGGGGAGCGCTCGGTTGACGTGGGCGGTGTGGAGGACGAGGAGTCGGGCTCCGTCCGTGGGTCGTCCGTCTCGGCGATGATCACGATTACCGAAGGCTGCTCGAACTTCTGCTCCTACTGCATTGTGCCGTACGCGCGGGGACCGATGCGCAGTCGCCCACCGGAGAAGATCTTGGGTGAAGTCGAGAAGGCCGCTGAGGGCGGGTATCGGGAAGTGCTTCTTCTCGGCCAGAACGTCAATTCCTACGGACGAGATCGCCCGTCGTTCGGTGTTTTCGCCGAACTCCTCCGGCGGGTCGCGCGCACAGGGATCGACCGGGTCCGGTTCACGAGCTCGCACCCACGTGACCTGACGGACGACGTGCTGTCGGTGATGGCGAGCGAGCCGAACGTCTGCCGGCACCTTCATCTAGCGTGCCAATCGGGGAACGACCGTATCCTCGCCGCGATGAACCGCGGTTATACCCGAGAGCGGTACAAGGAGCTTGTGGACGGGGCGAAGCACGCGATGCCCGGACTCAACGTCACGACCGACATGATCGTCGGGTACCCCGGAGAGACCGACACCGAGTTCGAGGACACCCTCACACTGGTCGAGGAGTTGCGGTTCGGTTCGATCTACGCGGCCAAGTACTCGTCCCGGCCGTTGACGCGTGCGGCCCTAGAGCCCGACGACGTGTCGGCGGCGGAGAAGGACGACAGGCTTCGGCGCCTCCTCGACACGGAACGGCGGATCGCCCTGGAGGAGAACCAGCGCTTTGTCGGGAAGGAGGTCGTCGTTTTGATCGAGGGGAAGACGCGAGACGGCGTCCACTACGGCCGCACGGGCGACCATCGCACGGTGGTTGTCCGCGGTGGTGCACGGGTCGGGGACCTCGTGCCGGTGCGCGTGGAGGGTGCGGCGGCGGCGGCGCTCGTCGGTGCTGTCCGCGGCGGATGAGCCTCCCGTGGACGTCGCTCGGCTTGGAGCGATTCGTCGCAGGAGCGGCTGGGGAACGTGTCCTGTTCGTGGAGGGCGTGGCCGAGTCGGGGCCCGGTGTGGCCGACGATGCCCCGTGCGTTAGCTACAGTGAGCGAACGGGCGAGGCGATGGACATGGCGCCGCTGGTTCGAGCCGTCTTCCCTTGCGCCGCCGATCACGGGATGGCGGCGATCGCCCACTACCTCGAACTGCCGGAGGCGTCGCCGGCGGAGAAGGTCGGACGGATCTTCGTCCGCACCCTTGAAGAGATCCCGGCCCTCGATCGCGACGTCGTGGCCCTCCTCGCCGAACTCCTCCCTCCTCCGTTGGCGCGGCTCCTCGTGGCGCTTCTCCCGGTTTCGGCGTCGCCCGAGGAGTCCCAGACGGTTCCTCCGAAAGCCGCCCCCCCAAGCGAAGCGACGGGAGGGACGGAAGAGGTTCTGGGGCCTGGCGGGGTCGTCGCGGCGGCCTTGTCGCAGTACGAGGCGCGAGCGGGGCAACTCGCTATGGCGCGTCGCGTCGAGGAGGTCCTTCGTCGCGGGGGTGCGCTCTCCGTAGAAGCAGGCCCGGGGACGGGGAAGACTTTTGCGTACCTCATTCCCGTCATTCTTAAGCTTCGGGAAGACAAGACGGCGCGGGTCGTCGTTTGCACGCGGACGAAGCAGCTCCAGGAGCAGCTCTACCGAGAGGATCTGCCGTTCCTCGTGGAGCGGATTGCACCCGAGGTCTCGACCGCGATGCTCAAGGGGCGGGAGAACTACCTGTGTCTCCGTCGGTGGGAGATCCTGCTACAGGAGCTCGTGAACGGCCTCGAGCGGGACCGACTGGCCTCACTGGCTCCGCTCGTGCGGTGGCTGTCCGACACCGAGTCGGGGGACGTCGAAGAGAACTGCGCGTTTCTCGCTGACCCGAACTCACGGGAGCTCTGGGGACGCCTCTACGACTCGCCGCACCATTGCGTGGGCGCCTTCTGCCCCCACATGGAGGGGTGCTTCTCGATTCAGGCGCGTCGGCGGGCGCGGAAGGCGGACCTTGTGGTCGTCAACCACTCCCTCCTTCTCGCCGACGCCGCCACGCACGGCGTCGTTCTCGGGAAGTACAGCCACCTCGTGATCGACGAAGCGCACGCGTTTGAGGCTGCAGCGAGGTCTGCGTTCACGGCGAGCCTGTCGCAGTCCATGGTCGAGCGGGTTGTCGAGCTGCTTGCGCCGCCCCGCAACCGCCGCGGTGGCTGGGTCGGACGGCTTCCCTTGGCGCCGGAGGACGCGGAGGCGCTTCGCGCGGGGGACGCGGCCTCCGTCCTGCCCGGGCAGGCATTGCGCCTCTTCCGCTCCGTGGAGTCCGTGCTCTCCGAGGAGCGGCGAGGGCGGCTCCCCGACCTCGCGCCGGTGCAGGGCGACCTCGAGGCGTTCCGCACCGCGGTGCGCGGGCTGGGCGTTGGCGTCGAAGCTCTGATCGAGCGGGTGCGCGAGGAGCAGGACTTGGCGCGCGAAGGGGAAGGCGGCCTCGCGGCGCTCCGGGAGCTTGAGAATGTGGCGGACCTCCTGGCAAGGGAGCCGAGCGAGAACTCCGTTCATTGGTACGAGCGCGAAGGGGGGCGGCTGTCCCTTCGCGTCACGCCGCTCGACGTGGCGCCGATCCTGGCGGAGTGCCTCTACCCCGATCTGGAGGCCGCCGTGCTCACGTCGGCGACGCTCTCGTTGGGAGGGGACTTCGCGTACGTGCACCGCACGCTCGGCCTGGACGGCGCGTTCTCGGACGTCCAGGGGACGGTGGTCGAGAGCCCGTTCTCCTACGAAGGGCGGATGAGGATCCTTGTGCCCCGTGGGTTCCCCGCCGTGTTGGGCGACGCGGAGGCGTACGCCGATGCGCTGGCCGAGCTGCTTGCTGACCTGCACGGTGCGCTCCACCGCAACGGCCTCGTCCTGTTTACGTCCTACGATCTTCTGCAGCGCGTGCGGGAGCGGTTGGTGGGCGCAGTCCCGCTTCTCGCTCAAGGAGTCGACGGCCCGCGAACAAGCCTGGTCGAGCGGTTCCGCCGCGGGAAGGACGGCATGTTGCTTCTCGGAGCGGACAGTTTCTGGGAAGGCGTGGATCTCCCGGGAGAGGAGCTCGAGTATTTGGTGGTGACGCGACTTCCATTCGCCGTGCCGACCGATCCGGTGTTCGCCGCGCTGTCGGAGAGGTACGAGAGAACCGGAAGGGAGCCGTTCTACGAACTCGCCCTTCCCCAAGCAGTCCTGCGACTGCGACAAGGGGTGGGGCGCCTCATTCGAACCCAGCACGACCGGGGCGTTGTGGTGGTGACGGACGACCGAATCCGAACGAAGGGATATGGAAGGAAGTTCGCCGAGACCCTGCCGGTTGCGGTCGAGGAAACGGCGAGCTCCGCCGACCTGGTTCACAAAGCGGCGGCGTGGTTTGAGGGGCTCGAACGCGAGGAAGGATCGCCTCAAGCGAATTGACATCGGCCGGATGAGTCGGTAAAATGGCCTCGACAAACGGATCAACGTCACATCCACACCCATAACTCAAGAATCGATGAGCATTTCCGTGGTGGTGCCCGCGTACAACGAGGCCGGACGGATCGGGGCGGTGCTCGAACCCGTACTCGGTAGCCGTCTTGTGGCCGAGGTCATCGTCGTAGACGACGGCTCGGAAGACTCGACGGCCGAGGAAGCGAGCCGCTTTCCGGTCCGGGTGGTTCGGCTTTCGGAGAACCGCGGGAAGGCTGCCGCGCTCGACGCGGGGGTCGCCGCGGCGAAGTACGACGTGTTCCTGTTCCTCGACGCCGACCTCGTCGGCCTTCGCACGGAGCACGTCGACCGGTTGATCCACGCCTTCGTCGAGCAGGATCTGGACATGGCCGTGGGCGTCTTCTCCGACGGGCGTAAGAACACAGACCTGGCGCAGAAGATCAACCCGTATGCGTCGGGACAACGGGTTCTCCCGCGGCGCCTGTGGGAGCACGCCAAGGAAAACGTGGAGGATGTGCACGAGATGAACTTCGGGATCGAGATCACCCTGTCGAAGCTGGCCGCCAAGGAAGGGTGGAAGAAGGAGTACGTCAAGCTCGAGGGGGTCACGCACGTCCTGAAGGAAGAGAAACGGGGGTTCGCAAAGGGCATCGCGGACCGTCTGCGAATGTACGGCGACATGATCAAGTGGCTGTTCAAGAGGCTCTAGCATGAAGATCGCGATTGGAGCAGACCACGCGGGGGTGGAGCTGAAAGCCTACCTCATCGCGCGAGCCCTTGAGGGGCACACGGTGGTCGACGTCGGAACCGCCTCGTCAGCTCCCGTGGACTACCCGGACATCGCTCGCGCCGTCGTGAAGCTGATTCGGCACGGTGAGGCGGATCGAGGGATCCTGATCTGCGGGACCGGCATTGGGATGGCGATGGCGGCGGGGAAGTACCCTGGGATTCGTGCGGCGACGTGTACGGAATCGTTCTCGGCGGAACTGAGCCGACGGCACAACGACGCGAACGTTCTCTGTCTGGGAGGGCGGGTGCTCGGGGCGGGACTCGCCGAGCACATCGTGCGTGCGTGGCTTGCGGCGCCGTTCGAGGGAGGGCGGCACGCGACGCGAGTGGGCAAGCTCGAGGATCGAGCGGGCAGCGAAACCAGGTAAGGGGCAGGCTTCTGCCTTCGACCTCCCTCGACGTGACGAACCCGAAGGCAACACATTTGAGGTGAGCGGGCATGGAAATCCGAGAACTGCGACGTAAGACGATCGACGAACTGGAGCAGTTCGCCGAGACAATCGACATCAAGAACTCCAGGCAGATTGGGAAGGACGACCTTCTGCGCATGGTGATGGCTCACCTCGCGCGGAACAAGGACCTTCAGTTCATCGACGGCATCCTGGAGCTTCACCCGGACGGGTACGGCTTCCTGCGAAGCGACAGTTGCCTTCCCGGGAAGGCGGACATCTACGTGTCACCTTCGCAGATCAAGCGGTTTGCGCTTCGGGACGGCGATCTCGTCTCCGGCCCGATCCGCGGGCCGAAGAACGACGAGCGGTACTTCGCGCTTCTGAAGGCAGACGCCGTGAACGGGGGCGATCCGGAGGACTCCCGCCGTCGCGTGCAGTTCCAGGAGCTGACGCCCCTTCACCCGAATCAGCACCTCAAGCTCGAGCACGATCCGGAGGAGATCTCGACCCGCATCATTGACCTCTTCTGCCCGATCGGAAAGGGACAACGCGGACTCATCGTGTCTCCTCCGAAGGCAGGAAAGACGACGCTGCTCAAGAAGATCGCGAACGGGATCAACGCCAACTATCCCGACATCAAGCTGTTCGTTCTCCTTGTCGACGAACGTCCGGAGGAAGTCACGGACTTCACACGGTCGATCAAGAACGGCGAGGTCGTCGCCGCGACGTTCGACCAGGAGCCGAAGCACCATACGCGGATCGCGGAGCTGGTCACGGACCGCGCGAAGCGGCTCGTCGAGCTGGGGCACGACGTCGTGATCTTGATGGATTCGATCACGCGGCTCGCTCGCGCCTACAACCTCTCGATTCCGGCGTCCGGGAAGCTTCTTTCAGGCGGAATGGATCCGACCGCGCTGTACAAGCCGAAGGAGTTCTTCGGAGCGGCGCGCAACATCGAGGAGGGAGGGAGCCTCACGATCATTGCCACCGCCCTCGTGGACACGGGGAGCAAGCTTGACCAGGTCGTGTTCGAGGAGTTCAAGGGAACCGGGAACATGGAACTCGTCCTCAACCGCGACCTTCAGAACCGCCGCATCTTCCCCGCGATCGACATCGAACAGAGCGGAACGCGGAAAGAGGAACTCCTTCTCGGCGAGAAGGAATTGAAGCGCGTATGGATTCTCCGTAAGATGATCAGCGAGTTGAACGACTTGCAGGCAGCGATGCAGTTCATCAAGGCGAAGATGGAGGCGACGAGGGACAACGAGCAGTTCCTCGAGCTGATGAAAGGTGACTAGTCGGCCCAGGTACGGAACTTCGTCTGCAAAGCCGATCCGCAAGGATCGCGTCCTCATCGCTCTTCTCGTCGTCGCCGCGTGCGTCGCCATCCCCGTCCTCTTGTTGCGCTCGGGAGGCACGAACGAGCCCGAGGGTGACCTTACCGTTTTCTCCGAGAATCCGAGCGACCAGGCGGCCGCCGCGCTGGCGACGCCGGCGGCGACAAGCGTCGACACGGCGGTCGACCAGATTCTCTCCCCGAATGGGGCATCCTCGACGAAGCCCGCGGCGAGCTCCGCCCCGGTGAAGCCTGCCGCATCGGCGCCGTCGGCCGCGAGTGCGCCGACAGTGAGCCCCGCGAGCAGCACGACCGCAACGGTACCATCGACGTCGGGAAGCAAGACGACGAAGCCCGCGTCGACGGGCCCTTCGGGTGCGGGCGGCTCGATCGTCTCCCACACCGTGAAGAAGGGAGACACCGTGTCGAGCGTCGCCACGGCGCTCGGAGTCAGCGCCTCCATCCTGCGGGCAAGCAACCATCTGTACGAAGGCGAATCGCTCGAAGTGGGACAGGTCCTCTATGCGTCGCGCGCCGGGGTCGTGCACACGATCAAGTCGGGACAAACGCTGACGGACATCTCGCTCACCTACTCCGTGCCCGTCGGGAAGCTGACGGCGGCGAACGGACTCACGACGGCGTCGACCATCTACTCGGGAAGCCGGATCGTGATCCCGGGAGGGACGTCGGCACTCTGGGACACGGTGAGCGACCTGTCGAAGGGAACCCGATCGGAGTACATCTGGCCGCTCGAGGGCAAGGTCGTCTCGGGGTTCGGGTGGCGGGTCCACGAGGTCCTGAAGCAGAAGCAACACCACGACGGGATCGACATCGACGTCCCCGAGGGGACAGTCGTTCGCGCGTCGGCACCCGGCAGGGTCTACTTCTACGGCGAACAACCGGGGTACGGGAGCGTCCTCATCATCGAACACGCGAACAAGTGGTACACGCTCTACGGCCACTTGAGCAGCTCGCTCGTCTACGTAGGCCAGTACGTGGAGGCCGGTCAGCGGGTGGCGCTGTCGGGGAACACGGGAATCTCCTCGGGGCCGCATCTACACTTCGAGATGCGGAACGGCGAGTTCCCCGTCGATCCGTTGCGCTATCTTCCCTAGCCGATCTATGGACGCGCTGATCATCGAGGGGGGACGGCGCCTGTCGGGGCGCATTGCGATCGAAGGGGCGAAGAACGCGGCGCTGCCAGCCTGCGTCGCCGCACTCCTCACCGACGAGCCGATCATCCTGCGTCGAGTTCCCCAGCTGCGCGACGTCAGCACAATTCTCTACACACTCGGTGCGCTCGGGAAGCGTGTCGTCCGGAACGAAGGGAGCGTCGTCATCTCGGGCGACGGCCCCCTGTCGGGTGAAGCGAACCCCTACTCCGTGCGCAAAATGCGCGCCTCGTTTCTCGTCCTGGGCCCTCTTCTGGCTCGGCTTGGACGTGCGAGGGTTCCGCTGCCGGGAGGGTGCGTGATCGGCGCGCGTCCCGTCGACCTCCACCTGCGTGGACTGCAAGCGCTGGGAGCGCACATCGAGGAGCACGACGGCGTCATCGACGTTTCGGCGGACCGGTTGCGCGGCGCGCGGATCGAACTGGGCTTTCCGTCCGTCGGGGCGACGGAGCAGCTGATGATGACGGCGACGCTGGCGGAGGGCGTGACGGAGATCGCCAACGCGGCCGTCGAGCCCGAGGTCCTCGACTTGGCGAGGCTCCTGCGCGCGATGGGGGCCGAGATCGAGGTCGATGACCGGACGATTCGCGTCGCGACGTCGCGTCTCGGCGCGACCGAACACACGTTGATCCCGGACCGCCTGGAAGCGGGGACGATTCTTCTCGCCGCGGCGATCGCTCGCGGCGAAGCCACGGCCGAGGACGTCGACCCGGACCACCTGCGCCCGCTCTCCGACGCGCTGCGGCAGGTCGGGGTCGAGGTGCAGGAGGTTGGGCAGACCGTCACCGTGTCGGCGCGTGGGCCGCTCCGTGGGACGACGATCGAGACCGCGCCGCATCCGGGGTTCCCGACCGACCTCCATCCCCCGTTCGCGGCGCTTCTGACCGTCGCCAGCGGAACGAGCAGGGTCAAGGAAACCGTGTTCGAAAGCCGGTTCACGTACGTCGACCCGCTCCGGACGATGGGCGCGCAGATCACGGTTGATGGAAGGACGGCGACGATCACCGGCGTCGATCGGCTGCGAGCGGGGACGATCGAGGCGCCCGACATCCGCGCTGGCGCAGCGCTCGTTCTCGCAGCGCTCGCCGCAGAGGGCACGACAACTCTGGGTGGGCTCGAACACATCGACCGGGGCTACGAGCGCCTGACGGAAAAGTTGCAGCTTCTGGGAGCGAAGATTGAGCGACAGAACACCTGAACCGGACGAAGTGCGCCGCCCGCTGGTCGAAGACCGGCTTGGGGTTCGCGCGCGCGTCTACGGGAACGAACGTGCCGTGCTCGTCGGCATCGACCGGGGCCACGCTGGCGAGGGCCTCCTCGATGAACTCGAGTCTCTGACGGACACCGCCGGGATCGTCACCCTGGCGACCCTGGTGCAGAAGCGGGTGCGCCCCGATCCCGCGACCTTTATCGGCAAGGGCAAGCTGGAGGAGGTCCTGGCGGCGTGTGACGAGCTCGGCGCCGACGCGGTCATCTTCAACGACGAGCTCCACGCGAGCCAAGCCCGCAACCTCGAGGACGCCCTCGGCCGCAAGGTCATTGACCGCACGCAGCTTATCATGGACATCTTTGCCCAGCGCGCCGCATCGAAAGAAGCGAAGCTTCAGGTCGAGCTGGCCCAGTTGCGGTACCGGCTCCCCCGCCTACGCGGATGGGGACAAGCGTTGACGCAGACGGGCGGCGGAATCGGCACGCGTGGGCCGGGCGAGACGCAGCTCGAGATCGACCGCGAGAAGATCCGCCACCGGATCCACGCGCTCGAGCGTCGGTTGCGCGAAGTGGCTAAGGAGCGCTCGACGCGCCGGAAGCTCCGCTCGCACGGGGAGCTGCCCCAGGTAACGCTTGTCGGGTACACGAACAGCGGGAAGTCGACGCTCCTCAATCGGCTGACCGACGCCGACAGTCTCGTCGAGGACAAGCTGTTCGCGACCCTCGACACGGTGGTCCGACGTGGGCCCCTCGTGGACGGGCGCGAGGCGTTGTTCATCGACACGGTCGGCTTCATCCGCGACCTTCCGCATCACCTGGTCCCGGCGTTCGCGGCGACGCTCGAGGCCGTTCGATATGCCGACCTCGTCGTTCACATCGTCGACATCGCTCGGCCCTCGTGGAACGAGGACTACCGTTCCGTCCTCGATACGCTGGAGCGAGAAGTCTTTCGAGACGGCGACGTCCGGCCGCCTGTTCTGAATGCGCTGAACAAGATCGATCTCTGCCCGGAGAGTGCCGAGCGCGACCTTCCCGGTGTGCGAATCTCGGCGCGGGACGACGTCCACATCGACGAGCTGCTTGCAGCCATCGCTGACGTCGTCTACCCGGCGGATCGGGAGGTCGAGATCCTCGTCCCGTACGCGACGCTCGGGCGGTTCGGGAGCCTTCGGGATCCACGAAGGGTCCGCTCCCTCGAGTACACCGACGAGGGGGCGCGAGTTCGCGTCCTGTTGTCTCCGGCAGAGCTGGCGGATGTCGAAGCCGGTGGAGGGAAGGTCAGTGCTTCCGCTTCTTCCCCGGCTGCAGAACCTCGATCTCGTCGACCGTAGCCTCGATTCGCTCCCGCTCCTCCGTCAGGATCGTCACCGTCTGGCGAAAGATGCTGTGCGAGATCACCTTGCCCTGCTTCTCGCCGACGGCCACCTGGGCGCCAAGCTTCGGAAGTCGCGCCAACTCGGTCAGGTACGTCTCGTGCTCGTAGGCGAGGCAGCACATCAAGCGGCCGCAGGCACCCGTGATCCGTTCCGGGGACACGAACAGCTCCTGGTCGTAGGCAAGATCCATGGGCACGGGCTTCGGCTCGCGCAGGAAGCGGTGACAGCAGATCTCGATGCCGCAGCGGCCGACGCCGCCGCGCAGGCGCGCCTCATCACGCGCACCCATCTGCCGAAGCTCGATGCGTGTGTTGAACCGGCTGGCGAGGTCGCGGAGGAGGTTCCGGAAGTCGACGCGGTGCGGCGCCGTGAAGTAGATGCGCAGCTGCTTGCGGTCGAGCGTGTACTCGGCCGCGACGAGGTGCATCGGAAGGTCGTGGCGGGCGACCGCCTCGCGGGTCGCTGTGACCGTGCGCTCCGCGTCGGCCTGGTTGTAGCGGTGCGCGTCGAGATCCGCCTCGGTGGCCACGCGGACGACGCGTTCGAGCTGGCCGGAGAGCTCCCCGCCCGCCGGGACCTCCTCGCCCACCGTCCCGAGGCGCAACCCGTTGTGCTCAACGACGCAGGAGTCGCCGACGTGGAGTGGCAGCTCCTCGGCGTTGAAGTAGGCGGCCTCGCGCTCGAGGTCGAGGATCCGCACAAGAACGATCCGGTCATTCGGCATGGACGACTCCTCCGATGGCGAAGAAAAGCGACAGGAGGACGCCCTCCGTCGGTGCAAAAGCATAGAGCGCCCGATGCGCGCGGTCTACGGCAAGGCACGTCCGCTCGAGGACGTCCGTGCCGAGAGCCGCCGCCGGCTCACCCCGAGCAGCGGCCGCAATCGCCTCCCGGAGACGGTCGAAGGAGGCGCCAAGCAGTTCCTGCAGGAACAGAAAGAGCGTCGTGCGTTCCTGGGCGGCGAGCTGGGCGACCCCGGTCGTGAAAAGGTGGGGATCGAGGCCGACGGCGCGGATCACGATCTCCCTCAGGGCCTCGCGCCGCAGGATCGGGTCGTCGCCGATTGCGGAAGAGATGAGGTCCTCGATGGCGGCTACGGCGGCTTGCGCGGCCGCCGCCGCTAGCGCCGCCGACACATCAAGGTGCGCCTCCAGGAATCGGTCGAGGTCGCCGGGTCGGTCGGCCACCCGCGAAAGCCATTGGGCCTCGGCGTCGGTGTCCCCGCAGGCCGTCAGACGCTCGGGGTGGGCTTCGCGTTCCTCGGGGGTAACGCGAACGACGCGGCTGCGCGACACGATCGTCGGCAACAGGTCCCCGGCGTGCTCTGCGAGGAGCGCAAAGACCATCCCCCGCGGCGGCTCCTCGAGCGTCTTCAGGAGGCCGTTAGCCGCTTCGACGGTCAGGCTCTCGGCTCGCGGAACAAGACACACCTTGCGGTCACTCTCCACCGGCGAGAACTGCGCGGCACGGATCGCCTCGCGAACCTGGTCAATGCCGATCTTCTCCTTGCCGTCTTCCGCGTAGAGCTCAATGACGTCGGGGTGAATACCGCGTTCGGCGAGGGCGTGGTCCTTCGGACGCTTGGAGAGCATCGGGGCCGCAAGGCGACGGCCGAGGGCTCGGCGATCCGACCGAGGCGGGACGAGGTAGAGCGTCGCCGTCGGCGGACCGGCTGCGGAGCTGCGCGCTTCCGATGCTGATGTCATCGCGGTTTGAGAGTACACGAGGGGGTCGCCATACGCAATTTCGGTTCTAGGCGGGCGCGGCGATCAGTTCCTCGAGAAGTCCGAGAATCGCCTCGCGGTCGCGCGGGGAAATGACGGAGACCCCGTCGGGGACAGCGACGTGCTCGCTCGTGACGACGGCGACGACGTCGATCTCGCCGGCCAGCGGTTCCCGGCGCAGGTCGCGCCCGCGGCGGAAGACCTCGATCTTCGGCCACGGACCGTGCTTGAATCCCTCGGCGAGGACGACGTCGCACCCGGCGAACAGGCGGTCGATATCGCTGGGGAGGTCTTCGTCTTCGTGTTCCCACGTGAGCGACGAGACGCGCTCGCCGCGCAGGAGGACTCGGCTTGCGCCTGCGGCAAGGTGTTGTTCGCTGTCCGAGTCGGGGCGGTCGACCTCGTCCAAGTGCGGAGCGTGCTTCACGGTGCCGACTCGGTACCCGCGCTCGACGAGGAGAGGGATGATCTCGACCAAGAGACGGGTCTTCCCGCTGTCGTGGTGGCCGATGAAGGAGATGACCGGGATCATGACGCCGCCCTCACCATCCGGCTAGCGCAATCCGCCAGGCCGAGGCTGCGGAGCGTAGCATCCGTCGGTCCGTAACGGTCGTAGCCCCGCGCGCAGTAGTAGGCGGCGACGGCCTCGGCCATCGTCTCCGTCACGATGGGGTGGTTGGCGCTCGCGCCGTGCGGAAGCGGCTCGGCAAAGCGCCGCGGGAGTTCGTCGGCTTCCATGACGTGGCCGGCGCGGCCGGAGAGAAGACGGAGGAGCGCGTAGTTGCGAGCTCCGATTTGCCGCATCTCCTGGGCGTCGACAGCGAGTCCCGTCGCCGCCTCGAGCAGCGATCGGATGGCCGGGAAGTTGTAGGACGCACCCACCTCGTTGGTCGTGAAGCAGCAGAGGACGAGGGAGTTCGTGAACGATCGCAGGTCTTCGAAGGCGATGGTCGGAGCGACCTTGTCGAGGAGCGTGAACCGGTCGTAGCTTCGAGTGACTCCGAGCTCGGGACACGGAGCCTCCCGCTCGAGCATCGTGTCGTGCATCCCCTCCATGTGGGTCGCGCCGCGCGGGCTTGTCGCGTAGGAGAGCCCGAGGCCTTGCTTGCCGCGCGGCTCGTGCATCGGGAGTTCGACGCCCTTGATCGCCATCGCAAAGTCCGCGCTGAGGTCGCGAGCGAAGAGGTCGAGTCCGTCGGCAAGTCGGTCGCCGATCCCCTCACGGCGAGCGAGGGCGTGGACAATCGAGATCACCGCGTGCGCGTCGCCCCACGCGATCTCCTCGTCGATCTTCCCCTTCTCGCTCGCCTCCATGAGAAAGGCGACGGCGACGCCGGTCGAGATGGTGTCGAGGCCGTAGTCGTTGCACAGCTGGTTCGCGAGCGCAATCGAGGAGAGGTCAGCGTTCAGGCACATCGACCCGAAGGCTCCCACCGTCTCGTACTCTGGCCCACCGAACTCCGGCAAGACGTCGCAGCCGTCGAAGGTGGTCTTCACGACCCGCTTGCAACGCACCGGGCATCCGGCACACGTGTCCTGGCGGACGAGGATCGTGCCGTGCATCCGCTCGCCGCTGATGGCGTCGGCACCTTCGAAGACTCCTTCGGCGAAGTTCCGCGTGGGGAGGATCCCTTGTTCGGAGAGCCAGGGGACCCCGGACGCCGTGCCGTACTTGCCGAACTCCTGCGGGCCCTCGGCGAGGAACGTCTTGGCGTACTCAGCGCGCTCAGTGCGAAACCGGGCCGCGTCGTGAAGGGGCTTCTCGGCGTTTCCGCGGACGACGATCGCCTTGAGGAGTTTCGAGCCCATGACAGCGCCGAGACCCGGGCGGCCGGCGGAACGCGTACGGTCGTTGATGATGCACGCCTGGGAGACGAGCGATTCCCCGGCGATCCCGATCGAGCTGACGCGCGAGCGTGGATGCCGGTCTTGGAGTGTGGTCTCGGTCTCTCCGGTTCCCTTGCCCCAGAGGTCGTCGGCCGCGTGAAGCGCGGCGACCCCGTCGATGAGCGTGAGGTAGACAGGGCGCGGCGAGCGACCGCGAATGAGGATCCCGTCGTAGCCGGAGCGGCCGAGCTCGTGGCCGAAGTGGCCCCCTGCGTACGAGTCGGCCACCCACCCCGTCTTCGGCGAAACGGCGAGCACGGCGTGGCGCCCGGCCCCAACGACACCTGTTCCCTGCAGCGGCCCCGTTGCGAGGGCGAGCACATTCTCCGGGCCGAGCGGATCGACGCGGGTCGGAAGCTCCTCCAGGAGGATGCGAGCGGCGATCCCCTTCCCGCCGAGGTGAAGGCGCGACCACGCTTCGGGGACGGCGTAGTCCCGGATGGCGCCGACCGAGAGGTCGACGTCGAGGTAGCGCCCGTAGCGTGCGTCCATCGGAGGCCCTCCTTGGGTGACTTGTGATTTTACCGGAGATCATGGCGAGCATCTCTTTCCGAGAGGCGGAGGGCCAGCGAAGCCGGTTTCGTGGGTCCCCTTCAGGCCGGTTTGCGGCGTCGATTCAGGCCCCCGATAATCCCCTCCGATGTCGTCACAGAAAGCCGATCACGAGGTGAACCGATGAGAACGCTGTCCCAAGTCCTCCGCGATACGACCACCCAGTTCCCGAAGCGGCCCGCCATCCTCGATCCGAGCGGCGCAACCCTCACCTACGCCGAGCTCTCCGAGAAGGTCGACAAGCTGGCGCGCGGGCTCCTCGACCTCGGGGTCGGGAAGGGTGAGAAGGTCGGGCTCTGGATGCCCAACATGCCCGAGTGGATCGTCGCCTACTTCGCCGTCGCCCGGATCGGCGCCGTGGTCGTGCCGATGAACACCCGCTACAAGACCCACGAGGTCGAGTACATCCTCGGGAACTCGGAGGCAACGACGCTCTTCGCCGTCGACGCGTTCGTCGGCATCGACTACCTCACGATGATCGACGAGATCCGCCTGAAGCTCCCGAACCTGAAGCACGTCGTCATCGTCGGCAAGGCGGGCAAGGACATGCATCGGATCGACGACGTCTTGGCTCGCGGCGCCCGCGGCCTCGCCGACGGGAAGCTCGCCAAGCGCGAGGTGACGTGCGACCCGAAGGACAACGTCTTCATCCTCTACACCTCCGGGACGACGGGGAACCCGAAGGGCGCGATGCTGTCGCACCACAACATCGGCCACAACGGCGAGCAAGTCACCGAGGTCTTGCACGCGACCGAGAAGGACGTGTTCCTGCTTGCGGTTCCGTTCTTCCACTGCTTCGGCTGCGTCATGGGGATCGCCGGGGCGATCACGTGGGGCGCGAGCATCGTGCCGATGCAGGTCTTCAAGGCGAACGAGGCGCTGGAACTCGTTGAGCGGTTTGGCGTGACCGTCCTCTACGGCGTCCCGACGATGTTCGTCCTCGAGCTCGAGGAGAATCGAAAGGGCAAGCCGGGCGGCGGGAAGTACGACATCTCGACCCTGCGCACCGGGATCATGGCCGGGGCTCCGTGCCCGGTCGAAGTCATGCGCGGGACGATGAACGAGATGCACTGCAACGTGTCGATCGCCTACGGCCTCACCGAGGCGTCGCCGGTCATCACGATGACCCGCTTCGACGACTCGATCGAGCGCCGCGTCGAGACCGTCGGCCGCGCCCTCGCCGGGATCGAGGTCAAGATCGCCGACGACGACTGGAAGTCCGTGCCGACCGGAGAGACCGGCGACCTCGCTTGTCGCGGCTACAACGTCATGATCGGCTACTACAAGATGCCCGACAAGACGGCCGAGGTGATCGACAAAGACGGCTGGCTTTACTCCGGCGACCTCGCGACGATGGACGCCGAGGGGTACGTGAAGATCGTCGGGCGGAAGAAGGACATGCTGATCACCGGCGGGTTCAACGTGTATCCCGCCGAGATCGAGGAGTACCTGTTCACCCATCCGAGGGTCCTGAACGTCTCCGTCATCGGCGTCCCCGACCCCGTGTTCGGCGAAGTCGCCGCCGCGTACGTCATCCCGAAGCAGGGCGCGAAGATCGACCCGCAGGAGCTCGTCGACTACTGCGCGAAGGAGATCGCCAATTTCAAAGTTCCGCGCTACATCGTCGTCGTGAGCGAGCTGCCGATGACCCAGTCCGGCAAGATCCAGAAGTTCCGGCTCCGCGAGATGGCGCAGGAGGCGTTCGACCAGGGCAAGATGGTCAAGCTCTCACCTTCCGGCGGGAAGAAGTAAGCGTGGGGCTCCGAGTGTGACGCACATCACAGTCGATTCGGACGAGGTCGTACGCCTCGCGTGCGACCTCATCGCGATCGAGAGCCACAAGGATGCCCCAGGTCGCGAAGCCGCGATCGGCCGGTTCCTCGTCGGCTGGTTTCACGAGCGCGAGATCGACGCCGAGCTCCAGCCAGCTCTCGACGGCCGCTCGAACGTCATCGCCCGCCTTGAGTTGGGAGGGGCAGGCCCGACGCTCCTCCTGAACGGCCACCTTGACACCGTCCCCGCCGGCGACATGAAGGACGCCTTCGCGCCGCGAATCGAGGACGGCGTCCTGTGGGGGCGCGGCGCGTGCGACATGATGTCGGCCGTCGCCGCCCTGGGCGGTGTGGTGGCGGCGGCGGCTAGGCCGTTGCGCGACCGGTCGTCGGCAACTGCTCGGGCTCGGGAGTCTGGTCCCCTGGCAGGAACTCTCATCTTCGGTGGCACGGTCGATGAAGAGACCGGGTCGCTCGGCGTGAAGCGGCTCATCGAGTCTGGGCTCAAGGCCGACTACGCCGTCGTCGGGGAGCCCACGTGCCTGCGTGCCGCCATCGCCCACAAAGGCGCGTGCTTCATCCGCATCACGCTTGTGGGCCGCGGCGCGCACGGAAGCTGTCCGGAGAAAGGCGTCAGCGCCGCGTCGTACGGGGCACGAATCCTGACCGCGCTCGAAGATCAGCTCCGCCCGCGCATCGCCAAGCGCACGTACCCACTTCTCGGCGCGTCCACCGTCAGCGTCGGCAGAATCTGCGGGGGCACCGAGCCGAACATCGTCGCCGAGCGGTGCGAGCTCGACGTCGACCGCCGCACCCTGCCCGGCGAGACCGGTGCGCTGACCGGAGTTCGCGAGCTCGTGGCCTCCATCTGCGACAACGTCGATGGGCTCACGTACGACGTCGTCGAGATGGACCGCACGTCGATCGTGCCCCACGTCGCGCTCGGGACTCCGCCCGACTCAAAGCTGGCGCAGGCGTGCGTCGCCGCGTGCCGCGAGGCCGGAGTTCCCACCGAACCCGTCGGCGTCACCTACTGGACCGACGGAGCGCACCTCGCCGCGAACGGCATCGAGACCGTCATCCTCGGTCCCGGCGACATCGCCCACGCCCACGGACCCAGCGACCACGTCCGCGTCGACGACATAGAACAAGCCGCCGCCGTCTACCTTCGGATTGCCGAGAGCCTCCTCGTGTAGCTTCCGTCTACTGCGAAGCGCGCAGTACGAACGCCGTCCTGCATGCGCGCTATACTCGCTCACGAGCCAGGAAGAGAGGTAGATCAGATGGACCTTTACGCCGCAATCCGTGGCCGGCGGAGCGTGAGGCGCTTCTCCTCCACACCGATCGATCAAGCGATTCTCGAGCGAATCGTCGGGGCCGCAACGTGGGCGCCGTCGGGCGGAAACGCTCAGACCTGGCGGTTCGTCATCGTCACGGAGCCTACGAGGATCGCCAAGCTGAAGACCGTGAGCCCGGGTCTCCTGGGCGACCCCGGCGCCGTGGTTGCCGTCTGCCAGGACCTCGCCGACGCGCGCGCCAAGGGAAGCACGCTCGGAGAGGTCCTGCTCGCGCCGTGCGACGCCGCGATGGCCGCGCAGAACCTGCTCTTGGCCGCGTACGCCGAGGGCCTCGGCACCTGCCCGGTCGCTTCGTTCACCCACAGGGCCGTCGCCCGACTCCTCAAGCTCCCCGAGACCGTCGAGCCGGTTCTGCTCGTCAGCGTGGGCGTGCCGGACGAGACCCCGGAAGCGCCGGCTCGCAAGACGGAAGGCATCGTGCATTGGGAGGTCTACGGTGGATAGTACGGCCCTGGAGGCCAAGGTCTTCGATCTGATCGGCTACATCGCATCGAGCGCGCGGAACCTCCTCGACGAGACCCCCGCCTACGGCCCGTTCCGCCTTGTCGACGCCGCCAGCCGACTGGTCGCGATCCTCAAGGAAGCGGGCGTTCAGAGCCCTCGCTTGACCGCGCTACGACAAGAGATCGACAGAGGCAAGTACTCCGTTACCGTTGGCCCCGACGAATTCAAAGCGTTCCTCGACGCACTCGTCGACACCTTCGTCGACTACCTCGACCCCGACGAATCGCCTCGGATGTAGCGGATTGCGCTCATCGGGCAAGGAGTTCGGCGGCGTGTTGGCTCCAACTGCACTCTGACGAGCTCTCGAGCTGCTCGGCAACGCAGACCGCTGAGCAGCCCAACTCTCCGAGCGACTCGACAACGAAGACCGCCGAGTCGCCACGGACCATGGACCAGGAGTTGCGCCCTGCATCGCGCTCGCCGGGCAAGGAGTTCGGCGGCGTGCCGGCTCTGGCTGCACTCTGCCGAACTCCCGAGCTGCTCGGAGACGGAGAACGCCGAGCAGCCCAACTCCCGAGCGACTCGGCAACGAAGAGCGCTGAGTCGCCACGCACTGCGAACCGCCTTCCCACAAGCCACAGGCTACATGCCGCGCCCGCGGCGCTACTTCCGGCGCGTCGACGCGGGCCGCGCGTCTACGATCTCAAACAGCTCCTCAAACGCCTTCCCGACCGCGGCGGAGATCTTGTGCGCCGTCGTGACGCTCGTGCCGGCGCCGTTCTCGATCGAAGAGAGCATCGGCCGGGAAACGCCGACCGCGTCGGCGCAATCCGCCGACGTCAGCCCGGCGACGATGCGCGCGCGCCGGACAGCGTCCCCTTTTGACACGATGCGGTAGTACTTCTTCGGCATGGTTCCGAGTGTCACTATACAAGGGGCGACATACGTCAGCGAAGACAGACAAGCGCTTGCCAATGGACATCTAGGAGCGATATAGATCACCTAGAACATCCAAAACTTGACATCCGCTTACCAACGTGCTAGATTGGCCCGGATTCCACCGGCGCCCCGGGACAAGCGATCTGACGACGGATCGGGCCCAAGCGGGTGGTATGAGCTGTCTGAGGGGATTGGTCAAGACTCAGGCCGCGAACCGGGGCGCCCGTGCTCTTTCTCGAGCAAGAACCTCGCATGTGGGACCCCAAGCCTCCACGTCGCTGCAATCCTCGGCTTCTTCTACGAGCGACAGGCCGAAAGCCGCTCGTCTCCGGGTCTTTCCGCGAGCTGCAGCGCACGAGCCACAAGCTACGAGCCGCGATACAATCCACAAGCTACGAGCCGTATTCCAAGGAGCCAACCATGCTGAACCGAAGCATCGCGATTGTGACGGCGAAGAAGCCTTTCCACGACTGGCTGAAGTCCCTCCCCGAGCCGGCCGAACTGACCCTCGCCGAGCTGAATGAGGACGGGATCTCCTACCTTCTCCCGGAACTGGCAGACGACCAGGCTCCCGAGGACCTGATCGCCCTCTGCTTCGACATCATCTTCGAAGAGGAGCTTGCCGCCTGGACGACGGACGAGGCGCAGTGGCCGAAGGTTCGCGACCTCGCCACGTTCCAGACCTGGTTCGACGTCACGTTCCGTTCCATCGTCCTCGACATCGTCGACGAGAAGCTGAAGGACGAGTAGGGGCGGTCCGGCCTAGGCCGGTTCGGCCGCGGCTGACAGGAGAACGGCGGAGGGATTCTCGGGATGAGGAAGCGAATCCTCGAGCGCTACTCGCGCACGAACGACGGCGAAGTGATCATCGACATCGCCGCCGCACGGATCGCCGACTTGTACGACGACTTCGACAAGCATGCCCCGTACCTCAAGAAGGAATTGGACCAGGGGCTTGTCGAGTACATCATCGACTCCGTGCGTGAGATCGGTAAGGAGCCGTTTCTCGTCCAGGTGAGCCTCGCCGCGCCGGTGGACGAGCCTGCCGTTTGTCGCGTTCAGACGAGCCTTCACAACTACTTCCTCTACTTGAAAGAGCTCGAAGCTCGCGAGATGCGGCGGCTGGCGCGCAACTCTCTGACCCTGCTGGCGGTCGGCATCGCGATTCTGACCGCGTCGGTGTGGGTGAATGCGCGACCCTCTGTGCGCGACATCGTCCTTGAGCGCGTGATCGCTGAGGGCTTGACGATCGCGGCGTGGGTTGCGCTGTGGGAGGCACTCGCCATGTTCCTCGTGAACTGGGCCCCACACCGGCGGATGATCGCCATGTACGATCGCATCGCCAAGGCCGACGTGCGGTTCCTCGAGGTAGCGCACGAGTCGGAGGCGTGAGGGAGCTAGCTCTCAGCTGGTACGGCACGTGGCCTGTGGCATGTAGCACGTGGGCAGAGGCGGGCAGACAGCCGTCGGTCTGAATCGCGCGTTCCGCTCAATGATGGTCGACCTCGTTGGCTGTGGCGGCGAGGCGGCGAGGCGGCGAGGCGGCGAGGCGGGGTCCTCGGCAGCTGATCCCAAGCGTCAAGGGCTCCAAGTACGGGCATGGCTTCCAGATCGGCGGCGGTCTCGCTGGCCCCGGCTGCGTCGGCCACGATGGAGGATTCCTCGGCGTCGAGGCGTTCGTCTCCAATCACCCCTCGACGGGATACACGCTCGTTGTCCTCTCGAACTACTACTACGACTCCGCGCTGCGGCTGATGGAGGCGTTCCCGAAGGAGTTCCAGAGACACCTCGCGGACGTGAAAGCACGCTGAGGCTGGGCGTGCAAACCGGGTTTCTCCACGGACCGAGGCAAGCAGGAGGAACTAGGGTCCGGTGCTAGCCTTGCCGGCGCGCTGCTGTAGCGCGCCAACGAAGACGATGACTCCGGCAGCGTCGTGCGCCGTGGGACAGCATGTTCGACCGATGCATGTGGTATGATCGTGCGGTGGTTGTACCTATGGCACGTTGCCGCGAGGGGCTCGCACTTAAGCCGATGGTGGCCTTCCCAGAGATGGCGGGGAAATACCCTCAGCTGCGGTACATGGGCAGCAAGCATAGGTTGTTGCCGTGGATCCACGAGGTGCTCTCCGCGGTCGAGTTCTCGTCGGCCCTTGACGCGTTTTCCGGAACCGGGTGCGTAGGGTACCTGCTGAAGACAATGGGCAAGCGCGTCGTCGCGAATGACTTCCTCGACTTCTCCAGCCACATTGCGCGTGCAGCCATTGAGAACTCGGCGACGACGTTGTCATCTGACGACTGCGCAATGCTCCTCGAAGAGAACTTCGGGCGGCGAGACTTCATTCGACGAACGTTCACCGGGATCTTCTTCGCTCCTGCCGATCTGCTGTTCCTCGACAACGTGTGGGCGAACATCCCGCGTCTGGCTACGCCACTTCACAAGAGCCTAGCGATTGCAGCACTTGTCCGATCTTGTGTGAAGCGCCAACCGCGAGGGGTGTTCACCGTTGCAGGTGATCCAGAGAAGTATAAGGATGGGCGCCGCGATCTGAGGCTCTCTCTTCAGGAGCACTTCTTTGAGTCTGTTGCAGCCTACAACGCTGCAGTCTTCGACAACGGGCAGTCGTGCGGTGCGAGCAGGGCGGACGTCTTCGCCGTGCCGCAGGATGCTTTCGATCTTGTTTACATGGATCCTCCGTACGTCCCTCGTGCCGACGACAACTGCTACATCAAGCGCTACCACTTCCTTGAAGGGTTGGCCTCGTACTGGCAGGGCGCGGGCACAGAGATACTAGAAGACACAAGGGTGCGGAAGATCCCGAAGCGGTTCACTCCGTTCTCGTACCGTCGCACGGCCGTTCAAGCGTTCGATGACCTGTTTGAGCATTTTGCCGAGAGTATCCTAGTCCTGTCCTATTCATCCAACGGATACCCGGACCTTGACGAACTCACCGCTCTTATGCGGAAGTACAAGCACGATGTCCAGGTGTTCGAGAAGACACACCGGTATCACTTCGGCACTCACCGGAACGTCTCCGAACAGAGGGCAGTGGTCCGCGAGTACTTGGTGGTGGGTACCTGAATGAAGTTCCCGAAGGTCGCAATTGAAGGCTTGTTGTCTCAGTTTGCCGAGCTGCCTGCAGACTGGCAGGACGCTACCGCGCGGCGGGTCGTGGGCTCGATAGGCTCCTCAGTTGCCGCTCTGCGTACGCTCGGAAGGCGCATACGGCCCCAGGACTTGGAGGATCGCCTCCAAGCCGACTCAGCATTCCTTGATACTTGCCGCCTGTTACTGGGGCTTGGCCAGGAGCCTGCTGCTCATGTCCTCAGCGACGCACTCGGCCGCGAGTCTCTCACGTGGACCAAGCTGCGGGCGCTGGCTGTCCAGGCGCCCGCGGAGCTTGCAGAGGCGCTTGTTCGCGCAGGACTGCCGGAGATCATCGACAATGGTCTAGGGAAGGAGTGGCGGCTGGAGGACGTGCTTATCGAGCGCTACAGGATGAGCCGAGGAAGAGCCATAGCAGGGCAGCAGCGCGGGCGTGGGTTGGAGAATGCGGTCGAGGAGGCATTGCGGACCGCCAACGTGCCCTTTGTCCCTCGAGTGGCGTTTGTGGGCAAGCAAGGCAAGACGGCGAAGTGCGACTTCGCAATCCCGGGCAAGAATAGCCCCAAGGTCGTTGTTGAGGTGAAGGGTTTCGAGGCGACCGGAAGCAAGCTGACGGACTTCCTGGGCGATGTCCTCAAGATCGCCCAGGCCAAAGACTACCATATGTACTTCTTCCTTGTCACCGATGGGCGGGGGTGGCAGAACCGGGAGAGCGATCTCCGGAAACTCGTGCAGTACCAGCATGAAGGCCTGATTGACATGATCTACCCGAGGCGAGCTCTCCCGCAGCTGGCCCAGGCAGTCAGGAGTATCCTCCAGAAAGAGTAGTGCCTAGCCCTAGGTCGTCCTTTCGGTGATGGTAGCAGCGAAACGAACGGCGGCTTCACACCCTTCTTCGTGGCGTCGATGATCGCGTCCTTGCCGAAGAGGTACTGGTACTTCGGCGAGATGAGCTTCCCGTCTTCGATCCGCTTGACGTGCTCTCCCGGGTGAGCGGAGCACCCAACGACGATGGGCGAGCGTCGAGGTGAGCAGCACCGTCCGACTCAAGGTCCCGCGGTGTCCGGGATACGGTGCGAGAGGCGTGAGCGAACTTCGGCGTCGTGAGAAGCGTGAACCGCTTCCTGCCTCCCGACCCCGGCGGCGCCGCTGTGTTGCCCGGACCAGGGGCTAGCGGTGCGAGCTAGCCCCTGGTTGCCTTCGCGAGAATCCGCGCGGCCAGTTGGGGACCTAGGTTACAGGATTCCGAGATCCAGCCACTGCCACTCTGTTCCCGTGTAGTAGCGCGTAGCGAGGCGAAGACTGTAGACCGTGGTCGGCGTGAAGGTTGCCGCGAACGAGTAGATCGTACCCTTGAACGCGACTACTGGCGACGGGGTCAAGTCTTCAGTTGACAGGTTTCCCGGAACTTGGTGTGGGCTGTGGACGCGCGGCTACGGGTAACGTCTTGTGCTGGCGCCCTCAGACGGCTGCTGTCGCTGCCACTCCGCGGACGCATGGCGGGCGCTCGCCCTTCATTGGCGCGCCCGTGATGGCGTCCTTGCCGAAGAGGTACTGGTGCTTGGGCGAGATGAGCTTCCCGTCTTCGATCCGCTTGACGTGCTCTCTCGGGTGGGCAGAGTGCCCGACGACGATGGGCGGGGCGTTGAGGGCGAGCAGCACCGTCCGACTCAAGGTCCCGCGGTGTCCGGAATATGGTGCGAGAGGCGTGAGCGAACTTCGGCGTCGTGAGAAGCGTGAACCCCTTCCTGCCTCCCGACCCAGGGGCTAGCGGCGCGAGCTAGCCCCTGGGTGCCTTCGCGAGAATCCGCGCGGCCAGTTGGGGGCCTAGGCTACAAGACCCCCAGATCGAGCCACTGCCATTCTGTTCCTGTGTAGTAGCGTGTAGCGAGGCGGAGGCCGTAGACCGTAGTCGGCGTGAAGGTTGCGACAAATGAGTAGAGCATTCCCTTGAGCACGACGGCTGCCGGCACCCTGGCCATCGTTTCGCTTCCATACGCTCCGGAGTGATCGTGCTGCCAGCCCCACTGACTGAGGTTCCCCGGCAGAGCCGTCAACAGCTCCGCGGTGCTAGTGCAGAAGACGCGAACCTGCGGGTCGTGCGGTGTCGGGTAGAAGAGGCCGGCTGCCGGAAGAGATGTGATCGGCGTGGGCTCGAGCGAGAGGCTGGGCTCAGTCCAGGTCGGACTGCCGTTGGCGACATGGCAGGCCCAGAGCTTACCGTTTCCATCCAGCGCGAAGATGTCGAAGACCGTGCTCTTCGCGACGTAGTCGTAGTACGCGACGGCAGCCGGTGTCGAAGTCCCGAGGGTTGGCGCACCTGCGACGTTGCTCAGGTCCGCCCACTGTGTGGCGAAGCACTCGTAGCCATACAAGTGCCCGTCGCTGCCGACGACGAAAGTGGCTTGGTAGTCGGTTATGAATAGGCCCGAGCCGCTGATGTAGCGGGCGACTGAGGGCGAGGAGAATGGTGCGGCGCTGATGTAGAAGCACGGGGGCTCTGGGCACGGGGGAGCAGATGGATCCCCAAGCGACTCCCACTTGCTGCCGAGGACGTACTCGTACAGGCCTCCGTCCGTACCTGTGACGAAGACTCCCATGTCGTCGCTGAACATCCCAACCGGGACTGCTGCCGGATGCCCCGAGAGCTGCACCCCACTGGGGGGCACGCCAAGCTTGATCCACTGCCAACTGCTCCCCGGAATCAGGTGCCTAAAGCACTCCCAAAGGGACGAGTCGCTGCCTATAACAAACGCCGACACGACGTCGCAGTTGAGCTTCGTGTCCCGATAGACAGCGCTGGCGGGGTCACTCGCAGTCCAGCCAGGGGCCGCGGACCGGTTCGGCAGCGGTGTCCCCACCTCATCAGGAGTGCTGACACCATCCCACACGTAGACCTCTAGTCCACCTTGGAGTTGAGCGAAGATGTAGACAGACTCAGCGCCTGTGGAGTCCCTTGCCACGACCGCGCTGAGCTGTTCTTCCTCGACGGCGTACACAGCAAATGACGCCGCGAGGGCAAGCACGAGAGCGAGTCCCCACACGATGGCAGATCGACCGACGATCGTTCGCTTCAGTAGCACTTGCGCCTCCTTTTGTAGCACGGGTTTTGATTCGCGCGCTTGATACAGGGCCGGATCGCCTGCGGGACGAGGTGGTGGTGCCGGCGCGTGGGTGATGATGTGTCGGCGCCGCAGTGAATGGAACCGCGCCGACGTCCTCGCCAGATAGCAAAGAGAGCCGAGTATCGAAGCGCAGCCTCTAAGAGGATACTAGTGCAGAACATCCATGAGGAGAAATGCAATGGCGGCGACGAGAGCGACGGTGAAGGTCCGAGTTGGCACACAACACGGTGTGACCTTCCAGGTTGGCGACGCCCGCCCTGGGCTTGTCAGGTAGGTGGACGGCTGTGCGGGTCGGGATGCTTCGCCTTGGCCGGACGTCTCACCTGCGGCCGCCAACCCTCGATAGCCCCTACGTCTGCGAAAGAGCAGTACCCGAAGACGTGCGTTGCCGTCCCGTACCGCCGTTTGGGTGACTTGACACGGCAGGTTGGTCACGTTGGCGTGAGCGGTGAAGCAGTGCTATGCTAAGCTCAGAGGAGACATGCTCAGATAAGCAGGCAGCCGGTGGCGTGGCCGCAACGGAAGGGGCGGCGCGCGGAGAGGAAGGAGGGTTACGTCGCGCCGGGCACGGTTGCGCGGGAATCGGAACACGCCGAAGGAACGAGGTTGGCAGCGGACAAGGAAGGGCAAGAAGGGAGACATCGCAAGGAGGGAGACGGAATGGGTGTGCTCGATATCAAGGCGTTGAGCGCCAGCCTCACGGAGGGTAAGGCGCGGTGGCAGCCTCGGCAGACTCCGCAAGCGAACCTAAGTGATGCCGAGAAGAAGGCGCTCCTTGGAGTCGTCGTCGACAAGGCTGCGCTTACAGCAGCGATGGTCGTGAAGGCTGCCGCGGCGCCGAACTTCGCGCCGGCGGTCGATTGGCGGAATCGGAACGGGAACCACGTGACTCCCGTCAAAGATCAAGGGAATTGCGGGTCGTGCGTGTCCTTCGGTACGACGGCCACTGTGGAGTCGATGGCTTCGATTGAGAAGGGGCAGCTGCTCGATCTGTCCGAGGCGGACCTGCACTTCTGCTCAAGCCACGGCGCGAGCTGCGGCGGATGGTGGCCGGACCAGGCCATCGGCCAGGTGAAGAGCCGCGGGGTTCCCGACGAGGCGTGCTTCCCCTACGCAAGCGCCTTTGCGCCGCCTCCGCCGAACCCGAAGTGCATCGTGGGGCCGAACCGGGATGCGAGGGCTGTCAAAGTCACGCAGTCCGGGGCGCTCGCGAACACGGTCGATCGGAAGAACTACCTCACGAGCACAGGCCCCTGCTGTGCAGTGTTCCACGTGTTCAACGACTTCTTCTCGTACGGCAGCGGTGTGTATCACCACGTGACGGGCGCTGACGTCGGCCTGCACTGCGTGCAGGTGATCGGCTATTCGGAGGCCGAGCAGTGCTGGATCTGCAAGAACTCCTGGGGAGCGGGCTGGGGGGCCGGCGGTTTCTTCAAGATCGCCTACGGTGAGGCCGGCATCGACACGGAGTTCCCTTTCTGGACCATCCAAGGGGTGGTTCTGCCGGCGAAGGCCGAGTGGCATGGGTGGGAGAGCCTCGGCGGGATCATCACCTCGAAGCCGAGTGCCGTCTCGTGGGGAGCGAACCGAATCGACGTTGTGGCCCGAGGCACGGATTCGGCGGTCTGGCACCGCTGGTGGGACGGCACCGCCTGGCGCGGCTGGGAGTCGCTGGGTGGGATCATCCACGGAGCGCCGGCCATCTGCTCGTGGGCCAGTGGGCGATTGGACATCTTTGCTGTCGGCACGACGCACCACCTCTACCACAAATGGTATCAAGGCGGTTGGAGCAACTGGGAGGATCTCGGAGGCGTCTTGTCGTCGGAGCCGGCGGCTGTCTCCTGGGGATCGAACCGCATCGACGTCTTCGCGCGAGGCATGGATCAGGCGATGTGGCATCTCTGGTGGGACGGCGCGGGCTGGCACGGATGGGAGAGCCTGGGCGGCGGCCTGAGTTCGGGCCCGGCGGTCGCCTCGTGGAGCGCCAACCGGCTCGACACCTTCGTCCGCGGGTACGACATGCACCTGTGGCACAAGTGGTGGAACGGGAGCGCGTGGAGCGGATGGGAAGACCTGGGAGGCGTCCTGTCTGGAGAACCGGGCGCGGAGTCGTGGGGTCCGAATCGAATCGACGTGTTCTACCCCGGCCAGGACTCGCGCATGTGGCACCGCTGGTGGGACGGCTCGCACTGGAGCGGAGAAGAGAGCCTGGGCGGCGTCCTATGCTCGGGCGTCGGCGTGAGCTCCTGGGCTCAGGGGCGACTCGACTGCTTCGTCGAAGGAACCGATTCGGCCCTGTGGCACAAGTGGTACGCGTAGAAGCGAGGTGAGGCGATCCCGTGGCGCGTGACGACGTCGAAGCCGTCGTCGGCGAGGAGTTCTCCGTACGGCTTTCGTCGATCCCGACCACCGGATACGTCTGGCAAGTTGACGCACTCCCCAAGGGCGTGGAGCTCTTGGGGAGTGCCTTCGAGAAGGCGACGAGGACGACGAAGCCCGGCGACGAAGCGATCCAGACCCTGCGCTTCCGAGCGCTCGAGGCAGGGGACTACGAGATCGCGTTCTCGCTCAGGCGAACCTGGCAGAAGGAGGCGATGGAGTCTCGCACGAAGCGGATCATCATCCATCCGTGAGCGGGTTCGCAGATACCTACCCCGGTCGCGCGATGTCGGCCGCGGGGACTGGCTCCTGAGAACGCGGACCGAACTAGGGGCTCGTGCTCTCGCGATCCCTTGACGAACGGCGAACGCTCGCCCTTCTTCGCGGCACCGGTGGTCGCATCACGGTCGAAGGTACTGGTACTTCGGCGAGGTGAGCGTCCCGTCTTCGATCCGCTTGACGCGTTCTCTCGGATGAGCGGAGTACCCGACGATCAAGAGAAGGGGCACCACTCCTCGGCAGATGAGTAGGATCCAGTGTCAAGCCATGATCCTTCGTTCCTAGTAGACCGGCATCGTCGGATCGACATCCTTGGCCCACGCGAGGATCCCGCCGCGGAGATTCTTGAGCCGCCGGAAGCCTGCCTTCCTGAGCACGTCGAGAGCACGCGCGGAACGGACGCCGACGCGGCAGACGAGGACGATGTCCCGGTCGTGGGGAAGGTCCGAGAGGCGCGCCTCGAGCGTTCGCAGCGGAACGCATTCGGAGCCCGGGATGTGGACCATGTCCCACTCGCCGGTCTCGCGGACGTCGACGATGTGCACGGCATCGCCCCGATCGAGGTGGTCTTTCAGCTCGCACGGTGAGATCTCCCATTCGTCGCCGAGAACGATGCGCGGCACGCTGCCGTGTCCGGGCACTCCGCAGAACTCGTCGTAGTCGATGAGGCTCGTGATCGTCGGTCTCTTGCTGCAGATCGGACACTGCGGCGACTTGGCAACGGAAACGCGGGTGAAGTCCTGGACCAGGGCGTCGTAGATGAGGAGAGTCCCGGTGAGGGGAGCTCCGAGGTCCAGGAGCAGCTTCAGCGCCTCGACCGCCTGCAAGGTGCCGACGACACCGGGGATGACGCCGAGGACTCCGCTCTCGGTGCAGCTCGGGACGGCGCCTAGCGGAGGCGGTGTCGGGAAGATGCACCGATAGCACGGGCCTTTCCTCGCGTCGAAGACGCTGACCTGACCCTCGAATCGTAGAACGGCGCCGTAGACGTTGGGTTTCTTGAGGAGCACGCACAGGTCGTTCGATAGGTAGCGGGTCGGGAAGTTGTCCGACGCGTCGATGACGACGTCGTACGGGGACGCAATCCGCACCGCGTTCTCGGGCGTGAGCGGTTCGTCGTAGGCGTCGACTTCGATGAGCGGGTTCACGTCGTGCATGCGGTCGCGAGCCGACACGACCTTGCGAGCCCCGATGGTGCTCGTGCCGTGGACGATCTGGCGGTGGAGGTTCGAGATGTCGACGACGTCGTGGTCGACGATGCCGATGCGGCCGACGCCGGCGGCGGCGAGGTAGAGGGCGGCGGGGCTGCCGAGGCCGCCGGTTCCGATGATGAGGACGCTCGCGCTCTTGAGGCGGCGCTGCCCCTCCAATCCGATGTCGGGAAGGACGATCTGCCGCGAGTATCGCCGGATCTCGTCGTTCGACAGAGCAGGCAGCGATGCAGTCGGGCGCTCTTCTCTTGACCGTTTCGTGGCCATAGATCGAGGTCAGTATACCCCTCGACGCACAGAGGGTTCTTGTCGGAGCACGGTCGCTGGAGTACAAGATGAGTAAAGTGCGCGTCCTAGCAGCGCGTCCCGGCTGGGGAGGTCGAGATCGAAGGATGACGATGTGGAAGGTGACGCCGAAGCACTGGTACTCGTGGGAGTTCGCTGTCACGGATGACCTCGAGCAGGAAGTCGGCGAGGTGAGGGTGTCTTCGTGGCGCAATCGGGGCGTGGTGGTGGCGGGCGGCGTGGAACACAAGGTCTCCCGCGACGGGCTGTTCGGGGCGCGTTCGTGTTGCGAGGGGCCGACGCACCGATTGCGAGGGCCGCGGGGCGAAGCGCGTATCAAATCACGATCGTGATCGTGTGGGAGGAGAAGCGGTTCTTCCTCCAAGTTCGGTCGACGCTACGGCGGGAGTTCGGGGTCTGGGACGGCGAGAAGGAAGTGGGCTCCGTCGTGCCGGAACGCGCGTTCAGTCGGGCGGCGCGGGCCGAGCTGCCCGGCGACTTGCTGCTCGTCGTTCGTCTGTTTGCCGTGTGGCTTGCCGAGATGTTCTGGAAGCGCGGGTATCAGTCGCATTGGTAGGAGTGAGGCCGGTCAAGATCTGCCCGGACCGTGCCGGCAAGAGGTGAGCATGCCTGTGTGGAAGGTGCGCCGAAGCGGTGGCACTCGTGGGACTTCGCGGTCCTGGACGAACGCGGTCAGGAGATCGGCGGGGTGAAGCTGTCACCGCTGTGGAACAGCGGCGCGATCATTGCCGGCGGACTCGAGTAGGCAGTCTCGCGCGACCGGGCGATCGGAGTTGGATTCGCGCTCGAAGGGGTGGGCACTCCTACAGCACGGGCCGCGGAGCGCAAGGCATTGTGTGGCACGGAGTCACGATCATCTGGAACGAGAGGACCTACCAGCTGGTCGCGCAGTCGCCCTGGCGCCGCGGCCTGGTGCTCTGGGAAGGGGATGAGAGAGCTGGGCTCGTCGCCCCGGAGCGGCCGCTTCGTCGCAGGGCACGAGCTGAGCTACCGGCAGATCTGCCGCCTGCAGTCGGGCTGTTCGTCATCTGGCTGACCGAGATGCTGTGGGAGCGCACATGCCAGAAGGCCTTCTAGTTGCGCAGCGGCCGGCTGGCCGGAATCGGCTGGAGGAGGTGAAGTCGTGGCGGTCTGGACGGTGACCTTTGATGCCGGGCTCTCCGGGACGTGCACGGTCCGAGACGAGCATGGGCAAGGAATCGGCTCGCTGCGACCGCCGATGAAGCAACGGCCGGGGAGCGTTGTTGCCGGCGGCGTGGAGTACGAGGTATCGCGAGGGACAGCGCTGTGCGGCACTTTGTACGTCCTTGGGCAACCTGGCTCCGTGATGGCGAACGCGGTGCTGCCGCGCGACGGGTCCGAGGAGAGACTCTCGATCGCCTGGAGCGGCAGGGAGTGGACGCTCCAACCCCGCTTCGGGTGGCGTCGCCAGCTTGCCCTGTACGAGTCGTACAGAGCTATCGGGGGCATCGCGGCTTCGAGACTTCTCACCCGCCCCGTCGAAGCGGACCTTCCAGAGGAGATTGCGCCGTGCGTGCGGTTGTTCATCGTCGCGTTGGCCTTCTCGTACTGGGGCGAGTGGACGCCGGGCGCGAGTGCCGTGCTGGGCGGCAGGAGCGGCGCGGGTCCGTCGGCGTGAGACGATGCGAGGGGTGAAGGGGGGCGAAGTGGAGGTCAGGATTCGACAGGCGGTCCCCGATGACGCGCCGGCGCTGGCTCGGGTGCACGTCGACTCCTGGAGGCGTGCGTACCAGGGACTGGTTCCGGACGAGCGCCTCGCCAAGCTCTCCTACGCGAGGGGCGAGGCGAACTTCCTCCGTTCGATGCGCGAGGGCCCGGAAGAAACGCACATCGCAGAAGAGGCGGGCGAGGCCGTCGGCTTCCTCACGCTTGGGCCGTGTCGGGACGACGACGTCAATTTGGCTGCGGCAGAGCTCTGGGGACTGTACTTGTCACCGAGTCGCTGGCGAAGAGGTATCGGGACTCGCCTCTGCCGATACGGAGAGGAGCTTCTCGCGGCTCGCGGTCACCGCACAATCGTCCTCTGGGTCTTTGCTGGAAACCTGAACGCGCGGCGGTTCTACGAGGCGATGGGCTACGCGTCGGACGGGGCCGCAAAGCAGCTCGACTTCGGGATTCCCCTCGAAGCCGTTCGCTACCGCCGAGACCTCTAGCGCTTCGCGAGGTCTTTTGCTTCCGCGAGCAGCCGGTCGAGGGCTACGCGATCGTAGTACGTTCCGCGCCGGAACACGGCCTCGATCTCTCGGGCATTCCGGATGTCCTCGAGCGGATTGGCGCGAAGAAGGACCACCGACGCGATCTTGCCCTTGGCGATCGCGCCGAGTCGGTCATCCAGCCCCATGAACCGCGCGGGCACCAGCGTCGCGCTGCGCAGCACATCGGCGGCAGGGATGCCGGCGTCCTGCCAGATCCCCATCTCATCGTGGACGGAGAACCCCGGGAGAGAGCCGGGAGTGCAGAGGTCGGTGCCGACCATGAGTGGGATTCCCGCCGCGTGGAGCTCGACGACAAAGCGAGCCCATGCCTGCCATAGGACGTCGGGCAGGTCTTCCTGTTCGCTCCAAAGACTTCGCCACGTCTCGAGGACTGTTGGCGAGATGTACTCGGCGAGCGGGAACTCGCCCGACTGGAACTGGGAGGTGTGCACGCCGACCCTGAACACGTTGACGGTTGGGCAGACGGTGAGGCCGCTCTCGCGAAGTTGGTCGAGCGCCCGTGCCATGGTCTGTGCGTCGACGTCGCCAAGTCGAAGGAGATACCCGGCCTCGGCACCCATCCCGACATACTCCCTCCGAACAGGCTGGCCGAGCAGTTCTCCGATGAGTCTCTCGAACCCGAAGAAGTGCTCGCTCGACGCGAGTCCCGCGGAGGCAGCCTCGCGGATCGAGACTGACTCCGGCACGTGGCCGACGACCTTGAGGCCGAGCGCGTTGGCTTCGTCGAGGATCGCGAAGAGAGTGTCCCGATCCAGACGGCTGTAGACCTTGATCATGTCCACGCCCGCGGCCGCCTGCTGCCGGACCGCCGCGCGAGCGGCGGTGGGTGAGCCAAGGCCCATCGAGATTGCGGGGATGATCGGCGGCTCGCCGTCGAGGACCGCACCCGTGACCGCCATTTCCGGTCCGACGAGGCTGCCATCCCGGAGGCCGGCACGGATCTCCAGGGCGGCGGCGGTCGGCAGCCCGGTGTCGCGGGCGAAGAGGACGCCGTTCGCCACCATCGCTCGTCCGAAGACCTGCGGGTCGATGAAGTGAACGTGGGCGTCGCAGAGTCCGGGGATGACGAAGAGGCCCTGACCGTCGATGATCGTTGCGTCGTCGGGGACGGCGACCCGGCCGACGTCAACAATGCGATCGCCCGCAACGAGGATTGTCTGCCCCGTTCGAGTCACCCCCGCTTCC
>JBDKUT010000010.1:0-4069 GCA_039679545.1 Thermotogota bacterium
CTTTCCGTGAGGCCGCAGAGACGATTAAACCCGGTTCCCACCCCCGACACGGCGAGTGGCAGGCGGGAACCCACGGGCGGAAGGGAGGGGATGCGAGGCGACCTTTCAGAGCGACGGAGCGAGAGCGGAGGCCTGCCCGCATCAGGTGGCGGCCGCGGCCTCGGACGGGCTCGTGACCTCGATGTCGAGTCCGAGGAGCTTCGCGGTCAGCCGAACGTTCTGTCCACCCTTGCCGATGGCGAGGGACAACTCGTCATCCGGCACGAGGACCTTGGCCTTCCGGTTCTCCTTGTCCAGCTCAACGGAGAGGACGGACGCCGGCTCGAGGCCGTTCTTGAGCAGCTGGACCGGATCCTCGCTCCACCGGACGAGGTCGATCTTCTCGCCCGACAATTCGCGCGTCACAACGCGCACCCTGGCGCCGCCTGCTCCGACGCAGGTCCCTACGGGGTCGACGTTCCGGTCGAGCGACTCGACGGCCACCTTCGACCTTCGTCCCGGCTCGCGAGCGATCGCTCGGATGACGAGGGTCCCCTCGTCGATCTCCGGAACCTCGAGCCGCATCAGCTCCGCGACGAACTCCTTTCGAGTTCGGGAAAGGAGGATGCGCGGATCGCCCTGGGTCTGCTCGACGCTTACGAGGTAGCAGCGGAGGCGCTGGCCCGCGTGGTACCGCTCGCCCGGAATCCGCTCGGGTTCCGGGAGAACCGCTTCGGCCTCGCCCAAGTTGACCCAGACGCTCTTCCCTTCAAACCGATGGATCGAGCCGCTGATGATCTCGCCGACGCGGGTCGCGTAGAGGTTGTAGACGATCTCGCGCCGTCGCTGGACGATCTCCTGGCGGATGGTCTCTTCCGCCTTCTTGGTGGCGATGCGTCCGAACGTCGCGAGGTCGATGTGCTCGCCGCGAATGAGGATGTCCCCGGAGCGCTGGTCGATCTCGACCTCGACCTCTTCCTCCAGGCCGTGCTCCTCCTGGTAGGCGGCCGCGAGGCCTTTGCGAATGGCCGCGTAGAGATCCTCTCGCGGGATCCCCTTCTCCTTGGCCATCTCTTCCAGCGCTTCTATGAACTCGATGTTCATCGTTCGTCCATCCTGTCGTACCCCTGAGACGCCGAGCGTCTTCGCCGCGGTGGACTTCCCGCCGCCGGCCTCTTACTCTCTCCCCTAACAAACAACGCGGTCGCACAAGTGGCGACCTGCCGTCCGTCCCAGGTGGACGCGCTCTAGGCATTATACGGGAGTCCACGTGAGCGAACAAACGAGTCCCCAACCCAATGGAAGACATCATCCGGACCGTCGAACCTGAAGAGGAAGGCGAGCGCCTCGACCGGGCCCTCGTCGCCCTCGGGGGAGGTCTCGCCCGAACGGAGATCCAGCGCCAGATCCGCGCCGGTCGCGTTCTCGTCGATTCCATCGCCGTCGTCCAGCCGTCCCGGCGGCTTCGTGCCGGCGAGCAGATCATTTGGCACGTCGCCCCAAAGCAGGCTCTGGCCCCGCGGGAACTCGCGATTCCAATCCTGTACGAGGACAACGCGCTTCTCGTAGTCGACAAGCCGGCGGGCCTCGTCGTGCACCCCGGCGCCGGCACGACGGAGACCACGCTCGTCGAAGCCCTCCTTGTCGGGCGCGACCTTCCCGCGTCGGACAACCCCGTCCGGCCCGGCATCGTTCATCGGCTCGACAAGGAGACAAGCGGCGTTCTTGTGGTCGCGAAGACGGCCGAGGCGCTCGCGTCCCTCCAGAGGCAGTTCGCGGCACGGACGGTCGAGAAGCTGTACTTGGCGCTCGTCGACGGCGTCATCGCCGAGGACGAGGGGAGGATCGACGCGCCGATCGGCCGAGACCCCGCGGCGCCGCGGCGCATGAGCATTCAGGCGGGAGGTCGCACGGCGCAGACGGTCTTCCGGGTCCTGCGCCGCGAGCGCGGCCGATCGCTCCTCCTCGTGCGGCCGCTGACCGGAAGGACGCACCAGGTTCGCGTGCACTTCCGCTACATCGGACTCCCGGTCGTCGGAGATGAGATCTACGGAGGCCCCGCAGCGCCACGCTTGGGGTTGCACGCGTGGAGGCTTACGATTTGCCATCCCTCGTCGGGAGAGGCCATGACATTCGAAGCCCCGCCGCCCTGCGATTTTCCAGCGTACGACTACGAGGCGCTGCGCGCGAGCGACCTCGCGGCGACGTAGTAGTCGATCCCGGCGGCGTAGGTGAGCGCGGTCGCCGCATAGAAGAGCTCGATCCCCCCGGGCCATCCGGCCATCACAAACGCAAGCGCGATGAAGGCGGACGCCGACGCAACCTTCCCAATGATTCTCGCGGCCTGGACGAGATTCCCGCGCATGCGAAGCACGAGGGCGCCGATTCCGATCCCGATTTGCGGGACGAGGAACAGAACGACGGCCAGCGTCGGCAGAAGGCCGATCGCGTAGAGCGTGAACAGGACAGAGGCGTACATCGCCTTGTCGACGAGGGGATCGAGGACTTTGCCGAGGCGAGTCACCTCGTGCCGCGCCCGTGCGACGAGCCCATCAATCGGATCGGTCGCGCAAGCGGCCAGAAACACCCACCACGCTGCCCACCGCTCGCCCAGGACGAGGAGAACGACTACCGGAACGATGGCGAGGCCGCGCGTGATCGTGATTGCGTTCGCAAGGGACATGATCGCGAGGAATCATAGATCGCTCTTCCTCGCTTCACAACTACCCTTGAAGCTCTTTCGCCAAGCTCGGTATAATGCGGCCCTTCGAAGGTCCGCTGAGGATCCGGCAAGGGGAGGCCTAGTCATGAAACGACGCGTCATCATCATGGGAGCTGCCGGGCGCGACTTCCACAACTTCAACGTGTACTTCCGCGACAACGCGGACTACGAGGTCGTGGCGTTCACCGCAACGCAGATCCCGGATATCGAGGGGCGGACGTACCCGAAGGAGCTTGCGGGACGCCTCTATCCCGCGGGCATTCCAATCCACGCCGAGGACGAGCTCGCGCAGCTCATCGCGGAGCACAAGATCGACATCGTCGTGTTCAGCTACAGCGACGTGTCCAATCAGTACGTCATGGAGCGCTCCGCTCTCGTCAACGCCGCGGGCGCGGACTTCATGCTCCTCGGCCCCAAGTCGACCATGGTCCTCCCCAAGAAGCCCCTCATCTCGATCACGGCCGTGCGCACGGGGTCCGGCAAGAGCCAGACGACCCGCCGCGTCTGCGACATCCTGAAGGCCAAGGGGAAGAAGCTCGCCGTCATCCGCCACCCCATGCCGTACGGCGACCTTGTGAAGCAGGAAGTGCAGCGGTTTGAAACCTACGCCGACCTCGACAAGCACGAGTGCACGATCGAGGAGCGGGAGGAGTACGAACCTCACATCGACAACGGAACCATCGTCTACGCGGGCGTCGACTACGAGAAGATCCTCCGAGCCGCGGAGAAGGAAGCCGACGTCGTCGTCTGGGACGGCGGGAACAACGACTTTTCGTTCTACAAGCCCGACCTGTCGATCGTTGTCGTCGACCCGCACCGCGCCGGCCACGAACTCCTCTACTACCCAAGCGCGGTCAACGTCCGGATGGCCGACGTCATCGTTATCAATAAGGTGGACACCGCCGCCCTGGACGACATCCAGTTCCTACGCGACAACGTGACGCAGCTGAACCCTCACGCGATCGTGATCGAAGCTGCATCGCCGATCCAAGTGGACAATCCGGCGCTGATCCGTGACAAGCGCGTGCTTGTCATCGAAGATGGCCCGACGCTCACACACGGCGGCATGGAGTACGGTGCCGGTGTCCTCGCGGCGCGCCGCTTCGGAGCGGCGGAGATCATCGATCCTCGCCCCTACACCGTCGACTCGATCTCGGCGACGTACCGCAAGTACCCGAAGATCGGGCACCTGCTCCCCGCGATGGGGTACGGCGAGAAGCAGATTCGCGACCTGCAGAAGACCGTCGACAAGGTCGAGTGCGACGCCGTCGTCATCGGCACACCGATTGACCTCGGACGCCTCTTGAAGTTCAAGGTCCCAGCGACGCGCGTGCGCTACGAGCTCCAGGAGATCGGACTTCCGAACCT
>JBDKUT010000011.1:0-5101 GCA_039679545.1 Thermotogota bacterium
AGAGGATCAAGGCGCTCGAAGCAGATCTGTACGACCTGCGCGACCAGGTCGATTCGCTCGACGCAGAGCTGAAGGCGAGCGCCGAGGAAAGGGAGGAGGTGCACGATGCGATTGATAACGCTGGTTCTATCGATGACGTTGACCGCATTCTTCGCAGCGGCATTCCCGGCGTCAGCGGACGACGGGACAGGTGAAGGCGCCGAAGTAGTCCAGGCGGATGAAGATCTGGCCGGCGTTCGTCCGGCCGCACTCATCGAGATCCCGGCGGGGATGGTGCTCCGCCCGCGGGCCGACGACGGAACGCGTACGAGCTTCAGGCCCGACCAGGAGTACAAGTGCTTCACGTCCGACGAGTGGGCGCAGATGGGGCATCTCGTCACGGACTACCGCTGGCTGTGGTACTACGCGATCAAGCTGGAGATGCGCTCCTCGTTGTTCGAGGCGCAGGTCGGGAACCTCGAGCTTCAGCTACAGGTGCTCCGCGATGACGCCGACACCACCAGGCGCGGGTTGGAATCCATGTCGGCGCTCCTGCAGAAAGAGCACGAGCGTCGCCTCAACACCGAGACGGTTCAGCGGTTCGAACTCTGGGCGTGGCGTGTCGCAACCGTGGTCGGTCTGGTCGCCGCCGGTGCCTTCGGCGCGGCCTACGGAGTCGAGAGGTCGAGATGAATTTCAGGCAGCGGGTTGAAGCGGCAATCGAACGCGACGGTGTTCAGACGATCACGCACAAGCTGGTCATCCAGGGAGAGCACCAACACGACATCTACGTGAAGACCGGCTGGTGGCGCGGCCGGCCGGTCTGGGTCGATCTCACGATCTCCGCCGGGAAGGACGGGGAGAACGGGAAGGACAAGATTCCGCGGAGCCTGGCGCCGCTCGTCGTCGATCTGCGGAGGAGGGTCATCGAATCGTCGCGGTGCCTCTCGGAGATCGTCTGCCGCGAGGCGACGCTCCTCCTGTCCTCGAGGAGGTGCAGCCTGGACGAACTCGCCGATCTCTGGCGCGCGACCGAGGGTGAACCGCGCGGACGCTGTGAGCAGGTCACCGACGAGCTCGGGGACCGCGTGCACGGTCCCTTCGATGCGGCAGCGAAGCTGTTCAAGCTGAAGGGAAAGGAGTGGGAGCAGAAGATGGCGCACGTCTACGAGGACGAGGAAGTCGAGAAGATGATCTCGGACTGCCAGGAGGCAATCGAGGAGACGCCGGATTCCTTCACCGGGTTCGAGCGCGAGTTCATCCGGAGCGTCGCGGCGCAGAACGAGACGGACCACCTGAGCGAAAAGCAGATCGAGAAGCTCGAGCAGATCTGGGAGGAGCGTGTCCGGTGACTGATTTCGAATGGGGGGCGAGGGTCGACTTCAACGACCCCGAGATGATTCCGAGATACCTGCGTGGAGATCCCGAGTTGATGGCGGCGACGCCGGCGGCGACCGTGTACTGCGAGGACGTCTCCGTCTGTCGCATCGCCGAGGGGAAACTGGAGGCAATCGCGTGCGACCATCCGGCGCACGGGTGTCACCCCAGGCTCCGCGAGAAATACGCCAAGGTGAGGGAGCTTCTGTCGAGGCTTCGCTCCTCAGGAGTCGTCGAGGACGGTCCGTGTCCGAAGTGCGGCGGGGTGGGCTGGTTGCAGATCGGGACGGCCGAAGCGAGGCACGTCGTGCTCCTGTCCACGATGGTCGGAATGTGGCGGGGCATCCCCTACAAGCCGATGGGCTTGCCTCTGATGCAGTCCGGTGTTACGATGGAGGCGATCCTGAAGGGCCACAAGCCCGCGGATGCCTCTTCCACGCCCGGTCAGGAAGGCTGCTCCTGTCCGGGCATTTTTTCAGGAGCAGAAGGCAAAGGCGAAGGCAAAGGCGAAGGAGGACCCAATGGAGGAGAGAGTGGAAAAGAAGGCTGAGAACGTGATGGTCAACGTGATGTGCCAGAACGAGAGGAAGGTTGTCGGCGGCATCGAGTTGGCGCCGTCGAGAAGCGGGATCCTTCTGTCGTCGCGTGTCGTGTGGGCCGGGTTCAGGCCAGTCACGGAGGACTACCGTCTCCCGCGGAAGATGACCGGGGACGGCCACCTCCTCAAGTGTCCGAAGTGCCAAGGGATGCTGTGCATCTCTGGCCTCACGAAGGCAGGGGCGAAGGACGTGCCGCAGGCCACGCGCGACGAGGCGAGGGAGCGCGCCCTTCAGTTGGCGAAGAAGAGAGGGGATGTACATCACCACATCCCCGCCGCCGGAATCGACCCGAAGCTGATGCCGATCACGCTCGGCAAGACGAGGGTCGAGGTCGGTTGATGACGGGAGAAACGAGGCGCGCCATGACGCTCGAAGAAGCGATGGCGGAAAACGGGAAGCTCGAGGAAGAGCTCCGGAAGTTGATCCTGAAGATCGCGAGGCTCGAACGAGACCTCGCGTTCGCGGAAGGGCGCGGCGATCTCAATCGTCTCGCCCCGCGCAGGAGTGTGCCATGCGAAAGCCGCGCTGCTGGTTGCTGACCTTCCTCTGGACTTTCCCCGCCGATGCCGTGGCGTGGGTCGCGATCCTGTTCGTGCGCTTGCTCTTCGGTTCTCGCCTCTCGTGGATCGACGGTCTGTGGGTCGAGCTCCGGAAGGGCTCCTTCCCGGATCGCACATGGGGGAAGAGCTGGCTTGGTGTGACGCTCGCGCACGGTGGGGTCTTGGCTGCGGGCAGGGCCGGCGGCCCGGGCGCGGACACCGACACCGAGAGGCACGAGCTCGTACACGTCGAGCAGTTCGAGTCGCGGATGCTCTGCGGGTTCGTTCTCGGGCTGCTGTGCGCCGTCTCGTTCCTCGTGGACGGATGCAGCGAAGCCGCCATCGCGTGCGCGCTCTTCGTGTGGCTTTTGTCCTGGCCGTTGGGGTACGTGGCCGCCATGGTGCAGGCGTATCTCCGCGGCGAGGATCCCTACTCCGGGAACGAGCTCGAGGAGTCTGCGTACGCGCAGACCGAAGACGACGAAGACGACGGCTACAGCAAGCGTTGAGCTGAGAGTTTTTGTTTGCCTGCGCTGAGCAGGTCGGCCAGACTGATTCTTGGACACCGTCCCCTGGCGGGGTGGTCAGAGAACTCGAGAAACCCAACCCGCCAAGACGGAACCCTGCGGCGCGGCCGCGGAGAGCGAAAGGAGCTTCAATGTCGTTGAACAAGGCAATGCTCATCGGCCGGCTGGGGAAAGATCCCGAGCTGTCCTACACCCAGAGCGGGACCGCGCGGTGCCGGTTCTCCCTCGCGACGTCGGAGGTCTTCACCGACAACAGCGGGAACCGCCAGGAGAAGACGGAGTGGCACCACGTCGTCGTGTGGGGGAAGCAGGCCGAGTCCGCCGGCAAGTTCCTCCAGAAGGGACGCGAGGTGTTCGTCGAGGGCAAGATCGAGACGCGCTCCTGGGACGACGAGAAGTCCGGGCAGAAGCGGTACATGACCGAGGTCAAGGCGCAGCGCGTCATCTTCCTCGGCGGCGGCCGCGGGGAGGGCGGCGGAGACGGAGGCTCGAAGAGTGGTAACCAGTCCGGCCCCGGTTACCAGGGCGACGGAAACGACAATGATGGCGCGGGCTCCGAAGGCGTCGGCGGTGGTAACACCGGCCCCGACGGGGACGACGACGTGCCTTTCTGAGTGATGGGGATCTCGATGATGAAGACTTGTAAAACGTGTGGGAAAGAGAAACCGATCTCTGAGTTTTACAAGCACCCGATGATGGGTGACGGCTATCTGAATAACTGCAAGGGGTGTGTCCGGTCGAGGGTCAGCAAACACCGCGGAGAACATCTCGAAGAGGTTCGTTCCTACGACAGAGACAGGGGCGCAGCCAGAAAGAGGATCGCAAACGCGGTTGAACAGACTGCTCGTTGGCGCTCAAGGAATCCAGGAGCGCAGGCTGCACACGAGAAGGTTAGAAGGGCTGTCAAGTCGGGTCGCCTGATTCAGAAGCCGTGCGAACGCTGTGGCGAAGATAGGTCGTACGCGCACCATGAAGATTACAGCAAGCCGTTGGATGTCGTTTGGCTGTGCCAGCCTTGCCACAAGGTCAGGCACGCTGAAATCTCCGCGGCGGCAAGGAGGAATTGATGGACAGAGGAATTCGAATCTCTCCGAAGCACGGCATCAATCCGGCCATCCCTCGCTGCTATTTCTGCGGCGAGCACAAGAACGAGATCATCCTCGCCGGCCAACTGAAGGGCGATCAGGAGGCGCCGCGCGACGCGGTTTGGGACATGTCCCCCTGCGATAAGTGCGCCGAGCACATGAAGAGCGGGATCCCCCTCATCAGCGTCGACCCGAAGCGCTCGCCGGACATCGCGAACCCGTACCGTACCGGTGGCTGGTGCGTCATCACCGAGGAGGCGTTCAGGCGCGTGTTCACCGGGGACATCGTGAACGCCGTCATCAAGCACAGGTGGACCTTCATCGAGGACGAGGTCTGGGACAAGGTCGGTCTTCCGCGCGGGGAGATCAGGATCGCGCCAGCGGCAGGAGGTGATCTGTGACGCGGAAAGCGAACGACAACTACCCGACCGACATCGGGCTCGCCAGGTGGATCGTCCGACACGCGGCCGGCCTCGCGATCCTGCCGAAACTTCCGGACCGCGTGCTGATGCTCGAGCCCTGCTGTGGTGACACCGCGCCGTTCGCCACGGCTGGCGGCGAGCTCGGCTTCATCCCGTACGGCTACGATGTTCGCGACGTGCGTCCACAACTCTGGGATGAAGGTGGTCTGGGCTGCGGGCAGTTCGATGTGTACGACGTGAACTACGAACGCCTGCACTCGTTCAAGCACGACGACGACTACGACGGTGGCCCCTTCAACATCATCGCGACCAACCCGCCGTTCACCTTAGGCGAGGCGGTCGTCCGGAAGTCGCTCCGGATGCTGGCGCCGAACGGCTGCGCCGCGTTCCTAACGAAGGTGGCCTTCCTGTCGACGTTCGAGCGCTCGAAGCTCTTCGTTCAACGCCCGCCGGCGGAGGTCTGGCTTCTGCGTTCCCGCCCGTCCTTCACGGGAGACGGCAAGACCGACATCGCGCAGGAGTACGCCGTCAGTTTCTGGTACGGTGCGGAGCTCGCAGGTGCGATGAAGACCG
>JBDKUT010000012.1:0-5189 GCA_039679545.1 Thermotogota bacterium
TGCTGGCGTTCTCGCGAAGCGCCTGAAGCCAGGAGTCGATGTCCGTCCAGGCTCCTTCCACCTCGGAGAAGAAGTCCTCGTTCCACTCGGTCGGCTTCCGGATCCCCATGTACGTTGTGGTCGCCATCGACAGCTCCTATGCCTGCCTCAGCTCGAGGCGGAAACACACCTCGCACACGCCGGTCAGGTGCCGGACGGGCGCCTTGAAATCGTTCCAACGACGCCTCTCGCCAGAGTGGATCACGCGCTCTGCGTAGACCTCGTCGTTGATGATGATCTGCATCACCCACTCGTAGTCGACCGGAGCGGCCGGCGTAGTCGTCGCGACGTACGATGCGGCGATCTCCGCCGGAGTGAGGGCCCTCGAGAGCATCCGCATCTCGTCGATCCAGCCCCACAGTTTGTAGTCCGCAACCCAGATGTCCGTCCCGGCCAGTGGGGCCGACGGCTGGTTGAAGATTCCGCCCAACGTGTTGTGTGGCGTCGGATCATCATCCAGGTAGAGCAGCAGTGCCAAAGCCGGGGCGAGCGAGCTGTCGTATGTGACGGTGACGAGGTGCCAACCGGACGTGGTTACAACCGGCGTGAGAAACCCATCAACCTCGGCTCCACCGAAGAAGTGTCCAACGTGAAAGATCCACGAGTGCGCCCCGGGGCCGGTCAGGCCGGAGAGCCCGACGAGGAAGCCGTTCGGATTCGCATCTCGGCAGTCGAAGATGTACGGATTCCATCCCCAAGAGGTCAGCACCGCGTCGGCATCGAAGTTCATCCACACCTGGAAGGTGTACTGGTCGAGCGCGGGCCCGGGGAAAAACTGCGGCGTGTTCACGCCGTGGAGCCTCGTCGTCGGATCTGTGCCGTTCGGGATCTTGCGGCAGTACGTCGCGTCCGGAGAGTAGGTCTCGGTGTCGTAGCCCATCTCGCCCTGGTTCTCGAGCGAGAAGCCACCCGGGACAAGGTTCTGCGCGACCGGCGTCGGGACGTCGTAGTTGAACCACCAGAGCGTGTCCGCGTCGACAGGGAAGCCGGCGGCCGCCTGGCTCGTGCCCATAGCGACCCCGAGTGTGTCCATCGTCGCGGCGACGAGATCCCAATTCGTGAGGTCGACGAGCTGCCGAATCTCAGAGAAGTCTCCGGACGAGAGGATCGCTGGCTCGTGCTGCGCGTCGGCGCCGAGCACGAAGACGTGCTCTCCATCAGGGGAGACGAAGCTCTTCGGATTCGTCCTCCCCTGCCCGGCCCCGCGCAGTCTGTCGAGCCACGTCATCCTAGCTCACCCTGTACGCCTCGAGCGCGTCGAAAGCGCCCCGTCTGTTGAGCGCCTGCTGGACCTGGAACGCGAACCCGCAGTAACCACCCCAGAGCGGAGGCGACCCGGTGAGGATCTGCAGAACGTCGTCCACGATTCCCGCGCTCGGGAACCCGGGGATGTTCTGCCAGTCGGGACCGCCGGGCGTCCCGATGGGGTGCGTGTTGAGGTCGTTCTCGAAGCACTTCAGCAGCACGTCCCCGTTCGGCTCCACGATGGCGTCGAGCCTCAGGTGATGCCAAGCCCCGTCGCCCATCGCGTACTGGCTCGAGGAACGCGCGAGGATCTGCATGTTCTCATCCGCTTCGACGAGCCCCGTCACGATTTTGGTCTTCGCCAGCACGATCTCGTACGGGTCCGCGTCGAGGAGCCCGAGCGCGTAGATCCAGTCGTTCACCGAGGGCGCGCCCTGCCCGCAGAAGAACAGCATCGGCGACATGCCCGTGTTGTTCGGCGAACTCACCCTCTTGACGCAGCCACGGATCGACCCTCCGCCGTCCGGATCCGACAGGAGCGTCCCCGTGGGTTTGAACCCGGAGAGGTCGACGTACTTGCCGTGCGCGCCGATGACCGTGCCGTCGAGCGAGTTGTAGCCGAACACGAAGTCGTTCGGCCCGACCGATGGCGGACGGTCGATGCCGTTCGTCACGCCTCGAGCGAGCGTCGCCGTGCTGAGCGACCCACCAACATCCTGCCAATCGAGCTGACCCATCGTGACCTCCTACGTCGGGAATATTTCATCCGGCCACTCGGTGTCGAGGAAATCCTCTCGAGTGTGCGCGCCAGAATCGAACATCGCCTGTACCAGCACAACCGCCGACAGGTCGGTGACCCAGACCGCCAGCGGAGAAACCCAACTCGTGAGCAGGAACCGCTCGAGCAACGTCGGGTACGAGATCGCCGTGTCGAACATCGCGCCGACCAGGTCGTTCTCGAGGACGACCAGGCCGAGAACCAGGTCGGTGAAGGTGAGGATCGAGTTGCACGACCAGGAGTCCAGGAGGAACCTGTCGGTCGGACCGGCTCCGGCGGGCAACGAGGGGTAGAACCACGCCGGGATCCCGACGCCGGTGTACGCGCCGCCCGGGCTGAAAGACCGCAACCCGAGGCGCCCGCGAGAATCCTTCGTCATCTCAGACTCGAGCGTGCCGAAGCCGAACCAGAGGGCCGTCAGCGTAGAACCGTCCCAGCCGAACGTGAGGCCCTCGCTGGTCCCGTCCAGCCAGGAATCGAAGGTCAGGCCCAGGCCCGGCAGATGGACCGTCAGAAGGGCGTTTAGGTCGGTCAGGAGCGTCGCCATGTCGGCGTAGTTCGACGACGGCAGGGAGAACATCGCGGGGATGCCGATGTCGGTTAGGATGACCAGCCTGTTCTCGTTCGCCGGAATGAACAGCGGGAAGGAAATCGCCTGTCCGCGGAGACGCCCACCCGGGGCCGGGTCCGGCTGCCATCGTTGCCCGCCGGCCGTCGAGAGCGGGTCGTTCCCCCAGGCCTCGTCGAACGACTCCACGGAGAGCGGGTCGAGGTTCGTCCCGTACAGGTGGTCGTACCAGCCGTCGAACCCGGTCGGGCCACCGAACGGACCGAGCGTGTCCTGGCACGGCGGGGTGAGGTTGTACGCTGGCAGCCACGGCGTTCCGCTCCACACCATCATGTCCCAGGTCTGTCCCCAGATGATGAAGTGCTCGACGGTGGTCTTGTAGTTCGGGATCGCGGCGTTGAACACCGCGGCCTCGGCATCGACGAGGTCGTCTTCCCAGTCTTGGTTCTCGCCGGCGCTCGACGCCTGCCATGTGATCGGCGAGTGGCTCGTCAGGATGTAGTTGCGGTTGATGTCGAGCTGGTGTGCGGCCTTCCCGACATCTGCCGCCGTGAACCCGGTCGCAGCAAGGCGCGCCGTCTCGTCTGCGTAGACCCACGAGGGCGCCCTGAGCCAGCCGCCCTCGAAGCCCTCCACGTCTCCGTGGTACGGCGCGAGGTCCGCGCGGTACGCCGAAAATTCGGCGAACCCGCCAACGTTCTGCTGCGTCTGCCACTCCCAGTCCTTCGCCTCACCGGGGCGACCGGAGTCCGCCTCGATCTCGAAACTCGGGTTCGCGAAACCGCCCTCACCCTCGGCATCGAAGGCGTGCAGAAGATCGGCGTCCGTCGCCGGCTCGTAGAACGTGGCGCCACCGAACCAGATCCCCTCGAAGCTCTTCCGTGTCAGTGGGTCGCCAGTCCCGATTGTCGAGCCGACGGTGCTCGCGATCCGGATGAGCGAGGAGAAGGCGACTGTGGCCTTCGTCACGCCGTCGACCACGATCCGGAGCTGCCGATTCTGAAGACCGGCCAACGACCCGTAGTCGCCGGTCCAGCAGAATCCGAGATCCACGAGCCGGTTGTTGTACTCGTCGATCCTCAGTGGCGCGACCAGCTCGAGCCAGCCAGGGGCGACGCCGTCCCAGTGGCGCAGCACGAGCTCTCCGCCGTTCGTCGGTCTCCAGTTCAGCCCGAGACCGCTGATGGAAGACGACGGTGCCGCTTGGTACCCCGCTCGACCGAAGGACACGAGACACCGCTCATCGGTCCAAGTGTCGAGATTGGCGAGCTTGTACCTGCCGACGTACGCGAACGGCAGCGTTGGGCCGATGGCGTACTGGTCCGCCAGGCAGACCGGAAGGTGCCTGCCTGGGTATCCGGTGACCGTTAGAAGTTTCCGGTCCTCAATTCCCATCATGGCGAGGAGCGTGTCTTGCTGGACTCCGATTCCCCAGCCGCCGTCGTCGTCATGGATGCGGAGAGCAGACGGAGCGGCTGGCCCGTTCGGGTAGTGCATGATGTCGATGGACGGCGTCTTCGCGTCCGCCGGCAACAGCCAGTATGGCAACGGACCGAACATCTCGCTGAGCCGGAAGACGCCTTCGCGCAGGTACGTGTCACCGACGTCCAAGATCCACGGCTGAAACTGCGAGACGGACACGCGGCGGAAGAACGTCTCCTGCGTCGGCGGGTTCGCCGGCATCGCCCCGGGATACACCTTGGTCGCTCCGTGGAACAGGTAGCCGTTCAAGAAGAAGAACTCCTCGTAGCCGGGCACGGCGTAAGAGCGAAGGTCGACGACCGAAGACGCGATGTCGACCCAGCCGGGGATTCCGGGATCCCAATACTGCGCCGAAACCGTCCACGACGGCGTGCCGCCCGTGATGAGGATGCGGAAGCGACCGGAATCTACTCCGTCCCAGGGGGACACGGCGGAAGTACTCGGGATGTACAAGGAGGTCGGTCGCTCGACCAGCCCACCGCGGAGTTCCCAAGAAGCGTCACCGCGACGCTTTCCGTGCAGGGCGTACGCCAGGTAGTCCGCAGTGAAGTTGACTGCGTTCAGGACGGACAGGACCGCTCCCGTCCATGATCCTCGAGCCTCACCCGGATCGCGCTGCACCTTGTCTCCCCACCAGACCTCGAACTCGACGTTCAGGTTGTCGGGGTTGAACGAACCGATCCATCCCCGCAGCGCGAGCCGGTGCCCAGTCGTAACGTATCGGTACCGCGTGCCGGCGATGAGGTCGGTTCGGTCATCGGGCTGTGGCTCGCCATCGACCGGATCGGCACCGAAGAACGTCATGTTGTCCGGCATGTACTGGAGCCCGTGCACGTCGAGCCCGTTCTGCGGATCAACCCCGTCCACAACCGAGAGCGTCCGCAGGTATCCGACCGGACCGCCGTAGGCATAGACAATCGGCTGCACCCACTCGCGAGCGATGAGAGGCCAGCGAGGATCGTCGGCCTCGAGCACGAGCGGGCCGTCCGCGGCCGCGACGATCATGTCGACGTTCCGAGCGGGATCCCACCTGTTGATGACCCTCGCCAACTGTCTCTCCTAAATCGCTGCACCGGT
>JBDKUT010000013.1:0-4557 GCA_039679545.1 Thermotogota bacterium
GAGAAGGTTCAGCGGGTTCACCATGTCCATGAACCCGGTGACGATGTTCGTCATCAGGTTGCCGCCGAGCACCCCGAGGGCGCCGGTGAGGAGGTTGACCGGGTTGAGCGCGCCGGAGAACGCCTGCGTGAACACAGAGGTGACGGAGGTGGAGGCGTCCCCGATGGTTTCCGTCTCCGCGGCGAGCTCCTTGACCTTCGCGATCGCTTCCTCGAGCGGGTCGACGTCGACCTCGACCGCGATCTTCTTCCCGTCGAGCGCGTCCGCCGCCTTCGCCACCGCGTCGATGGCGTCCGTCGCGGCGCCCATCGCGGCGCTCATGTTGTTGACGGCCTCGAGAACTAATTGGAGGGTCTGATCGTCCGCCACGCCGTGTCCTCCGAAGCGAAATTATTTCGCCTTCGCCGCACGAGCCGGGTCGCCCCGGCTCGTGCCCTCTCACTTCTTCTTCCGGATCCGGGCCATCGACTCTTCGTGCGCCTCGCGTTCGCGGCGCTGCTCGAAGATCACCCCGAGCCTGACGAGGAATGCCCGATCGGTAGTCCTGACCTGCTCCACCGTCCAGCCCATCTCGCGGCACACGTTGTATTCGAACAGGAAGCGCTCATTCTCCGGGGAGAGGTCGAACGTCTTCCGCCGATCGCCCGCGAAACGGTCCGCCGACAGGCGGAGGTAGTCGGCTAGTTTTTTACCTCGACCGCTTCCTTCTTCGTGTCGCCGACCTGCGCGCCCCACTTCTCGAGGAGGTCGAAGAGCGCCTTGTCGAGCTTGCCGATGGTCACCGCGCTGATGTCGAGGTCGACGCCCGCGTCGTCCGTGAGGTTCCAGCGGACGATCTTGCGGGCGAGCGTCTCGAGCTGCTGCTTCGCGAGGTCCATCTCCATGATGTCGGTGTGCTTGATCTCGACGCCGCGGGCCTTCGCCTTCTGGATCTCGTCGAAATCCTTGCCCGGCTTGAGCCGGTAGATGATGTGCTTGAGCTCGAGCTCGTCGCCCGGGTAGAGCTCGCGCATGGTGACGACGAGCCCGGTCGCCTCGTCGGTGAAGTCCGTCTCGCTACGCTTGTGGATGCCGATGACCTTTTTCGCGAACTTGTCCATGTCCTATCTGTTCCTCCCCTTGGAGAACGGGACGGCAGGGGTGACGCCTCGCCCCTGCCGTCGCATCCGGGGGCTACGACCAGAGGGTCGCCTGCCCGTTGACGATGACCGCCTTGTAGGCGCGATCCATGCCCGTCTCGAGGTTCGCCATGCCGCCGCCCTCGAGCATCATCTTCCCGGTGGAGACGGGCAGCGGTGCCGTCTCGAAGCGGAAGCGCGGGAAGTGCGCGTAGAAGCGGTAGGTCTCGCCCGTGGCGCCGATCTCGACGCCGGTCGCCGCGCAGCCGCCGTATTCGAGCTCGACGGAGAAGAACTCCTCGCGCTTGAACTTGGCGTAGTCGTCGATGCGGTCGAAGACGACGGAGATGCCGAGATTGTTCTCCTGCACCGCCGGGTAGATCTTCGAGATCGCGTCGTCGCAGTTGAGCGACCAGTAGGGGTCGAGGTTGTTCGCGATCTCCCAGCTGACCTTGTTGAGCCGCGCGTCCGCGAGGTAGTCCACGAACACGCGCGCCTGCGCCATCTTGAAGAGCGAGAGCGGCGAGAGCGTGAGATTGCTCGGGAAGGAGTGCCCGGTCACGTCGATCGACGCGATGTATTCCTTCGCCGAGATGAGGTCGCACGACAGGCCGAGGAAGCCCTCCGACGAGGACTCGAGCGACGCGCCGTTCACGGCGCAGCCCGCATACTCGAACAGGTCGACGTTGCCCTTCGTGCTCCACAGCCCGAAGAAGGGGACGTCCGCCGGCTTGATGATGTGCGAGTAGACGCCCGCGACGACCTTGCACCAGTTGACGAAGATCTGCTTGCCCGTCTGGTCGTCGCCGAAGGTGATCTCGCCGGTGAGGTTGTCGATGTCGTATTCGTCCGCGCCGGGGGCGAGGGACTTCGTGAGGGGGATCCACGGCGTGTAGACGCCGGGGAGCGGGACGGCGCGGACGTAGACTTCCTCGCTGTTGGGGGTGACGGGGGCGCCCGCGAGCGTGAGGGTCGTCCCCGCGCCGATGCCGAAGTAGCGCTTGAACGCACCGGCGATCGTGGTGTAGCCGCCGCACGCGGCCGACAGGAGCTCGGCGAAGCCGTTCTCGGGGGCGCCGGTGATGTTGATGGCGCCGCTGACCTGCGACTTCATCGGCACCTTCACGAGCGCGGTGCGCGTGCCGGTGATTTCGTTCGGGTTCTCGAACCCCTTGTCGAGCTCGTGGCTTTCCTCGATCAGCGCGATGCGCTTGAGGGGCTCCGCCGCCCGCAGCTGACGGAAGACCGTTTCCTTGAAGATCGCCCACTTCGTCTCGGCACCGATGCCCTGCATTTGCGTCACTCCCTTTGTCTATCCTAGCAGCCGCGGATCTCGTCCACGTCCGCGATCATTTGGACCGTTAGAGGAACCTGCGCCGCGACGCCCCAAAACCGATCGGTGAGCTTCACGAGCACGTATTCCGTTTCACCGGGTATAGTATTGAGCCACCTGCCGGCCGGAAACCCGAGCGGGTAGCGAACGAAAATCGTCTCGACGTTGCGTGCCGCCGCGCGGCAGAACTCCTTGGCATCCTCCGCGCTCTTGTATTCGCGGGCGTAGATCCAGATCGTGAACGTGAACGTGCGAAGCGCCTGCCCCATGCCTGCGGGGAAGGCGCCGATCTCCGTCTTCGAGCGAACTTCCCGGACCGCGATCTGCGGAAGGTGTTCCTTGATGACGATCTCCGCGGTGAATTCCGGGTCGGGCAGGAACGTGCGGATCGGCGTGGAGCCGGTCGTCCCGTCCTCGTCCTCCCGCGTGAGCTCCGGCATGGCCGCGAGCATGTCGCGGATCTCCCGCGCGATGTCGCCGATGCTGAGAAGTGGAAGCACGGCCTACCCCCTACCCGAGAACGATGTTCTTCATGATGAAGTCCATGATCGCCAACTTGATCTGCCGCTTCGCGTCCGGCGTGAGGAAAAGGAACTCGCGCCGCGGGATCGTCTTCCCGGCGAACCGCGGGAGCGCGCCGGCCCCGACGGTGCCGCCGAAGTTGTGGATGCGGGCGTAGGCGAGGTTCGTCCCGACGACCGCCTTCTGACTCGTCGCCGACGTGCCCTGCGAGAGCGACTGCCGGAGCTGCCCGTCGTAGACGAGGATGTTCCCGGGATCCCTGCCCGCCTCGCGCTTTTGTTCGGCATACCAGTCGCGGACCGGCTTCCACTTTCCGCCCCGGCTGGAAACCTTCGCGTCGAAGTTGCCCATGATGGCGGCCTCCATGATCGAGGAAACCGTCTCCATCGCGGGCTGAAGGTCGATGCCCTTGTCGGCCAGAACCTTGAGCATCTTGCGGATCTTGGGGAGCCCCTTGAAATTGGCGCGGATCGCGATCTGCCCCTGCGTATCAGGCATGGGGCGGGAGCCTCCGCGGCTCGCGGTCCATCGTGTTCGACCAGAGGCTCCGGCCGGTCGCCTGCTTCGGCAGCCAGATCAGCGCGTCATGCTCCGTCCGGATGATCCCCGTCCTGAGCGCCACGCCCGGCAGGAAGATCTCCGGCTGGAACGGCTGCGCCGGGTCGTCGCGCTTCCCCCGCAGCTTGCGCAGCAGGTCGAGCGCGTCGTCGTAGGTCCGGTTCCCCTCGTCGCTCTCCGCGTTGTCGCTGCGCACCGTGATCTCGCTGTAGGCCTTGCCGATGACGAGGTCCGCGGTGATCTGCTTCACCATCGGGGGCGGGCTCGCCAGCGGGACAACGTAGATCAGCTCGAGGTGCGCGTCAACGAGGGACGACATCGCATCGACCAGCGCGCGGACGCGCTTCTCCGCGATGACGTTGGCGTCGCCGAGGCTCGGCGCCTGCTCGATGATCTCCTCGTAGGTGACGTATGCCACGTCGGCCTCCCTCCACTTGCGAAATTATTTCGTGTCGCTACCTGCCGGGCTTCGGCTTACGCTTCGTTCCGCACGCCATCGGTGGTCACCTCCCGATAAAGGTGGGGCGGACGGGTTGCCCCGCCCGCCCCGGCGTCAGGGGAGGATCGCCCTCGCGGGCTTCCCCTCGCTCCAACGAACGCGCTTCGGAACTAGACGACCGGGACGCCCCAGTCCGCCGCCGCCGCGTTGCCGGTGACGAACATGCAGACGAGGCGGTCCGGGAACCGGACGACCGGGAGGAAGGAGAGCCCGCCGGTGTTGAGGAACTGCCGGGGGTTCTTCGACTCGATGAAGTCCGACCAGTAGCCGGGGGCGAACTCGAAGCCGGCCGACATCTCCGCGTCCACGGAGGACGTGAGGATGGTCTGCCCGAAGAGCTCGCCGGGGTCGCCGGCGGAGTTGCCGGTCAGCGACACGACGGCGACGCGGCCGTCCGTGAAGTATTTCCGGTTGCCGACGCCGGGGACGGCGTAGGACTCGTTCACGAGCACGAGCTCGAGCTGGATGCCCTTGAGCATCGTCTTGAACCGCTCGGTGATCGCGAAGTCCGTGATGTTCGCGCTGGT
>JBDKUT010000014.1:0-10856 GCA_039679545.1 Thermotogota bacterium
ATCCCGTGCACCTCGCGTGCGATAACAGATCGCGAACTCATCGAGTCGTTGCATCTCCGCCCCCTCTGTGGGCGGAAGGATGATCGGCAGATAGACCACGTAGTCCCCGAGCTGGCCTGACGCTGACACGACCGTCACGTACCCCTCCAAAGCTGGCGCGATGCTTGCCGCGGAGCCCTGTTCCACTCCCGCCTTTGATGACGTTGGCTTCGATCGTGACGTTGGCCGCACCCCAGATCACGATGCACGTATCTCCAGAGCTGGCTACCTCACATCCCGCCACCGTCAGCGATGAGGCAGCGACGAAGATGGCGTATTCTTCCGCATTGCCGGTGTGCCGGATCGCCATCCCGTCCAGAAGCGCTGCCTCTACGCCGTAAGCCGTCACCGTATCGCCCGAAGCAGCCACGGAGATAGCTGATTGGATGGTTCGGTAGTTGCCGCTTCCGTCGGCCGCAACGCGAAGCGTCTTCGCGAATCCGGCGACCGTTCTGGCGACAACTACGATCAACACGATTGCCGGAGTCTCCGCGACTCGAGAGACCCTTCTCGTTGTCACAGCGCCTCCTCCGGACATTGGAGCACAGAATCTCATACTTCCCAGCCTATGTCAAGAGACGGGCCGACAGCTGGGGACGTTGCCGCAGTCCTTAGCCGCTCAGTGTCGCGCTGCTCCTATCCGGCGGAGTTGGGATACTTGGCCTGGTGCATCAGTCGCGACGACCGCGCACACCGGGTGCGCTAGCCTAGGGTGTCTTCCGAATCAACACAATCGGCGTGGCCGTGAAGAACATCACGGCTTGCTGCCCCGTGTGCCCAGGGAGCGAGAACGTCCAAGACGAGAGGCACGTCTTGTCCGTGAACTTGATCTCGACCTCGACGCGGCCTTCGCTATCCGTGGTGTACTCACGCGACGCCCCCCCGCCCGGCTCCTGTACCTTCACTCGCGCTCCGGCAACCGGCTTCCCTTGAGCATCCACAACGCGTACTTCGTGGGTTCGCCGTATAGTTGAGTTGTTCCATCCGCCCTCGAAGTAGTCCTTGGCGAACCGCACGTCGCCGCGCCAGGCGGCTTGGGAGTTCCCGACGTAGATGTAGTCGCTCAGCCAGGTTCGCCGGAAGGTGATGCTGCCAGCATGGTTGTCTTCCACCATCCATCTCACGGTGCAGTCTACGAGTGACAGCTGCACGCGATCCATCACGGCAAGAATGCCAACCTCGCAGTTAGCGAACTCGATTGGCTGGTCTCCGCAGAGGTTCACACTCCATCCTGTTGTCAACGTCGTGTTCTGCAGACGGAGCCGGGACACCAGTCCTTCCAGCCGCAGCTCCCGCGAGTCCCAATCTGCTTGTGGACCCGTCCGCAGCCCCTGAATCGACCCGGTGACTCCATCCAGCTTCATCTCAACGTATTGCAGCGTCGAATCCTCGACGGTGACGTCCTGATTCGGTTGCGAGATCTTGACGGCCCAGCCTCCGACCGACGTGTCATCTAGAGTCAGCCTGAATGGCGCGGCTCCGGCCACGTCGGCTCCCGGTAGCTCAAGCGTGTCGTAGTACTTCGCTTCCAGCCCTCGGAAGACGATGGGAGTGCGGGCGTCTACGTCGATCCGGATGTAGATCTCCACCGTCGAGCGGCGCAACACCAGTTGCCCACTCCCCGCAAGATGCACCCCCATGAGCGTCGAATCCTCGACGGTCGCGGAACTCTGCCCGTAGAGCCACGGATGGACGGAGTCCCCGGAGACCCCCGCAAACCGAATCCGCCCTTGATCGTATACGTGGATCTCCTTCATTTCGGGACCGCCGATCTTCGCATCGATGATCTCGAGTTCACCGTTGCCGCGCACGGAGATGGGGTAGTGGCCGTCGTACTCCTGAGGCAACTCGAGGGTAGCATGCCGGACGATCAATCTGCCTCCGTACTCGATCTGGATCGCGCCCTCTTGAACGTACTTCACGTTCTCGATCGTCATGACCTGGCCCGACCCGATCCTCAGGTCACCCTTGTGCTGTACGACGGCCGGCTGTGCAGACGCACCGAGTCCAAACAGACAGACAGCCAGGCTCGCTGCCAGCAGCCACGTGAGTCTCTTCTTCATCGAACGACCTCCCGGCTCCTCCGTAGACGTCTCGTGTTCACTTCATCTCCATCGCTCGCTTGATGCCTGACTACACTAGATCAGCCTATCGCTGACGCTTGTTCCTGCCTACCCCGAAGGACCAATGCGCCGGAGTAGACGGCCTAGCCGACCCAATGAGCAAGCTGGCGCCTCACTCTTTGCCGGAGAGCACTTCCCTGAAGCCTGCTGCATCTCTAGAGGGTGCACTTGAGCTACACTTCCCGGGAGCTCGTCAATCTGGAGAGGTCGTGGAGGTGAGGGATGCAGGTGCCAGTATGGATTTCAAGATTCAGGCTCGGGAAGTCACTCGAGGACGTCGATCGAGTCCTCACGCTTCTTGTTCGCGACGCGGGAACCCGCGTGCCCTTCTACCGGGACCTGTATACCCGAGCGGGGATCGACACTTCTTCCTTCCGCGGATCGGCGGATCTGACGACGCTGCCTCGCTCGACGAGGGATGCACTCCAGCAGCCCCCGGACCGGGATCACCTGCGCGAGGGGCGCAACCCTCGCCAATGCGCACGGACGAGCACGAGCGGTTCCACCGGCCAGCCGCTCACAATCTACCTCAGCCGGCCGGAGCTCTACTTCCGTCGCTTGAGTGTTCTGACGGGCCTCCGACGCTACGCTCCGCTTCGCTTCCCGTTGCGTATTGCCGACGTGGGTTCCATGGTTCCCCACAGCGCCAAGAGCGTCGAGCAGAGCCTGGGGGTCGTCCGCATCCTTCGCATCCCCGGAAATGCTCCGCTTGCGGAGCAGTGCACGGCGCTACTGCGCTATCAGCCGACTCTCCTCGAGGGGTATCCGACGTGCCTAGGCCTTCTGGCTGAGAGCCTCTCGGAGAGCGAGTCGAAGCTCGTCCGCCCCGCGCTTGTTGCGTGCCGTAGCGAGCGGCTGCGCGAAGACACCCGCGAGATCCTCACTCGGACGTTCCGTGCCCCCGTGGCAAATCTGTACAGCTGCGAAGAAGTCGGGAACCTCGCCTGGGAGTGCCCCGACCACAGCGGCCGCTTCCACCTGAACCGGGACACGTGCGTGCTCGAGGTCGTGGATGGCGCCGGGAGTCCCACCGCGGAGGATGGGAACGTCGTCGTGACCAACCTCTACAACCGCACCATGCCGTTCCTTCGGTATCACCTCAACGATCGAGGACGCCTAGTCGGCGACGAGGACAGTGTCTGCTCTTGCGGGGCGGCCGGAGCTTCGCTTGAGGGATTGACCGGCAGCGAGGACGACTTCATCTCGTTTCCCGATGGCCGCCTCCTCGCGCCTTTCGTCCTTCCGAACGCCCTCTTCAACGCTCTCCGCGCTCCCGATGACCCGCATCAGCTGAGCCCCTCGGTCCATCGCTACCAGATCATCCAGGAGGAAGACTACTCCCTCCGCGTGATTCTTGACTGGCGAGGAACCATCGACGACGCCCTGTGGCGGCAGATCACATCCGAGGTGAATCAGGCGTGCGAGGGCCTCGCCTGCACGGTGGAGAGGACGGCGGCGTTCGAGCTAACGCCGGCGGGCAAGTTCAAGGAGGTTCTGTCTCGGGTGCCCGGCGCCGCCAGCCTGAGGCGCCCTCCTACCAGCGCAGCGTGAGCCCTGCGCCAAGGCAATCGACTCCGGCCGCCGTCAGCACAAGCTCGACGGACAGGTCGATTGCTGTGCCCAATCCCACGCAGGCCTTGACCGCACTCATCGCCCAGGCGAAGGCACCGGCCGCCTCACCGCCGAAGTACGTGTTCGCGAGCACTCGGTTCACTCCCCCACCGCCGCCGGTCCAGATCGACTCGACCGAGAGAAGCTCCCAGTAGCCAACGTAGTACTCGTCTCCGTTCTCGACCGCGTCCTCGATCGACTCGATGACGCTCCCGTATTCCTCCGTCGTGATCGCGAACCGCCCAAGATCAAGCACGGTGAGATTCCTGACCGTGATCCCATCCCAGGTCGAGACGAGCGCAACGCCACCGAGGCCGATCCCTGCAATCTCCCACTCCTGAGCTTCGAAGTAGACTGCGAGGTGCGGCTCCGCACGGAGAAGCCCTTCACCGACCGCAACGCTCGGCGTCACAGCGACGCTCTTTGCCATGACGTCGTAGGCGAACGCGATGTCCATCTCGATCCGGCCGATCCCGAGGTCGACATCCTCGACCTTCGCAGCGAAGAACTCCAACCCGTCAGCCGTGACGTAGGCGACCGCCTTGACGCTTTCCATCCAGCCGAAACCAAGTCCGCCCACGGACAGCTTTCCACCCGTGAGCCCCTGCCCGGGGACGACCGGATCGGTCGCGTAGTGGCGGTGAAGGCCGGTGGCGCCGTGAACGATGTCGACCCCGCGGAACTCCTCATCCTCGATCCGCGCGCCGAACTCGGTGGTCGAGACGATCTCGAATCCGCCTACCTGCCAGGCAAGACGCACGGCGACGCCGTCCGCCGGCCCGCCAAGGACGGCGCCGCCCAGCACCGCGTAGAAGAACCCGACGTCGACCCCGGCGAGTCGCAGCCCCACGATCGCCTGAGCGTACAGAAAGTCGGTCGTGGACGGCCCGAACAGCGCGTCACCCTCCACTTCGAACGCACCAACCGGCCCCTGCACTCCGAACTCCTGCCACAGGTAGCCCACGCCGAGCCGGAACTCCGAGCCGCTCGTCCAGAGAATCGGTCCGGTCGCGTAGCCAAGACCCAGCGTCGATTCGACGCCTCCGAGACGTGCGACGTTCGGGTCGAACGTGACTCCCGCCGTCCACTCCGCTGACAGCAGCTCCACGGCGAACCCAGAGAGCACGAAGAGCGCCAGAGTAACGGGCAGCACCCCGATCGTCCGTCTGACCATCCGTCGCTCACCTACCGTGCGATGTACACGGCGTCCGCCGCCGTCTTCAGGACCCACGTCGCCAAGAACTCGTCGTCGCTGCTCACGAGCCTCACCGACGCTTTCGTTACAGCAAACGTCGGGTTGTCTCCGGTCACCGTAAACGTGAATCGCAGGATGTCGCCGCTCATCACGCCGTCCGATCCGTTTGCGGCAATCACAGCACCACCGGAAACCCTGAACGCCTCGGCAAGGACGACGAACCCGTTCTGCCCCTCGACCTCAACCGACGCGGGGTCGATGTCGTTGAGAGCAATCGCCTCACTGCCCATCTCGCCGAACTGGACCGCCGCCAACCCGCCCGCCGGCATGGCAACAATTGACACGAGAACGTACCCGTTGTTCCCGCTCACCTGCACGTCGCCGACGTAGAGCGTCGGGAGGCCGGCAGGTGTCGTAAAGAGTCCGCACGCCACGAGGCCGATCGCGACGGCCGCACCACGGGACCCGGTCGCTAGGAGGCAAGCACTCCGCCTTCTCGAACCGAGTCGAGAACGACATCCTTTCGTTTCGCGACCCACGTCCGTGGCATGCATGTACCTCTATTATATGACAGGGTGGGTGCCCTTCAATGCCCCCGCTGGTCGTGTACTCCTGGACGGAACGGTCCGCAGCCTTCCCTGGGCGCCGACCGGCGGGCGCGCCGGGCGGTCAGTAGTCGCGCTCGCTCCCCATGATCATCAGTCCGAGCGCCGTGGCTTGTCCGGCCCGCCTGAGAACGCCGGCCTCGACGGCCGACGACGGGTCATCGGGAGAAGTGGCTTCGCGCCATCGCTCGCAGGAAAGCGTTGCCTCCGGCGTCCTTTCCCCCGCCTCCGCGGCCGTCTTGCCGGACAGCGCCGAGCGCAGATCGATGGCGGTCTCCGAAACCACCATCCGCGCCCCTGTCCGCGACGCGGCCGACCGAAAGAGGTTCGACAGGCGCATCCCGCCCGACGTCTCCACGGCAAGGCGCGACGTGGCACCATGCCCGAGCGCTCGCAGTCGCACAACGGCCTCAACCGTGTAACGACCGGACGGGAAGGTCGACTTCTTCAGGAACTCCTCGGCGCTCGGTTCGCCACGGAACTCCCCGCCGTTCCACCCCACCCCGCTGTAGGCGACGAGCAAGAAACTGCGGTTCGGGGCATACTCGGATTCCGTGAGGAGGCGGGCGATCTCGAGAAGGACCGCCACGCCACTCGCGTTGTCGTTCGCGCCCTCGCTCTTTGCCGACCCCGGCCGGGCCGGCCAGGTGTCGTACTGGGCGAGCACGGCGATGACTTGGTTGTCGAGCTGGTCGCCCTGCGCGCCGCGTGTTCCGGGAACCCAGCCGATGACGTGGCGCACCGGAGTGTCCCTTCGCAGCTCTCCTTGAGCACGAAGCGAGGCTCGTCGCGGAAGCACGAACGTCAGCGGGTTCCGTGCGTCCACCTCCGGAACCTCTGCCCGCAACTCGGCCACGGTCCGACCCGAGCCGGCGAGGATCCGATCGGCCGTCGCTTCGGAGATCCAGAACGTGACTCGGTCAATCGGCGTCGATGCGGTTGTACCGCCCGCCAATGCCCAGTCGGCGCGGCTTTCTGGTGAGAGCACGGATCGTTCCTTCAGAGCAGCCTCTTCATCCGCGACCACGAGCATCCCCGCACACGGCCTCCCCGCTAGGAGTTCCGCGTCCGCCGCAGATAGGACGAGGAGGACTTCGTGCGAGAGATCGACCCGTTTGAACCGGCTGACGTCGATCTCGCCGTACGTGGGCCGCTCTCCGAACGAGACGAAGCGAATCTCGCCTTTCGCGTCCCCGGCACATCGGAAGCGATTCGCGTACTCCGCGAAGTCGACCCCATAGCGCAACACAGGTCCCTCGTCGTCGAGCGTGAGGACCGGCGCCTCCGTCAGCTTTTCGAACCCGCCCGTGCTCGAGACGAAGTATCCGCCGTCCTCGCCGATCGCCTGAAGCGATAGGCGCCCAAACTCCGCCGCGATGTAGTCGGCCGCCGCCTCGGCGCCTGTGGAGCCGAGCTCCCGCCCGCCGAGCCCCGCCGTCAACGCGGCGACATGCGCTACGGCCCGCTCGCCGTCGAACAGGGTTGCGTCCCGTCGATAGATACCCGCCGGCCCCAGGCTCCCCGAAATGGAGTAGAAGAGCACTCCGACCGCCACGGCGCCGGTGAACGTGTAGCGGTTGAACACGCGCCGCAACGAGAAACTCCCCCGCTCGATCTCGCGCCGGATTCCCTCGCCCAGGAGGTAGAAGCCGAACGAAGAGACAAAGATCGCGAGCGAGGGATAGATGCCGAGCCACGGGTGAGCTCTGGCCGACTGACGGAACGTCGCCAAGAGGGCGCCCCACTCGGGGACGTCGGAGTAGTGAAGCGGTGGAGAAAACATCTCCATCTCCGCATACGCACCCCCGCCGAGGAAGATCCCGAGGAACCCCAACTCGCCGAGCGCCACGAGAACAGCCGAGAACTCCACCGCGAGGAGCGCCACGAGGGACGGCGCCATGTGCGGAAGCAGGTGCGCGGCCACCAGGCGCGGTGTTCTCATTCCCACGGCCCGAGCGCTTTCCACAAAGGGCCGCGACTTCAGGCCGATCATCTCCGCGCGCACAAAGAGCGCGAGCTCTCCCCAGCCGATCACGCACAGGCCAATCGCGAAGGGCAGGACTCCTTGCCGAATGCCGACCGCAAGGATGACAAGCATCGCGAGGAGAAGCGCCGGGAAGGGCGTGATGACTTGAGCCAGTCCGACAATCGTTCGGTCCAGAACCGACCCGCGCCGCCAGCCGGCGATCGCGCCGAGAAGCACTCCCATTGCCATTCGGGCCGCGACGGCCACGGCGGCCAAGAGCAGAGTCTGCTGCGCGCCCGCCAGCACGAGGCTCAAGAGGTCGCGTCCGAGGGCGTCGGTGCCCCACGGGAACTTCGCGCTGGGCGCGAACGGGGGACCCATGTAGGTTCCGCCGACCTTCTCGAGGCCACGGGTGAGGTACGGATTGTGCGGCGCCAAGTCCGCTCCGAAGAAGACCACAACGAGGACACCGACACACAGCAACCCGCCGACAAGAAGCGGGAGGTTGACGCGGATGCGCGCGCGGCGGAGGCTCCGGGTCCGTTCCGCTTGAGGAACACGAACATGGGGCACCCTGGCCCGTCGCTTCGCGGCTCGAACCAGGTACGCCAGCCATTCGCGGGGAAGCCGGACAAGCGACCGCACACCATCGACGAGGGCGGAGATCGCGTCGCGCAGCGACGCCCTCGGCTCCTCGAGTTCGAGCGCCGCCTTGCCAAGGCGTGGGTCGAGGAGCGGATACGAGAGCTCAAGGAGCATCTGGACCGCCAGAAAGACGAGGGCCAGTGAGAGCAAGAGCGCGACGGTCAGGTTGTCGTCCTGGTTCGAGATGGCCCGCAAGAGCGTGTACCCGGCGCCCGACCAGCCGAAGTAGACCTCGACAACCGGCAGGCTCGCCAAGGCGAAGCGAAGCGAGACGGCGGCCGTCGTCAGGATCGGCATCACGGCGTTCCGGGCCACGTGCCGAGACAAGACTTTGCGGAACGGGACCCCTTTTCCATGAGCGGTTCGCACGTAGTCCTGCTCCAGGATCTCTCGGACCTTGATGAACGTGATCCGCGCGATCTGGGAGACCGGCCTTGCTGCAAGAACGAGGGCCGGCAGAACCAGCTCTCCGCCCCAACCGAACCCCCCGACCGGCAGGACACTGTGGCCGACGGCGTGCGTAGCCTTGAGAACGACGATCTGAAGAAGGAGAGCGACGAAAAAGCTGGGGGCCGACGCTCCAAGGATCGAGCAGAAGAGAAGGAGCGACGAGGCCAGCCGGCGCCGAGACACCGCCGCCGCGGTTCCGAGGAGGACGCCGGCCAACGTCGCAAGACCGAGCGTCACGCCCAGGAGACCGAGGCTCCGCGGCAGCGTCACGGCCACGACCTGCGCCACGGGAAGTCGACGCGATGTCGGGCCGCCCACGGACGTCATTCCCAAGTCCCCGTGCGCGAGGCGAACGACGTACGCGGAGAATTCCTGGCTTGCGTGACGCAGCGCGTCGCCTGCGGGGGCTCCGCGAGCCAGGTCGAGGGCGAACAGAGTGAACAAGGCCGTCGCGAGGCCCACGACGACCACGAGCAAGATCCGCTCGCCCGCTCGAAGGGCTATCCTGCCGAGCCCCGTCCCGCTGTCGCAACTCAGCCGCACCGGACGCCCTCCCTCCAGCGTCGCTCCGCAACCGCCAGTATAGCGGAACAGGCTCCTGCCCTGAGCCCGCCAACTTCTTGCTGGCGCTCGCTCCCCAGTCGGCTCTCGAGTCCCCGGGGGTGCATCGCCCGCCGGGTCTCCCGTGCCCGCCGTGTGAGGGTTCCCCGGCGAACCACGGCTCAAGAAGCACGCTCACCGAGCGCCGCTCCTCGATGGTGGCGACGGTGCCGGCCATGAATCCGCGGTACGTAAGCTCTGCGAGGCTCAGCCGCCGCTCCTCGAGAACCTTCGCGAACTCGGCCTCGACATCGGCGAGCATCTCGTCCAGTTCGCCGAGCGGGAATCACCAGTACACGTCGTGATGGTGAATGAACTCGCGACCAAATCGATCGGCGCGCTCCCTCGTGCGCCCCTCGGGGCAGTGTCCGTAGCAGACAAGGGCAATGGGGAATGCGCACGGCGGAAGACCAAACAGGGCTCGGTGCTCCTTCGCATGCCCCAAGACGTCGCCGACGTACCACGAGCCGATCCCCATCGACTCGACGGCAATGGCCGAGGTTTGCGCCGCGGCGAGCGCATCGCGCTCGCGATGATCCGGTCGACGTCTTCTCGGTCGATGGGTCGATCGGCGTACTCCCGAAGCGACGTTCGCTCATCGATCAGCCTTAGTGTCTCGTTCATCTCCCTCCTTGCCTCGATCGCGTTCGCGCATTCTCTCCCGCCATCGCCGAGCTGTCCGTGGACCTCGGACCCCGTACAATTAACTAGGAGGAAGGAGCTGAGCTGGCTTGCCGGAACCGCCTTCAGCGCTTCTGGAAGTCCCCGCAGTACCGGCGTGCAACGCTACGGAAAGACCACCAACCCGCACTCTCAAAGGAGCGCCATGCAGAAGACGAACCCCGTCCTTGACTGCCTGATGAACCACCGGTCGATCCGAAAGTTCAAACCCGACCCGGTCCCCGAGGAGACTCTCAACACGATCCTCGGCGCCGGGATCCGCGCCGCGACGGCAGGCTGTATGCAGGCGTACGCGTTCATCGTTCTCGACGATCCTCAGGTGCTGAAGAAGGTCAGCTACATCCCGGCGCCGCTCGCCGTCGTCGCCGTCGTCGACCAGTACCGCGTGAAACGGTACTACGAGCTTAACGACGCCCCCTTCTACAACGATCAGGCCGTCAACCTTCTCATCTCGTACTGGGACGCGACGATCGCGCTGCACAACGTCGTCGTCGCCGCAGAGAGCACGGGGCTCGGCGGCGTCTACATCGGCATGATCCTGTCTCAGGACCTGCGCGAGTCGCTCGGCGTGCCCGACTACGTCATCCCGGCCGGCCTCGTCGCGCTCGGGTACCCCGACGAGGCGCCCGACCTGGCTCCCCGCCTACCGCTCGAGGCCGTCGTCCATCGGAACGGATACCACATCCCGTCCGACGATGACATCCGCGAGTGGTACCGCGTGCACGACGAGCCTTGGAAGAAGCGCTTCGACACGAAGTGGTCGGAAGAGCGGCGGAAGAAGTCGATCGAGCAGGGCGTGACGAACCGCGCTCAGCAGTGGACCGTCGGCCACTACACACCCGACTTCATCCACGAGGAGTCGCAGGCGCTACTCCGCAATCTCCGCACCGCCGGGTTCCGACTCGAAGAGGACTAGCATCCCCCGGCCCACACTCGCCAGA
>JBDKUT010000015.1:0-47786 GCA_039679545.1 Thermotogota bacterium
GAGGCCGGAGTTCCCGATCCTCCCGGCTGCAGGTCGAGGCCACCGCCTAACCAGTTGGCGATCGCGCCGATAACCTGGCCGTCGACGTGGCGACTCAAGTGTTGGTCCTCCGAGTCCGCGGACTCGCCGTGCTGCCGCGCCAGGTGGTTTACGTCCGGGAGGATGGCCAGCGTGACGTCGCTGTTGCCGCTGTCACTCGCCGCGCGGGCGAGAAGGCCGGCTTGTCCGAAGGGAACTTGGAAGTCTTTGTCTCCCTGCACGATCAGCGCCCGCGTTTTCACTTGGCCCAACACGGCGACGGGGTCGACCGCGAGAAGGTCCCTTACGAGAGCCGGCGCCAACTCCCGGCGCCGAGCGAACTCCTCTTCGCTCATCCACGGAAGCGCCGCTCGAGCCTCTTCGTACGAGACATCATCCCACGTTCCGCTCGTCCCCGCGAGGAACTTGTAGAAACCTTTCTCCTCGGAAAGCCGCCGCTCGATCTCCTCCGCAGTGACGCCATCTGCCCTCGCTCGTCGCGCGAACTCGTCGAAAGCCATGACATCCGGAGCATAGGCGGGGGCTCCAAAGGTAATCACACCGGCGGTCGTTCCCTGCGATGCAAGCAGCGACGCGATCGTACCGCCCACGCCAACGCCCAGCGCATAGATCTTCGCCCGATCGGCGAACGGCAAGGCGCGGAGGACGAAGATGGCAACCTGAGCATCAGAAAGCAGGGTGCCCAGTTGGACATCGCCGTAGTCGCCTTCGCTCTTTCCGGTTCCCCGCGCGTCGAGCCGGTAGGAGGCGATCCCCACCTGTGCCAAACCGTGGGCGATCTCCTTGAGGACGCCCGTCTGCAGGCCGGGGCGATCTCCGTTGCGATCGAACGGCCCGAGGTCAGGGAGGAGAAGAACGACCGGCAAGGTCGCTCCACCGGTTGCAGGATACGTCAGGGTCCCGTCGAGCTTGACGCCTTCGCTTGTGATCGGAAGGTCAGCCTCGAAGATTCCCATCGGAAGAGCCAACGCCTCGATGGATCGTCGCTCGACGAGAAATCCTTGAGGGAACCGGTCGCTTCGATACGCGAAGAGACCCTCGGCGGGGACCTCGACTCCGACCACGCGGCCGTCCAGGACGTAGTACACGGCCTCCCACGGGCCACCGATCGTCACCGTACGCCGCTCGGCGGCCAGCCGCTCCGCCGGCGTCGACAGCGTTACGGTCTCCGGGGCGCTGATTGTGAAGGCGGACTCGCTTCCCTTCTGGGGTACGACGACGGACGGGCTTTCGGACCCTTCGAGCTCCTTCCGCACGTTCTCCAGGACCACGAACGGAGCGAAGACGTCCTCGTCGAGGATGGCGACGCCCCCTGCCGGAAGGACCTTGACCTGCATGTTGTCTAGAGTCCCCGACGACACCTCGATCGCTTCCGCGCCGACGCCCACGAGGATGTCGAGGGGACCGTTGCGCGTGGCCCCGCGCAGGGCATACGCCTTGGCACGGAACGTTTCATCGGTCAGCAGCGCTCCCGTGAACGCCGTGACTCCGGACAGACGGCGGCCGGTCCCCGTACAACGAAGGGCGAACCCCTCAGGCAAGCGGTAGAGTTCAAACGATTCCCGTCCGATCGGAACCCCCGACTGCAGGACGACGAAACTGCCTGTCTGAATGACATCCCCGGCCACGGAGCGGATCATGTCGCCGATTGGATCAGCCTCACCCGACGCCGAGATGTCATGTTCGAATTCGCTCAGGGCGGCCTCAACCTCGCCGACCCGTTCCGACAGCGCGTGGACATCGTCGCTCAGGCCGGGCAACGCTGCGTTCAGATCGTCGAGCTGCGTGAAGGCCTCGTCCATCCGCCGCACCAATACGTCCACATTGCTGTCCGAGACCTGAGGCGCAGGGCCTACTTGCCCGAGTTCGGGAAGAACCTCATCAAGTCGCCGTGAGAGCGCGTCGATATCACCGGCCTGTTCGGCGGAAATCTCACTCAGGCGGCGGGTCAGTTCATCGAAGCGAGCGGTGAGCGCCGGGTCGACCGCCGCGCGGCTCGACTCCATCTGCCGTCCCAGGCGGGTCAACTCCGTGCGAACGACGGCAAGATCGCGCCCACTACGCCGGCCCGAGATTAGGGCGCAAACCGAAAGGATGAGGGCCGCAACCACAAGAACGGCGGCAAGCCCCGAGAGCGACCTCCAAAGGCGGCTGTTCATACGTTCGTTCCCTCCTCGATCAGAGACAGGCCCCGAGATCGATGGGCATCCCATGAGGTTTCGAGTGGAGCTCGTTCAGTATAGACGAGGATGCGAGCAGGCGGAAGCCTTCATCACGTCGTGGCGCCGGAGCGAATCAGCGCGTGGAGGATCTCGGTGCCGAAATCCACGGCCGCAACCGGGATACGCTCGTCGTGCGCGTGGATGGTTTCGAAGAACGGCACATCGGGGGGCAGGTTCATCGGCGTGTACCCGTATGTCTGGATGCCGAGCCGCGCGAGGTGACGCCCGTCGCTGCTCCCCGGCAGGATGTACGGAATCGCCACAGCGCCCGATTCCTTGGACGCGAGCAACCGGCCGAGGAGGTCGAACAAACCGAGGTCGACTTCGGTTCCAGCGGTCTCGCCACTGACGATGCGCGCTTCGGCGTCGCCGTGGAGTGCCGGCTCGATCTCGGCCACCAGGTCGTCGGGGGAGAATCCGGGGAGCACCCGCCCATCGAGGCCGATACGGATCTCACTCGGCACGACGTTCGGGCGATCGCCCCCACGAATGAGGGTAGCATTCACCGTATTCCGGAAGAGCGGTTCCAAATCGCGCCCGGTGGCGCCAAGGCGTGCAAGCAGACGATCGGTCGACGCCGGATGGAGCAGCCGACGCACGAAGAGCCCATCCACGCGCGCAAGATGATCGGCAAGAGCCTCGACCATCCGCCGCGTGACGTCGGTGATATGGATCGGCGTACGATGGCCGTCAAGATGACGCAAGACGTCGCCCGCTTTGGCCATCGCGCCGCCCCGCATCGGCCGAGCACCGTGCCCGGCCAACCCACGGACGACAAGCTCGATCACCACCGGTGCCTTCTCCGCAACTTGGATCGGGTAGAAGACCCGTCCGCGGATGCGGAGCGGAAACCCGCCGAACTCGCCGATCGCGTAGCGCACTCCGCGGAACACCTCGGGGTGCCCCTCCACAACGAACTTCGCCCCGTGAGTCCCTCCGGACTCCTCGTCGGCAAACAGGGCGAGCACGACATCTCCAGGCGGAGGGCTCTCTCGAGCGGCTCGCAGGAACGCCGCCAGCATCATCGCAACGCCGCCCTTCATGTCGAGAGCTCCCCGTCCCCACACACAGCCGTCGACGATCCGCCCCTCGAACGGAGGGTACATCCACCCCGTCCCGGCCGGAACGACGTCGAGGTGCCCGTAGAAGAGAAGTCCCGGGGCTTCGCCTCGGCCGGGAAGGCGCGCGATGAGGTTGGGTCGACCCGGCTCATCCTCGTAGCGCGCGGCCTTGACGCCGGTGGTCTGGAGGAGGGCCTCAACCTCGTCCACACACTCCGCCTCGCGTCCCGGAGGGTTGCTTGTGTCGAACCGGATGAGCCGTTGCAGCAAGAGAGCCGGGCGCCTTTCGATTCCTTCATCGATCACGGCCATCGCTCATCCCCCAGGCGGCGCCTTCGGCGACCTCGGCATCACCACTTCTTGAACATGAAGAACGCCGCCGCTACGAGAAGCACAAACGCAACAAGGTAGTTCCAGCGGAGCGGCTCCTTGAGATACACCACGGAGAAACCCGCGAACACGACGAGGGTGATAACCTCCTGGATCGTCTTCAGCTGAGCCGCGGAGAACTCGCCGTGCCCCAACCGATTCGCAGGAACCTGGAAGCAGTACTCGACGAACGCAATCCCCCAGCTGGCCAAGATCGCGAGCCAAAGGGGCGAACTCTTGAACCGCAAGTGCCCGTACCACGCGATCGTCATGAAAACGTTCGAGACCAGAAGGAGACCAATCGTGCGCAACGCGGCTCACCCCGGTGTGCTGCCAGTCCGAGAACGAAGCGGGGGGCGGCACAAACCACCCCCCTTTTCCCGCGAGAACCTACTTCTTCTTGTCCGTCGGCTTGCTCGGCTTCTTCGCCGGCGCCGCCGGTTTCTTTCCGCATCCGCATCCGCTCATGGGTCCCCCCTTCGTCGGCCAAAGCGCCGACACCAGCAGGATAGTCTCCTCTACGCTGTTGTCAAGACTGCTCGAGTTCCGGCCGTCGCCGAGTTGGTCGCCCCCTGTCGTCCGTGGAAAACGTACCAACCGGCCTGTCACTTGGCGACGCGCCGCTTCGGCCGCGTGCTACCTGGCTCGTCGGGCCACTCTCCGCGCAGGAGGCCGTACAACACGAGGTCGTAGCGACGTCCGTCCCGCTCGCCGTACTCCCGGAAGACACCTTCCCGCTTGAATCCCGCCTTCTCGTACAGCGCGACGGCTCGCGCGTTGTCCGCGATCACGGAGAGCGAGAGACGGTGGAGGTTCATCTCGCAGAACCCGTAGCGCAGGGCAAGCGACAGCGCCTCGAACCCGTACCCCTGCCCCCAGAACGCGCGATCCCCGATCCCCATCCCTAGCCAGGCGACTCGGTTCGACCACTCGATGTCGAAGAAGCCGACCGATCCAATCAGCCGGTCATCGTCGAGAGTGCGGATACCGAACGCGAGGGAATCGAACCCGTTGTGGAGCGAGTCGATCTCTTCCTCGGCCCGCTCGATCGATAAGGGGACCGCCGTGTTCGTGTCCTCAAGGCGGAGGTACCCGATGTCCTCCGACCACGCGGAGATCGCGGGGGCGTCCTCCTTTCGGAGCGCGGCGAGCCGAAGCCGCCGTCCTGCAAGCCAGTTACCCTCTGTGGAATCAGTTCTCGCCATTCTCCATCCACCTCGCCGTGGCAGCGCCGTGCCAAGGTTCCTCGAGGGCCGCCGACGGACACGCCATCGGAGCGGGCGGTCTGCCCCTTGGGGAATCCGCGTCGGTCTAGAAGTAGAAGTGAACTCCTGTGCCGATCGCCATGTTCACATTGCCGAGCGTCGAGCAGGCCACCCCGAACTCGATGTTCCACGCGAGGTTTGGAGCGAAGCGAAAGTTGAATTCGATGCCCCCGACTCCTGCAAAGAAGACCTCGCTTCCGCTGTACAGCGGGAACGGCAAGGTGGCCCCCGCCGCAACGTAGAAGTCCACCGCAGACGCGTCCACGACGCGGAACAGGGCGCGCAGGGTGGCAGTCCCCTCGAACCACCCCGAGGATCCGTTCACGAGAACGACGCCCTCCGCTCCGATCTCGGGGGACAGCCAGTATCTGGCGCTGACTAGTCCTCCCCAGGGATACTCGACTTGGATACCAATCCCCAGTGTTCGGCCGTCGGAGAGGTTCCCCTCGAGAGAGTTCTCCGAAACGCCAACTATTTCTGCATCCTGCGCTTCAGCAATTCCAACTGCGAGGCACAGCACAGCAACAAGTGCCACCCCCACACGGATCCGCTTCATGGCTCATCCCCCCCGCACGTTGTGCTCATCATACGATCAGGCAGGTTCGGCGCCAATTGCGGACGGCGGGGCGTGGCACGGTGCCGCAAACGGACGGAGTGCGGCGGGCCGAGCGGCAGACGTGGGCGGTTGAGCGGCGCGCGGTAGAATGGACCATCATGGGTGGACGAGCGGTAAAGGGATTTTGTGGGGCGGCGCCAAGCCCGTACGATGGGGCGGCGCCAAACCTGTACGACGGGGTAACGCCAAGCTTGCACGCCAGGGCGGTGCCCACTGCACGCGCTCGGGTGGTCTTCCTCCTCCTCGTATGGAGCCTGTGCGTCCTCGCGGCATCTGCCGATGAAGCGAAACTCGATTGCGCGGGCCCCGAAGGTCCCTACCAGGTTCCCGCCACCGTCAGTTGTTCGGAGATCCTGACGGCGGAGGATGCGGCGGAGCAGTTCCTCGACGCCCTCCTGCAAGAGCGCGAGGAACAGACGCCGGAGTTCCTGGCGGCCGCGCTGGAAGTGGAAGCGACACGGGTTTGCGGGCAACGCCCTGAGAAGGGCACGGTCGGGGAACTCCTCGGCGTCGATCGGTGGGGGTGCGACGCAGGGTTCACCCGCCGAAATCTCTGTCAGGGATATATGCTTGAGAAGATCGAGGCGCTCGATCACGGCTACGCCGTGGTGTACCAAGTGGTGGTCGCCCCCGGAGGAAGCGGCTTGGCGTACTTCGACACGGCATCGGCTGTTCGATACAAGACCACCACGGGTGATGTCCGGATCGTTGCCGGCCTGTCGCTCTCGTCGGGTCCAGGATCAACTCCGTCCCCCGAGTACGAGGATTCGGTCAAGACGGCGAGAAAGGGACAGGCTCGGACCGTCCTGTCCGACGCACTTGCGTATTGCGAGAACTACAAGACCGAATACTGCCGTGCGCTGCGCGGCCTCGCCGCGCGGATCACCGCACCTCCGTCCAGCGTCGCTCCCGAGGATCGCCGTGGGCCGATCGAGCTGGTCGTCGTCGCCGCGGCGCCGGAACACATAGCCGCATCACAGAACCTCGACCTCACAAGCGAGGATGTGTCGCTCATATCCGTCAGCGGCATCGTCGCTGACGAGGTGGGCATCCCCGTCCCGAACGCTCAGATTCGCTTCCGGGATTGGGATATCGTCGTCGCAACGGACATCCACGGCTCCTATCGTCTCTCGGCGTTCGGAACCGGAGGGACGCCGGTCGCGAAGCGAGTGAACCTGACGCTGCAACGCGTGCAGCTTTCCGTCACGCCAGAAGCAAGGCCGGACGGAGGCCGCTATGCGGGAGTCGCCGCGGACGGGACATCGACCCTTGCCCTTGCCCTTTCGGCTCGCGGTATTCGCCTTGACACGGTCACGGTCCAAGCTCCGAGGCTCGGGACGCTCCGCGGAACCAGTGGAGCCGCTCGGTCGGTCCCACTCGACGCGGAGGGCCGGGGAACGCTTACGTACATCCCGCCGACCGACCTCGCGACGGACGTCCTGTCTCGCTCCCTCGATGGCGAATCCGCCCCCGTATGGGCGGCCGCCGTTCCGCTTACCTTCGAGTACAGTGATCGGGAGGGAAACCGCGCGAGCACAACGGTCGAGGTCTTCGTCTGCCGTCCGCCGATCGTCGTGACGTACGCGTTCGCGGCGGATCAAGCCGCATGGACGACCTTCGCAGAGTACGCGCGGAACGCCAAGTTCGACCCGACCCTGGCTCCTGCGTTCGCCGCGCCCACGGTGATCGGCTCGCTCGAGGAACAGGCCGAGCTGTTGCGCCGGACGATCTCCGAGCGCCTGCGCGCGTACGCGGTCCTCGGCATCAAGGCACCCAAGGCCGACGTCGTGGCACACAGCCTGGCCGGTCTCGTCGCGCGGCACGCGGTCGAGGAGCCCGCTGACGGACACACAATGGTGCGAAAGCTCCTCCTCGTCGCAACTCCGAACCACGGCATCTCGTGGCTTGAGCTTCCCCAGGCTTTCCTCACCTCGTGGCTCGATCAGCACCCCGTCGCGGCCCAAGAGCTCGCCGAGGATTCCGAGTTCCTCCGTCGCCTGAACGCTGGTGAAGCCACAGGAACGCACCTGAACCCGGACGTGCAGTACGCGAACCTCGTCGGGCGGCGAACGGAGCTTCGCGCCGGAGGAGACATCGGGTTGGGTGCGGCAGAGGACGACGGGTTCGTGGACACTGCATCCGCCCACCTGAACGGCGTGCCGGACTTCATCTTCGACGGGGTTCGTCACTCGGAGGCCCTGGCTCTACGCGACATGGCCGTGGCGTCCTTCGCCGACGTTCAGGCAAAGATCACAAGCCTTCTCCAGCGGGACCTTCCCCGCGCTGACCTCGACGACACGCGGCTTGAGCTCTGGAAGGGTGGAGGACAGGTTGAGATCTCCCCCCAAGTGTGGGTGGGAGCGTGGACGAGCGTCACGCAGTTCCCTGTGTCCCTGCGCCCGACCTTCGGCGTACGCACCGGCAAAGCAAGCTACGCCGCCGTGGGGATGTACACCTCGCAGGGCCAGTGGGGAACGCTCGGACTTGACGAGGACAGTGAAGCCATCGTCCATTCAAGCTCGCCGAACGTCTTGCGGATCCAACTCGTGGCGGGCAAGGCGCGGTTTCGTCGGTTGCCCGGCACGTCCGGTGGCGATTACGAAGTTGTCCTAGCGACGGGTCCGGCGAACGGCCCGTGGTATGCCGCTCGCCGCAGCATTCGCGTGCTCGGCCGAGACGCCGACTTCGCGGTGTCGACCGGCGACGTGGTCACCGTGTCCGCCCTCGATTCGCGCCTTCTTGTCGAAACCTCCGATGCATCCGGCGCCTCGACGGCCCGATGGGTCGACGAGTCTCGCGAGGCGCGCATCAAAAGCTCCGGGTTGGTCGAGGACGAAGCAGTGCCCGGCGGCGGCTGGTGGACGAAGAGCGTCTGGCGAGAGCCGGGTCCGCCGTTTCGGTTCCCTCTATGGATGCTTGCGGTCACGCTGGTAGGCCTTGCGGCGGCCGCCGTCTACCACGTTCGCGCTTCCCGCCGTGAAGCGCACTCAAGGCAAGCTGGGAAGTCAGACTGAGCGTCGTCTCGCCGTGACCACGGGAGACAGGCACTCAGATCTCAGACCGAGGAGGAAGATCGGTTGACATGACGGCCGCTTGGGCTGTCGCAGGAACGTGTTTGGCTTTGTGGGTCGGGCTCTTCTTCTTCCGCGGAGGATTCTGGCGGGTCGCTCCGAGGCTCGACGCCGCTCCGCGAGGATGCGTGCAGACAGGCTCACGCACGCCGTCCGTGGCCGCTGTGATCCCCGCTCGGAATGAGGCCGACATCCTTCCCGAGACCTTGCCGACCGTCGTCGCCCAAGAATACGAGGGGGCATTCCACGTGACCCTGGTCGACGATCAGAGCACCGACGCAACGGCCGCCGTCGCGCAGGAAATCGCCAAGGTCGTCGGACAATCCGATCGACTGACCACCCTTCGTGGCGAGCCGCTGCCCCCCGGGTGGACAGGCAAGGTCTGGGCGCTCGCGCAAGGAAGTCGACAGGGAGAGCCGAGCAACTCCGACTACCTCTGGTTCACGGACGCCGACATCGCCCACGACGCCGGAGTCCTTCGCGCGCTGGTCGACAAGGCGGAGTCGGAGGAGCTTGATCTCGTTTCCGTGATGGCTTGTTTGCGCGTGGACTCCCGCTGGGATCGGCTCCTGATCCCCGCTTTCGTCTACTTCTTTGCGAAGCTCTACCCGTTCCAGTTCGTGAGAGACCCACGACGCCGGACCGCTGGAGCCGCCGGCGGGTGTGTGCTCGTCCGGCGTCAGGTCCTCGAGGAGGCGGGTGGCGTCGAAGCGTTTCGATCCGCACTCATCGACGACTGCGCCCTCGGCCGCCTCATCAAGCGACACGGAGGACGAATCTGGCTCGGGTACACCAGCAGTGTGCGCAGCGTTCGGACGTACGGAAGCCTTCGCAGCACCTGGGACATGGTGGCCCGGTCGGCGTACGACCAGCTTCAGTATTCGCCGCTCATTCTCGTTGGAACCGTCCTCGGGATGATCCTTCTGTACGCCGTGGCGCCGCTCGCCACGTTGGGAGGCCTTGTTGCCGCCGCGCTCGGCGTGCCCGGAGCCGTGTGGCTTGCGCTCATCGGCGGGATAGCGTGGAGCTTGATGACCGCAAGCTTCCTCCCGATTCTCGACCACCACGGTGCCGGTCGCTGGCCTGCGATTTTCCTCCCCGTCGCCGGTTCTCTCTACACGGCGATGGTGCTGTCTTCTGCGTGGCGACACCGTACCGGCTGCAGCGGGTCGTGGAAAGGTCGAACACGCGGGGGAGGCGATTCCGCCGCCTAGCGTCGAAGCCTCCGCTTCCCCCTCACGCCCCCGGGTGGATTTTGTGGGGAACTGAACGCGGGCCGTACCGGCCAGCCGCTGCCCTTGATTTCGGAACGATCATTTCTGGGGCGCCTGCTTCTCTCCCTTTCACCGGGTACGCCTCGGCTCGCGCGCCGCGCGGCCTGCCTTGTTGATTTCCATGGTCCTCACCGCGTTTCTCTGCGTCACGGGAGAGATGACGGAGCCAACCTGTCAGGCAGATTGGCAGCCTGGCCGAAGCTGCTTATTCGCAGTTCGAAATAGGGTTTCTGGCCACCGGATGCCTCGGTGTGACGTTTGTCACTGAGCGCGATCGACTGTAGAATGGCTCTCGAACGTGCGGGCACCGGAGTTCCCGGTGGAATCAGGAAGATCCAAGGAGGTCGCGTTGAAAAGGCTGCTCGCAGTAACCCTCATGCTGATCGTGGGCGTGTCCCTGCTCGGCATGGCGGCAGGGAAAGTGGCCGTCGTCCTTGACGTCGGGGGACGCGGCGACTTGTCGTTCAACGACATGGGCTTCAAGGGGACGGATCAGGCGGCGAAGGACTTCGGTCTTCAGATGATCGAAGTGCAGTGCGCCACGGGAGCGGACTACCTGCCGAACATCCGCAACGTCGCGCGGACCGGCGAGTATGACCTCATCATCTGCGTCGGCTTCCTGCTCGGCGATGCTCTCGCCGCGGCGTCGACGGAGTTCCCGAACCAGAAGTTCGCGATCATCGATGTGGACTACATCACCGGACCCAACATCATGAACTTCGTGTTCCGCGAGAACGAGCAGTCGGCGCTGGTTGGCGCACTCGCGGGACTGAGCGCCGCGTACCATGGCTACTCGGCGGCCGGCGTGGTTCTCGGCATCGAGATTCCGGTCCTGTGGCACTTTGAGGCCGGATTCCGCTACGGAATGGACTGGGGGCTGAAGGCATTCGCCAAGCACGAAGGCAAGACTCCGAACGTCAACCTCCTCTACACCTACACCGGAACGTTCAGTGACATCGCGCTCGGTAAGGCCGCTTCGGAGGCCATGCTGGCGCAGGGCGCCGTCGGCATTTACAACGTCGCTGGCCCGCTCGGCGTGGGTGACCACGAGGCCGTGGCGGAAGCTCACGGAAACCTCGGTACGCTGTACGGCCCTCCGTACTTCTACGGCGTGGACGCGAACCAGGACTTCATCGGCAACGGGTTCCACGGCATCGCGAGCGGAATGAAGCGCGTCGACACGGCCTGCTACATGGCCGTCGAGGCCGTCGTGAAGGGCCAGTTCAAGGCCGGCGTCACCAGCCTGGGGCTGAAGGAAGGCGGCGTCGCGATCAGCAAGATCGGCGACTTGGCTGACTTCATTCAGTTCGGTATCGACGGCGGGTCCGTGAACCCCGACGACTTCTACAACATCATCGCGAACTGGGCGCAGGATCGCGCGACGATCCCCGCCTGGATCTGGAATGCTGTCGACCAGCTGGAGAAGGGGATCCTCGACGGATCGATCGTCGTTCCAACGGCGAGCACCGGCGACCAGATCGCCGCGGTCCGAGCTCAGTACACGCTGGGTGCACCCTAGGGCGTGAACCGTACTTGAAACATCTCGGGGAGAGAGGAACTCCGTTCCTCTCTCCCCTTTGTCTGGAGATGGAGATCCCATGAACGAGAACGCTGGTCCCGAAGCCCGACGGGGCGCGGACGGCTACCTCCTCCGCGCCGAAGGGATCACCAAGATCTACTCCGACGGAACCGTTGCCCTGAAGAAGGCGACGCTGGAGATCCATTCCCACGAGATTATCGGGCTTCTCGGAGAGAACGGGGCCGGAAAGACGACCTTGACCAAGATCCTGTCGGGCCTGCTGCCGCCGACTCACGGCCGGGTGGTGTCCCCGAGGGGGCCGGTCCGGTTCGCCAACCCCCGCGAGGCGCTCGACTTCGGCATCGGGATGGTCCACCAGCACTTCGCCCTCGTCGGGACGTTCACCACGACGGAGAACGTAGCTCTCAGCCACGAAAAGCCGTTCTCCCTCATCCGCTTGGCGAAGACCCGCGAGCGTCTCGAGGCGTTGATGGAGGAAAGCGGCCTTCGCGTTCCGCTTGATGTCCCCGTCGAGAAGCTGGCCGTCGGAGAACAGCAGCGCGTCGAGATCCTGAAAGTGCTGTCGCGCGATGTGCGGCTCCTCATCCTCGACGAACCGACCTCCGTGCTCACACCGCTCGAAGTGGACGAGTTGTTCGCCCTGCTCCGCAAGCTGAAAGAGAAGGGCACGTCGGTCATCCTCATCACGCACAAGCTGAAAGAGGTCCAGTCGATCACCGACCGAATTGTCGTTCTGCGCCGCGGCGAGATGGTCGGCGACGTGCGGACGGCCGAAGCGACCACAGAGCGCCTGGCCCAACTGATGGTGGGGAAGACGCTCGAGGGCGAGCCCACCGCGTTCGAGCTGAGTGCCGAGCAATTGCCGCGGGCTCTTTCGGCCAGCCGGAAGAAGGAGTTCTCCGGCGAGGGGATCCTCCACGTGGTCGACCTCGTCGCCCGCGGGAACACCGGCGAGGTTACCGTCAACGGCGTAACGTTTGACGTGCACGGAGGGGAGATCTTCGGAATTGCCGGCGTCGAGGGCAACGGACAAAGCGAGTTGGTGGAGTGCCTCACGGGCCTGCGGGTCCCGGTGTCGGGCTCCGCGACGATTCGGGGCACGAACATCCTGGGAAAGGACCCGCGGCAGATTTATCGATTGGGCGTCGCCCACGTGCCGGAGGACCGTTGGCGGCTCGGTCTGGTTCTGCCGTTCACCCTTGCCGAGAACGCCATCCTTGGTGTTCATCGCTGGGAGGAGTTTCAGGGGCCATTCGGGATCCTCCGCCGAGGAAAAGTCTACCAGCACGTTCGCCAGCTGATGGACCGGTTCGACATCCAGGCAACGGGACCCAACGCGCCAGCGAAGAGCCTGTCGGGCGGCAACCAGCAGAAGCTGATCGTCGGCCGCGAACTCGCCAAGGACCCGGCGATCGTGGTCGCATCCCAGCCGACTCGAGGCCTCGACATCGGCGCGGCCAAGTACATCCGGGACCTCTTGATCGAGATGCGCGACAACGGACGGGCGATCTTGCTCGTGTCCGCGGACTTGGACGAGGTGCTCGCCCTCGCGGACCAGCTGGCCATCATGTACGAGGGACGGTTCATGACCTCGTGCCGTCCCGACACTTTGAATCGCGAGCAGATCGGCATGCTCATGGGCGGCGTGGCCTGCAAGGAGGTCGCATGACGGAGAATCCGGCACGGGAATCCCGTTTGCTGCGCGGCGTTCATCGGACGGTCACCGGCCTGCACCCGGCTCTCGAATCCGTCGTCGCCGCGATCGTCGGACTTCTCATCGGCGCCGTGCTCATGTACATCTGGGGATTCGACCCCTGGAAGGCGTACTGGGCGCTCCTGCGCGGCGCGTACGGGGGATCCTACGAGTGGGCGAGCTCCCTCGCCCGCGGAACGCCGCTGATCTTGACTGCCCTCACGTTCTCCATCTGCGTTCGCGCCGGGATGTTCAACATCGGGGCGGAAGGCCAGATGATGATAGGTGCCATGGCCGCGGTCTGCGTCGCGCTGTTCAAGGCGCCTGTGGGGCTGCACTTGGTCATCGGCCTCGTCTTCGCCGCCGTGGCCGGCGCGTTGTGGAGCGTCGTCCCCGCGATCCTCAAGGTCTCGCGAGGAGTCTCCGAAGTCATCTCCACGATCATGTTCAACTGGATCGGGCGATGGCTCGCCTTGTACCTCGCCATCTACGTGATCGTCGACCCGATGCGGGCCGAGAAGACGCTGACGGTTCCAGTCACAGCGCGATTCCCCATTCTCGTCCGCGGGACGGACTTGTCCGCCTCCATCTTCCTCGCTGTCGGAGTGGCCCTCGTCATGTACTTCCTCCTCTGGCATACGACGCTGGGGTACGAGGTACGGGCCGCAGGGCTCAACCCGACGGCCGCTCGGTACGGAGGCATCCGGAGTAAGCGAACGATGATCGTGAGCTTCTTGCTCGGAGGAGTCACAGCGGGTCTCGCCGGAGCAACGATCGCCATGGGGTTGCCGCCGAGCTACGCCATCTTCGGAGGAGGCGGGCTCCCGGAGCTGACCAACCTTGGCTTCGACGGCATGGCGGTGGCCATGGTGGGACGCAACCACCCGATCGGCATTCTCGTGGCCGGCGTCTTCTTCGGCGGACTCAACGCCGGAGGGCGGGTCATGCAGTTCTACGGGTCGAATCCTGTTCCGCTCGAGATGATCCGCGTCGTCATGGGTGCCATCGTCTTGGCGATGGCGATCCCCGAGTTGATCCGCTTGTTCCCGGCCATCAAGAGACAGGGAGACAAGTTGTTCGCCGCCCTGCGGCGGGGACGCGACCCACGATCGAAGGAGGGATCGGCATGAACTGGATGGACATCGTCAGTCTCCTACGCATCGCGCTTCACGCGATGGTGCCGATCACGCTCACGGCGGTCGGCGAGATCGTGGGGGAGACAGCGGGCCTGTTCAACATCGGCCTCGAAGGGATCCTGTTGATCGGTGCCTTCGCTGGCGCCCTCGGAGCCGAGGTCGGCGGGCCGTGGGTTGGATTCCTCGTCGGCTTGGGGGTCGGCGCGGCCATTGGTCTCCTCTTCTCGGTCATGGCGACCTACTGGAAGGGTACACAGATGGTGATCGGGATCGGGATCAACCTCTTCGCGATGGGATTCGTCGCCTTCGGCTTGATCCAACTCGGGGCGCCCGGCTTCCACGCCGTGGCCCCCGCAGCGCAACTCACCAAATGGAGGACCCCGATGGGCGCGATGAGCCCGGTCATCCTTCTGGCCCTGGTTGCGCCGTTCGTCATCCACTGGTTCATCAAGCGGACGAGAGCGGGACTGATGCTCAAGGCGGCGGGGGAGACACCCGAGGCCGCTGACGTGGCCGGCATCAACGTCAACCGAACGCGGCTCCTTGCCTCAACGTTCGGCGGCGCCCTGGCGGGAATCGCAGGCGCCTACATGAGCGTCGCCTGGATCGGATCCGTGACGAAAGAGATCTCGGCGGGCCGCGGCTTCATCGCCCTGGCCACCGTCGTCTTCAGCGGCCTGAACCCGCTCCTCGCTCTTCTCGGAGGGTTCATCTTCGGGTTCTTCCAAGGGCTGGCCGAATGGGTGAAGACGCTGCCGTCGAAGCCGATCCCGTTCCAGTTCGTGTCCATGCTTCCGTACATCGTCACGTTGCTTGTCGTCTCGGGAGCGATCGGCCGGGTCCGATTCCCGAAGGCCCTAGGAGAGCCGTACAAACGGGAATAGCGGAGCTTCTTTGACTCCATCCCTGTTGGAATCTATGATCGAGGAAAGACTGACATCGGGACCGTTGCGGAGGTGGCTCCGCGGCGTAACCCGGAGGCTTGCGGCATCGCAGGAGGTGCACCATGCGTAGGCTGTTGGTTCTGGGGTTGGTCGCCGTGTTGGCGATCAGCGTCGTCGGCTTCGCACAGGTCGGGACGAAGGACAAGCCGATCTACATGCTGCTTCCGCCCTCGACTGACACAACGGTGATCGGACCATCCGGGGACAAGATCGCTGAGTACCTCTTCCAGGAGACGGGCCTCTACGTGGTCCCGGTCGTCGCCGCAGACTACGCCGCGCTCGCCGAGGCCTTCCGAACGGCGGACGGCGACGTTTTCGGCATCCCAACGAGCTCTCAGTACTGCCAGATCTACAACGAGACGAACGGCGGGATCATCCCCACCATGGGTGCCGTCCGAAACGGCTACGTCTACTACTTTGCGAGCATCTATGCCCTGCGCTCGAAGGGGTATAAGTCGCTCGCGGATCTGAACGGCAAGACCTGGATCTACAATGACGTAGGGTCAGGTTCCGGGTACAAGTATCCGAAGGTGTACATGCAACAGAACGGCGTTCAGTGGGGGAACGTCGTGGAGACCGGCGGGCACGTGAACTCGATGGTCGCCCTTCTGCAAGGCCAGGGCGACTTCTGCACCGGCTACGGCTCGCCTCCGCTCTCTCCCCAGTGCCTGAAGGATCAGGGCATCCGCTGGGAGTGGGGCGACGATCCGGAGCTCATGGTCTGGGACTACTTCCACGGTGCCCTCGTTCGTGACGGGCTCCGCTGGGCTTGCGAGGACTTGCGCTTCGCCGTCCTAAAGGACTACCCCGACGTCTTCACGACCGTCGGCGTCGTGGCCGTTGTCGGCCCGATTCCGAACGACTGCCTCGCGTTCGTTGCGAACTTCCCACCTGATCTGGTCACCAAGATCACCGATGCCCTCGTCAAGCAGATCGGAACTCCCGAGGGCTTCGCGATCTGGAGCAACAAGAAGTTCTACCAGTGGTCGGGCATGGCTCCGGTCAAGGACCGCGACTTCGACTTGATGCGCGCCGTTCTTGGCCTGCCCGTTCCGCAGCGCTAGGCTGCCTTCGAGTAAGCAGGAAAACGAGAGGAGAGAGGAGCGATTCTCCTCTCTCCTCTCAAGCATAGGGACGGGCGCATGGCTGAAGCGCAACTCGTCATCGAACATATTTCGAAGGTCTACGAGCGCGGAGACGTCCACGCGCTGCGCGACGTCTCACTCACCGTGAATCGGGGCGACTTCCTCGTTCTCATCGGTCTCTCCGGCTCCGGGAAGTCGACCCTCCTTCGCTGCATCAACCGATTGATCGAACCCACGTCAGGCAAAATCCTGCTCGACGGCGTGGACATCACCCAAGCCAAGGGCGCTGAGCTCCGCAAGGTTCGGCGCAGGATCGGCATGGTGTTTCAGCACTTCAACCTCGTGAAGCGATCCTCGGTACTGACGAACGTCCTCGCCGGACGCCTGGGGTACGCGCCTCCCGGCCCCACGCTGATTGGTCGCTTCCCGCGCGAGGATGTCGAGCGTGCGCACCACAGCCTGGAGACGGTCGGATTGCTCGAGAAGATGTACACGAGAGCCGATCAGCTCTCGGGAGGCCAGCAGCAACGAGTCGGCATTGCGCGCGCGCTGATGCAGGAGCCAGAGTTGATCCTCGCCGACGAGCCGGTGTCGGCCCTCGACCCGGCGACGGCGAACTCCATCCTTCAGTACCTCGAACAGATGAACCGTGAGCATGGGGCGACGGTAATCTGCGCCCTGCACTTCCTGTCGCTCGCTCGTCGGTACGGTACACGGATCATCGCGCTCAAGGACGGCGCCGTCGTGTTCGAAGGACTTCCCAAGGAGATCGACAACGTCCGATTCAAGGAGATCTACGGCGAGGATGCCGAAGAGGTGGAGGTCCGCTAGGTGTCCCCCCGCGTCCGCACGTCCGCACGACTCCTGAGCACCCGGTGGGGTGCCTTGGCGAAGCGCGCGGCCCGGTCTGTTCGGGTCGGCATGAAGCGCGTTGCGAATGTCTGGAACGGAATGCGCTTCCGCGTGCCCAAGGATCGCATGGCCCCGCTTGCGGCGGACTGGGGCCTCCTGATTCTCCTCTCCTATTGCATTTACTTCCTCATCAACTACTGGTATCGCGCGCTCAACCCCGTCTCAGCAGTGTACCGGGTACCGTTCCCGAACCACGCCTACGCGATAACAGCCGTCGCGACGCTCCTCCTCGCCATCCTGTGGGAGAACCTCGGGACCTCGATTGGCTGGAAGACCGTCGGCCTTGCCCGCGCCGACGCCGCGAACCGACCGCTTCGTTTCCTGCCGCGGGTAGCTCACTTCTTTGTCGACCTCGTAGCGTGGTTGCTCACGGCCCTTGGGGCCGCGCTGGCCCTTGCTCCGTTTACGGGGCTCGCGACCCTCTTCTATGGGATCGCTTCGGGCTCGGGGCTCATGCTGATTCCGACCGTCGTCCTTCGCCCGCTCGGCCCTTGGTACACGACCCTCGGATGGGTCGTCGTCTGGATTCTCGCGCTGATCGTTGCAGGAACGGTGTTGTGGTGGGGAGCGCGTGCTCTGTGGAGCTGGCTGTGGCCGGGACGCCGAGCGGAACAGCCCTGGGCAGACCGTGTGGTAGGCTCTCGGGTCTGCAAGGCAACCGATCTTGAGCACACCGGCCGACCGTGTCCGTGGTGGCGAACGAGTTGGGGCCTCATGTCGCTTCTTCTCGTCTGCGTTACCGTCTACGTAGGCTGGCTGACGGCGCAGGTCAACCTCACGACGTTGATCCACAGGGCGTCCTCGACGGGCGATTACTGGCAGAAACTCGTCACGCCGGACTTCAAGTACTTCCTCAGTCCCGAACCTGACCTGCACGACACGATGCTGAACGGCATCATCCAGACCATCTTTATGGCCCTCTTGGCAACGCTTCTCGGTTTCGTGCTCGCCCTTCCCCTTTCCTTTCTCGGCGCCAGGAATATGGTGACCAAGAACCGGCTTGGATGGGGGATCTACACCGTTACGCGAGCTTTCTTCAATATCGGCCGCTCAATCGAGCCGTTCGTCATGGCCGTGCTGTTCGCTACGACGCTCGGGTACGGCCCCTTCGCCGGATGTCTCGCCCTGTTGGTGCATACCATCGCCGCTCTCGGGAAGCTCTACTCGGAGCAGATCGAGGCCATCGATCCCGGCCCCGTGGAAGCGATCACGGCGTGCGGTGGCGGGCGCACACAGGTTCTTCGCTACGGAGTCGTCCCCCAGGTCGTCCCGCCGTTTCTGGCGTTCACTCTCTACCGCTGGGACATCAACATCCGCATGGCGACGGTCATCGGAATGGTGGGGGGGGGCGGCATCGGCCGCTTCTTCAACTACTTCAAGAACGAACTTCGCTGGCATGAGGTCGGAGCCGTCATCGTCATCATCGCCGTCGTCGTTTGGGTGATGGACTACATCAGCGGCCGGGTGCGGGAGAGGATCACGTGATGGTGGCGAAGCCGGCGGGACGATGGCTGGGGCGGGCGGTGCGTCGGGGGACTACACTGGCAAAGCGCGGAACGACGCGCCTTGTCATCTTCCTCGTCGATGCGACGTTCCTCGCTTACCTGTTCGTGATGACGTCGTACGTCGTGTCGCGCATCGCCTCAGGAACCGGCACGTACCTGCCGATTCGCGGGGAGTATCTGATTCTGGGCGCCTTCGGGGCGGCGGTTGCCTGGGGCGCCTTCGGAACCTCGGTCGGGGAGAAGGTGATCCTGTTCCTGAGCGGAGCATCCCAGAAGAAAGCTGCAACCGATTCCACGGGCGCCCCGCCGCAACGTCAGCGGTGGTACAAGACCCTGTGGGGGCTGAGTGTCGTTGCCGCCGCCATGGTGACCCTCGTCGCCGCGACGCTCATCACGCAGGTTGACTTCTCCAGATTGGCCCAGAGCTTGCCCGACACGTGGAAGATGATTCGTCGGCTCGTGCGCCCGGACGCCGCGATCTTCGGAGAAGTGGTGATGCTGACCATCGTCACGGTCTTCATGGCGCTCATGGCGACGCTGCTGGCAATCCCCGTCGCCGTCGTCCTGAGCTTCTTCGCGGCGCGGAACTTGGCCCACGGTCCGGTGGGGAGAACAGCCTACGTCGTCGTTCGGGCCGTGGCAAGCATCGTGCGCTCCATCGAGCCGATGATCTGGGCGATCGTCTTCGTGATTTGGGTCCGCATGGGACCGTTCGCTGGCACGCTGGCGCTCTTCGTCTGCTCCATCGCCGACCTGACGAAGCTCTACTCCGAACAGCTCGAATCGATCGACCCCGGCCCCGCGGAGGCCATCACCGCCGTGGGCGGGCGTCGCTACCAGGTCCTCCTGTACAGCATCGTGCCGCAGATCATCAACCCCTACCTGTCCTTCACGTTGTACCGCTGGGACATCAACGTCCGCATGGGGACTGTGATCGGCATGGTCGGAGGGGGAGGAATCGGGATGCTCCTCATGCAGTACGTGCGCGTCCTAGCGTGGGAGCAGGTCGGCATGTGCCTGCTCGCCATCATCGTCGTCGTATGGTCGATCGACGCGCTGTCTGCCCGCCTGCGGGCCCGGCTGAGCTAGCGCCCCGTGATGGATTCCAGGTATGCACGGATCTCGTCGAGGCCGTACGTCGTCTTCATGGCCTTGTAGTCCTCAAGCCACGCGGTGTCGATCGTGTCGTCGCGGCGGACCTCGACGTCACGGATTCCGAAGGCGTCGACCATCTTCCGGGCTTCTTCCTCGATCTGACGATCCTTCACACGAAACAGAAACCGTGGAAACTGCATCGTACCCTCCTCCGAGTGAGAGTATAGCCCTCCTGGGGTGTGGCGACAGAGGCGGCGCCGGCCCGCGGAGACAAGGTTTGAAGACGGAGAACCACAATCCTAGAATGATCCACCATGAACGTTGTCGACATCATCCGCAAGAAGAGAGATGGAGGGGCGCTGTCGAGAGAAGAGACGGAGTTCTGGGTTTCCGGGATGGTACGAGGGTCCATTCCCGACTACCAAGTGTCCGCGCTTCTGATGGCCCTCTTCCTCCGCGGCTTGAGCGACGAGGAAACCGCCACGTTGACCGACGCCATGGCGCACTCCGGTTCGATGTTCACAGCGAGTGACCTCGGCGGGTACACCGTGGACAAGCACTCGACCGGGGGCGTGGGAGACAAGACGACACTTGTCCTCATCCCACTTCTGGCTGCGGCGGGACTCAAGGTGGGGAAGCTCTCGGGACGTGCGCTGGGGCACACCGGCGGAACGATCGACAAGCTCGAGTCGATCCCCGGATTCCGCACGGACCTCGACCGAACCCGCTTCCTCGACCTCGTGCGCCGTACCGGGCTTGCCCTCGCCGATCACACGGCCGACATGGTCCCCGCCGATCGCATTCTGTATGAGCTGCGAGACGTCACGGCGACCGTAGACTCGTTGCCGCTCATCGTCGCGTCGATCATGTCGAAGAAGATCGCCGGTGGGGCGCAGGCCATCGTCATCGACGTCAAGACCGGCTCCGGCGCCTTCCTGCCGCGGCTTGAGGATTCGCGACGCCTCGCGCGAGCATTGGTCGCCATCGGAACGAAGCTGGGTCGGAAGATGGCGACCGTCATCACCGACATGTCACAGCCACTCGGACGCACGGTCGGCAACGCGCTCGAGGTGCGGGAAGCGATCGAGACCCTTCAGGGTCGAGGGCCCGAGGACTTGGCGACTCTATGCTGCGAGCTCGGCGCCGAGCTCCTGGTCTTCTCCGGCCGGTCACCAACCCATGGGTCGGCCGTCGCGATGTTGCGGGACTTGCTTGCCAACGGCACGGCCCTCGCGAGATTCCGCGACCTCATCGAGCATCAAGGCGGCGACATCCGAGTCCTTGAGAACCCGGAGCTTCTGCCCCAGGCGACGCATTCCGTCTCTGTTTCCGCAAGATCGGCGGGCACCGTGTGTCGCCTCGATGCCCTCTCGATCGGTCGCGCGGCCAACGCTCTCGGAGCCGGGCGAACGAAGAAGGACGACGCGATCGATCCGGCTGTCGGAGTCGAGATCCTGAAGAAGATCGGCGAGATCGTCAAGAAGGCAGAGGCGCTCGCGACCCTTCACGTGAACGACGAGAAGAACCTTGCCGAGGCGAAGCGCCTGGTCGAGTCAGCCTACGAGATCGATGAGAGCGGCGCACCGTGCTCGCCTCCGCCGCTCATCCTCGAACGCATCCACGGAGCCGGCTAGCCCCTGCAGAGACCTCCCCTACGGCTTCAGCGTGAAAGCGTCGGGCAGGAGCTCGGCGATCGTCGTACGCACGAAGTCGCCCTTCGGACACCCCATAAGAACCTCAAGGTTTGGCGCGTGCTCGTAGAGGACTTGACGGCACGCGCCGCACGGGCGGCAGTGGTCGGAGTCGCACGACACGGCGATCTTCACGAAGTCGCGCTTCCCCTCGGAGATCGCCTTGAAGAGCGCAACGCGTTCGGCGCACAGCGAGAGCCCGTTCACGGAACTCTCGACGTTGACGCCTGTGACGACGGTCCCGTCAGCGCACAAGAGCGCCGCTCCCACCGGGAACTTCGAGTACGGGGCGTACGCCCGGCGACGGGCCTCGTTCGCGAGTCTGAGAAGCTCTCGGTCGTCCATCAGAACCGGATCACCATCCCAAGGGCGCCGGCCAACTCGCCGACGTGGAGATTCCACCAGCCGGTCGCCTGGCCGATGGGGAGAACGAAGCGTCCCTCGGCGTACAGACGGAGGAACGGCAGTCCGACTTCAAATCCGATCCCCGCATGAAGGCCGAAGGCGCTCCACGAGATCTCATCAAGGTGGAGCGCTTCAAGTGCCGCGTTGACACCGTCGTCCCACCCCTCCGGAACGTCGACCTCCACGGAGGGCGTGACCGATCCCCAAAGGACGTCCGCTCCAAGGAAGACGTCGGCTCCGAGGAAGACAAGATCGAATGTCTTGACCGCGTCGACGGAGATCATCCATGTCGAGAAGGCAAGATCCGCCGCAAGAGACGCCGTGTCGTCGCCGATGTCAACGGTCTCGTTGACAAGAGGCTCGGGAATCTCAATCCCCGCCACACCGCTTGCCACACCGCGGACAAACCGATCGTCGAGAAATCCGACGGAGAGCCGAACGCCGTCGATCACGACCCACGGGAGGGGAATCTCGACGCCGAGCGCGAGGAGGGGAACCGGCACAAGGGCGGGAAGATCCGCCAGCGCGGCCTCAATGTCAGCAATCGTCGCGTCGACGTCCGCCGAAGCCTGTGCCAGATCTTCCTCCGGAACTCCCTGATCGGAGAGCATGGCCTCGATCTCGCCGAAAGCGGCTGAAAGAGCAACCGGAACCCGAGCCCAGGTTCCGGTCAGGTCAAGTGTGTACGCTTCGAGACCGAGGTAGACCCCACCCGCGTGAACGACCGCACTTGCGGCACAAAGGCCAAACAAGACTGCCGCCGTTGCGAGTGCGGTCCGGTGGATCACCGTTTGTCCCACCCCTCCCATTCTTTCCTCTTCAGTTCGGCACGCTTGATCTTGCCGCTCGCCGTCTTCGGAAGCTCGGTCACATACTCGATCGCGCGCGGGTACTTGTACGGCGCCGTGACTTTCTTCACGTGGTCCTGCAGCTCCTTCGTGAGCGCGTCGGACGGCGAGTACCCCTTGGCCAGGATAATGAACGCCTTGACGATCTCGCCGCGCTCGCGATGCGGAGCCGCTACGGCGGCCGCCTCGACGACGGCCGGGTGGCTGACGAGCGCATCCTCAACCTCGAACGGCCCGATGCGGTATCCTGACGTCAACATCACGTCGTCGGCGCGACCCTCGAAAAAGAGGTACCCATCCTTGTCGGCCTTGGCGAGGTCGCCGGTCCGATACCAGCCTCCCGAGAAGACGTCCTTGTCGAGCTCGGGCGCCTTCCAGTACCCGTCGAAAATCGCGGGGTTGCCGGGCTTGAGAGCAATCTCGCCAACCTCGCCTTGCTTCACGGGGGCACCGTTCTCGTCAATCAAGACGACGCCGGGGCCCGGCGTCGGAAGGCCCATGGCCCCAGGCTTCACCGGCATCCCGGGCAAATTGCAGACCAGGCAGACGCTCTCGGTCTGGCCATAGCCATCCCGAATGGTCACGCCGAACGCTCGCTTGAACGCTTCGATGGGCTCGACGTTGAGCGGTTCTCCGGCCGAGAGCGCGTCCTTCAAATAGATCTTGTGCCTTCCCATGTCGGGAACCTGCGCGAACAGCCGGTATTCGGTCGGCGTGCAGCAAAGCTTCGTGACCTTGTACTTCGTGAGAAGCTCGAGGTACCGCTCCCCGTCGAAGCGTCCGTTGTAGATGAGTTGCGTGGCGCCGGTCGTCAGGGAAACACCGACCGGACTCCAATACCACTTCGCCCACCCCGGCGCGGTCGTGGCCCAGACGACGTCCGACTCGCTGGCGTCGTACCAGTACTGCGCCGTAATGCGGTTGTGGCAGTACATCCAGTGGTGTTTGTGCACGACGGGCTTCGGGTTCCCGGTCGTCCCCGACGTGAAGTTGATCGTCATCGGATCCTCGGCGACCAGCGGCACCTTCTTGACGTTCGGGCTGCCGGACGCAACAAGGTCCTCGAACCGCAGCCACCCCTTCCGCGGCTCGCTCGAGCCGATCAGGATGAACGTCTGGAGAGGACCCTGGCCTCTTACGGAATCCACGATCCCGGCTGTCGAGGTTTCGGCCACGATCACCTTCGCCCCGGCCGCCTGGGAGCGGAAGAGGATCTCCTTCTCCTTCAGCATCTCCGAGCACGGCACGGCGACGCCGCCGGCGACAAACGTCCCGAGCTGAGCGATGTGGGCTTCGGGGATCCGTGGAAGGATGTGCAGGATCGGCTCGTTCTTCTTCACGCCGAGCCGCATGAGGGAGTCTCCGAAGCGGTACATCCCGTCCACGAGCTCGCCGTAGGTCATCTTCCTCGCGTTCCCTTCGGCGTCTTCCCACAAGATGGCGAGCTTGTTCGGGTTTTTCTTCGCATGCCCCTCTACGACATCGACGATGTTGTAGTTCGCAGGGACGTTCCAGATGAAGTCCCTGACTTCCTTCTCGTACCTGGCCCTGTCGTAACGCATCGAGATGACCACCTTGTCCGTCCGTGGTTTTGCTTTGACGCGGTGAACCTTATAGCATATTCGTAAACCCTTTCGCAAACAGGAGATCCCGATGAACGCATCGGTCGTGTTGTCTGCCGCGGCCTCCAAACGCCTCATTGCGCGCGGTGTCGCCGCGCACCCGAGCGTGGAACGCGCGATGCGCACCGGACGCATCGTGATCGGTCGCGGCACGACGAATGCTTTCGTGGCCGAAGAGCTGTTGGGCGCACCGATCGACCGCGGCGCGTACGCCGCGGGGTTCATCGACGCCCGATGGAACATCAACCAGCGCGTTGGCGACACGGCGGAGATCATTCTTGAGCGCGGCCACCTGTTCACCGGAGCTCCCGATCGAGCTCTTGCTGCGCTCGGTGCCGGGGACGTCGTGATCAAGGGGGGTAACGCCCTCGACTCGTGGGGCGTCGTCGGTGTTCTCTTGGCTTCGGACAGCGGAGGCACCGTCGGACGCTACATCCCCTCCGCGGTGGCTCGCGGGGTCGACATCGTGATCCCGATCAGCCTGTCGAAGTCGATTCACTCATCGGTCGTCGACCTGTCTCAGGAGATGGGGGCCGGCCGGACCGCCCTCCATGTGGGGCTCGCGTGCGGCTTCTTCCCCCTCCACGGGCAGGTCGTGACGGAGATCGAGGCGATGCGGCTCTTGGCGGACGTGAACGCGATCCACGTCGCATCGAACGGCGTGGGGGTCGGCCACGGGAGCGTTTCGCTCTTCCTCTCTGGGGACGACGACGACGTGAAGCGGGCGTTCGCCATCGCCGAGGAGCTGGCCGACGAAGTGGACGTGGAGCTCACCGGCGGGGCATGAAGGACGCGTTCCGAACCCTGGCTACTTCAGCCTCGGCGAAACTGGTCCGGCAGCGCTCTCGCTTCATCGCTCTTCTTGAGCCGATCACAAGCGTCGACGCCGTCCACTCTCGGCTGTCCCAGATCCGAAGGGTGTACCACGACGCGTCGCACTGCTGTTCGGCATTTCGTCTCGTCGCGGACCCGGCTCCGCTTCAGGCCTCCGATGATGACGGAGAGCCCACCGGGTCGGCGGGGGCCCCGATCCTCTTGCAGCTCGAAGGCGCCCGCCTGGAGAACGTCCTCGCGGTCGTCGTTCGCTATTTCGGGGGTGTGAAACTGGGCGTCGGCGGTCTTGCTCGCGCCTACTCCGATGTCATCGCCACGGCCCTCGCGAGCGCCTCGATCGTCGAGCGTGCCCTTGCGATCGAACTTGTCGTCCGGTTTCCCCTCGAGGCGAATGCCGGAGTGATGGGCGCCATCTACCATCACGAAGCGAAGATCCTCGACATCCGCTACGATACCGAGGGCCAGGCCATTGTCACTGTGGCTCCGAGCCGCGTGGAAGCGTTTTGCCGCTCCGTGACGGAGGGAACAGGAGCGCGAGCCCAGGTGGAGGTGACGTCGTGATCGACTCAGTCAGCGGGGACGTCGTCCGTAAGGGAACCGACTACGTCGTGGTCGACGTAGGGGGAGTCGCTTACCAGGCCTCCTGCTCAGCGGACACGGTTCGTGGATGCACGGTCGGCCATCCCGCGTTCCTCTACATCCATCTGGTGCTGCGCGAGGACACGATCCAGCTGTTCGGGTTCTCGACACTCCGGGAGAGGGAGCTCTTCCGCCTTCTCCTGACGGTGGGGCAGGTTGGACCAAAGCTCGCCATTCAGATCCTGTCGACACTTCCTCCTCAGGAGCTCGTGGCGGCGATCGCGGGACGCGACATCGAGCGTTTGACAAGCGTAAAGGGCGTCGGCCAGAAAACCGCGGAACGGATCCTCGTCGACCTGCGCGACAAGATCGCTGGTCCCGGAGACGACAGCGTCGACACGTTCCTCCTCAACTCCGATGAGGAAACCGCGCTTCGCGCTCTGACCTCCCGGTCTCTTGGATTCTCCGCACGGGAAGCACGAGAAGCCCTCGGTCGTCTCCGCAGCGAGCGTCTGCCGGCCGAGGCCCTCGTCCGACGAGCCCTGGAGATCCTGGGAACACGATCATGAGAGTTCTCGGCATCGACTACGGCCGCAAGCGCATCGGACTCGCTCGCAGTGACGAGAGCGGCCTTCTCGCAAGCCCCCTTCCGGTCTACACGCGAAGCGGACGAATTGCGGACGACCTGGATCGGCTTGTTCGCCTCATCGGCGAACAGGAGGTGGTAAGGATTGTGATCGGATGGCCGCTTCACATGGACGGCGCGGAAGGCGAGATGGCCGGAGAAGTTCGCGCGCTCGCCCGGGAACTGCACGCTCGAACGGGACTGCCCGTGGAGTTGTTCGATGAGCGGTGGACGTCGATTCAGGCCGAAAACGTCCTGATCGCCAGCGACGTGCCGCGCCGTCGCAGACGGAATCTGCGCGACGGCCTAGCCGCAACGCTCATCCTGCAGGGATTCCTCGACCGAGAACAAGCGGCCGGTTGTTAGTTCTTCCGCTTCTCTTCCCGCTCCAGGTACTCAATGATCGCTTCGACAACCAAGTAGTTCACCGAGCGATCCTTCATCTCAGCCAGCTTCATCAGCCGCTCGACGGGACGTTGCTCCATCTTGTTCTTGGGTACGTAGATCGAGATCTTGTCTAGCAATTGCTTGGGCACGGAGACTCCCCCCTCTTTCGACAATTTCCAGGGGGTATTGTAACAGCATTAGCTAGGAATGGCAACCCTCCGACACAGCAGGTCTCGATTACCGGTAACCGGGCGCCGACGCCTGAAGATAGGCTTCCACAAAAGGCACCAAGTTCCCGTCGAGGACATCGTCGACGTTGCCCGTTTCCACCAGAGTCCGATGATCCTTGGCCAGGCGGTAGGGGTGGAGAACGTAGGAACGAATCTGGCTTCCCCATTCGTTCTCCTTTCGCTCTCCCTGAAGCTGGTCCAGCTTCTCGGCGCGCTCCTGGGCAAGCCTCTCGACAAGATGAGCGGTCAGGATCCGCATGGCCGTCTCCTTGTTCTGATGCTGGCTACGCTCGTTCTGGCAGGATGCGACGATCCCCGTAGGAAGATGGGTTATCCGCACGGCGGAGTCAGTGACGTTGACATGCTGTCCGCCCGCCCCCGACGAACGATACGTGTCGATCCGAAGATCCTTGGGGTCGATCTCCAGCGCCACTTCCTCGATCTCCGGAACGACGGACACCGCGGCGAACGAGGTGTGACGTCGGTGCGCGGCGTCGTACGGAGAAAGTCGGACCAGACGATGCACGCCGGCTTCTCCCTTCAGGTTGCCGTACGCGTACTTCCCTTTCACCTCAAGCGTCGCGCTGCGGATCCCGGCGGTGTCTCCGGCACTTACTTCGAGCAGCGCCGCGGAGAAACCCATTCGCTCGCAGAAGCGACCATACATGCGCAGGAGCATCTCGGCCCAGTCCTGGGAGTCCGTTCCCCCAGCACCCGCGTTGATCGACAGGTAGCAGTCCGACGCGTCGTGCTCCCCCGAGAACATGAGCTCGATCCGAAACCTCCGCAGCGTTGCGTCAAGCGCTGCGGCACGCCGTTCCAGCGAGCCAAGTTCAACCTCATCCCCGGCCTCGACCGCCATGGAGTGAAGGACTTCAATCTCGTCGAACTCCTGCTCCGCCGCGCGGAGCCGCATAAGCAGGCCCCGCTGGCGCTCAAGGGAGCGCGCCGCTTCGGCCGACGCCTCGCGGTGCTCCCAGAAGCCGGGTTCGGACATCCTCGCTTCCAGCGAGGCAATCTCACGCTCGAGCGCGGGACGGTCAAAGATGCTCACCGATCTTCGAGAGATCGTGTCGTAGATTGGCGATGATCTCCTGATCCATGATCCATGATCCTCCCGAACGGAAGCCAGACTGGAACAAGACGTTTATAAGCCTGATGGCGAGTTTCCTCAAGGTCCACCAGCGCCCCGCTCACGGAACGGATTCCACCGAGCCGGCGGCAAGCCGAGGTTTTGTCCCAGAGTCTTGATCGTGGAAGATGGATGAGTGTGGCATCGCGGAGTTAAGGTTCAAGTCGACGAGGAGGGCGGATTCGTGGAGAAGACAACCCGAACCGAGGAACTCAAGATCACGGGCGAAGAACTGGTGGCCACAGTCAAGGAGCTCGTCCGTCAGGGCAACATCCGGCGGATCACGGTTAAGAACCGTGAAGGGAAGACGCTGGTCGAGATCCCTCTCACACTCGGAGTTGTCGGGACGCTGCTGATTCCAACGCTCGCGGCGCTCGGCGCCGTGGCAGCCCTGGTCGCCGAGTGCAGCATCGTAGTCGAGCGAATCGAAGAATGAGCGGCTCCCGCAAAGAAGGCTCCATGCCGCAGTACCTCTACTGGATTCGACCGGCACGCGCGGGGTTCTACGGCGCTCCGACTCCGGAGGAGAGCCGCGCCGTCGACCTGCACTTCCTCTACCTGAAGCGAACCGCGGAAGAGGGAACGGTCATCCTGGCCGGCCGGACGTTGAACGAGGACGAGACGGGGTTCGGAATCGTCATCTTCACCGCAGCCTCCGAGCAAGAGGCGCGGCGATTTGCCGACGAAGACCCGGCCGTACAGGTCGGCGTCTTCCGAATGGACCTCTTTCCGTTTCGCGTTGCTCTCGCGCCGCCGCGCTCCTAACCGCCGACGTTATCGATTACGAAGCGGATCTGATCGTAGCTCGCTCCGGGAGCGGCATCGTACGTCGTCAGGGTCACGATGACCGTCTCGCCTTCGGGGCGATCGGTCCACGGAGCGTGGTAGGTCGGCTCCAAGGTGTCTGCGCCGTCGAACCACCCCTTCGTGGCCGACCAGACGTAGCAGACGGATGAACACGCCGGGTTCGCGATCCTTGCTCCCAGACGCACGCTCGTTCCCTCGGTGACGTGGCGTTCGAACTGCCGGATGATCATCGGCCTGGGGTGATCACGCACCGTAAGCGGTGTCGCCGGCTCCGGCCACGCGGAGTCCCACGCCGGCCCGCACCCTTGGCTGCAACGGCAGGCAACCGGGACCTGGCTGCAGGTAGGTGCCGTGAGAACCTGGGACATGCACGGGCTGCCGCAGGGGACGTCCGGCTTCGGGCAGGGATTGACAGCAGCTTGGGGGGTGCAGCATTGGGTAACAGCAGGAGGAGAACCGCAGGTCGTTCGAGGGGATGGACAGGCCAACAGGTCACGGACGTGGAGCGTTATCCGGTCACTCGCGGAGACACCGCCCCCGCCAGACACCGTCAACGTCAAGGCCACGCAGTCTTCGCAGTCACACGCCGACGGAGCCGTGTACGAGGTCGTGAGAGCGCGAGGATCGCTGAAGAAGCCAAGACCCGCCTCCGCCGTCCAAAGAACGGTGACCGGTCCGCCCGCTGAATCGTAGCCGACTCCCGTGAGCCGTACGGTCTCCCGCTCACCAACCGTCACGTCGGCGCCCGCGTCGACCACCACAGACGGGCGCTCTGCACCGGCGTCGCTTTGTGTGCTCGACTCATTCGCCGTCCCTTGGGTAGTCGACGACGGCGGCTCGACCGTCGGTGTGGGTGCCGGGACGAGAAAGAGGACGGCCAGGGCGATACCCACCGCCACAAGAATCAGAAGCAGCGTGCTGCTGTTCACTGGATCGCACCTCCCGCCGTTTCGCTGGGAGGCCGTGAACTTGACCGTTATCTCAAAGGCATTCCGGCCTCGAAGCGTGTTCAGCCTATCGTTTCGTGCACGTCGAAGTCAAACCATCCGTTCTCAAGCGCCGTTCACATCTGGCGACGCCGAGCGGCACGCGAGTCCTCGGAGTGTCGTTGCGCAACCTCGGCCCAGCCACTAGAGTGACAACGAGGTGGTCAATGACCATGGCCGGCCGTCTGTACGTCGTCGCCCTCCCGATCGGCAACCTGGCGGACATTACCCTGCGGGCTCTCGAGACGCTGAGGTTCGTCGACTTCATCGTCGCCGAGGACACGCGCACGACGCGCAGAGTTCTCGATCACTACGAGATCCGAACGCCGTTTCACTCGAGTTTCTACCAGGGAGTGGAAGACGAGCGAGCGGAGGAACTCGTGAGTCTTCTCCGAGAGGGGAAGAACTTGGCGCTCGTCAGCGACGCCGGGACTCCGCTGGTCAGCGATCCCGGATTCCCCCTCGTTCGCGCCGCCGTCGAAGCTGGGATTGCCGTGGAACCGGTTCCCGGGGCCACCGCAGTCGTCACGGGGCTTGTCGCGTCGGGGTTGCCGGCGGATCGATTCTGTTTCGACGGGGCGCTTCCTCGGAAGAGGAGCCATCGCGCCGAGTTCTTCTCGAGGCTCGTCCACGAGACCCGAACGACCGTGGTGTACGAGTCCCCACACCGTCTTCTGGAGTCCCTCGAGATGCTCGCGGAATCGCTCCCGGGGCGACGGATCGTGCTCGCGCGGGAGCTGACGAAGCTTCACGAGGAATTCCTCCGTGGAACTGCGGTCCAGGTCTTGAGCCTCCTGCAAGCGCGAAGTGAGGTCCGCGGGGAATGCGTCCTCATCATCGACGGGGGCGCGCCGCCCGGCGCGGAAATGAACGAGGAAACGGCGCGATCCGTCCTATCCGTGCTCGAGGCCGAAGGCCTGTCCAAGACCGCGATGCAGAGGATTCTCCAAGTCGTTGGGGGCCTGCCGCGAAATCGTGCCTACACCCTCGCCCACCGTTCCTCGGACTAGGTGTGCTTGTCGGCGACCGCAGAGGCGGCGTAGGCATGCGGCTTGATGCGTACGGCAAACCCGTTTCCGATGATCATCCCAACGACTTCGTCGATCATCTCTTTCGTGCGACCGTTCTCGCCGATATCGACGTGGATTTCGAGGTTGTAGTGAAGGAGGGAGACCGCCGGCAGCCGCCCGATCAGTCGCTGGGCCAGTTCAAACGATAGCCACGCCTCCCGCCAGATCCGCTGGCGGAGGGACGACATGGCGCGCTCGCGCCGGCGCGTCCAGAAGTACCGTCCTCCCTTTCCTACTCGGTGGAGGACGATCGCGCTCACGAAGTCGAGTCGGTCGACCGTGGTAGACGAGTCGGTGCCGATCAAGATCTCGAACCGGTCCTTTGGGTTCGAGCTCATCTCCGCCACAAGTTCGTCCACGACCTCGTCAAATGTCATCTCCCCGCGATGAGGGTTGTAGAACGTAGACATGCTCCATGCTACCTCGGCGATCGGTCTGGGTTCAAGCCGTCGGCAGCCGGAATGTGAACCGGGCCCCGCCCGTACGGTTGTTCTCGGCCCAGATCCGTCCGCCGTGGGCCTCAACCCACCGGCGGGCAATGGCGAGACCAAGGCCGCTTCCGCCTGAGCGGTTGCGCGCTGGATCCCCGCGGTAGAACCGCTCGAACAAGCGCGGCAGGTCCTCCGGCAGGATCCCCGGGCCGGTGTCGGAGACGTAGACTTCGACTTCGCCCTCGGCCCTGTGGATGGAGATCTCGATTCGCCCGCTCGTCGGGGTGTAGCGAAGTGCGTTGCTCAGGAGGTTGGCGATCACCTGTCGAATTCGTTTGGGATCGACAGGGATCGGGTCGAGCCCCTCCTCCGCGATCACCTCGACGTTCGGTGCGTCATCCATCGACGGAACCGCAGCTTCGACGACCTGCCGCACGAGTTGTCCGATGTCCGTCTGTTCCTTCGACAGCCGAAGCTCGCCCGCCTCGGCCAGCGCAAGGTCGCGAAGGTCGTCGATGAGACGGCCGAGGTGCAGCGTCTCCTCGTAGATCGGAGCGATCGTCTGAGCCGTGGGCTCGTAGATCCCATCCAGGATGGCTTCCAGCGTCCCTTGGATGATGGTGACGGGAGTGCGGAGCTCGTGGGCAATGTCAGCAGTCATGGTCTCGCGCAACTTCTCCGAGCGGCGGAGATTGTCGACCATGCGGTCGAACGACTCGCCAAGTCCGTGAAACTCATCCCGCGTTCGAAGTCGGACCTTCTCTGGCAGCACCCCCCGCGCGACCTGCTCCGTCACGGCGCTCAGCGTGCGAAGCGGTGACAGGATCTGCGCAATCAGGAAAAGAGCCAGGACGAGCGCCAGCAACGTAGCGATCCCTCCGCCAAGGAGCGCGGAGCGTCGTGCCGACGCCAGGATGGCGGCCTCATCGGGGTCGACGAAGTCCAGGATGAGCAAGGTGCCGACTTGCACGCCGTTCACGCTAATCGGTCCGCGGTCGATCTCCGCCTGCGTGAGCCTTCTCCCGATGTCGGGTTTCGTGCTCAAGAACACCTTGCCCTCCTCGTTGGCAAGGGACAGAGGAATGTTGTAGATGGCAACGATCTTCTCGACCACCTTCCCGTCTTCGTCTCGCCGGGTCTCGACCACGCGGTAGAAGAGACGATCCACACCGCGCCAGGACCCGTTTTGCTCGTAGTAGATCGAAAGCTGCCTACTGAACAACGTGAAGATCTCTTTCCTCTGCTGCTCGCGATATCGGTCGAACCGTTGTGTCACGGAGCGCTCCGTGAGGAAGTACACGAGGGCAACAGAGAAGACGATCGTGACAAGGAAGGCGAGTCCGAGTTTGAAGGCGAGGGGGAAGCGGCGCTTCATATCAGGGCTGCCGGGCAAACCGGTACCCGACGCCGTGGACGGTTTGGATGTACTGCGGGTTCTTCGGATCCTCCTCGGTCTTCCGCCGCAGGTTCTTGACGTGCGTGTCCACCGTGCGCGCGAACGAGTCGTACGTGTAGCCCTGAACCTCGCGCAGCAGCTGGAGTCGTGTAAAGACCTGTCCCGGATGGCGAGCGAGGTACGTCAGGAGGTCGAACTCGGTCGGAGTCAGGTCGACCATTTCACCTTTCACGCGCAGCTCTCTCGTCTTCAGGTCGATCGCCAAATCGCCAGCAAGGATTCGCTCGGCTTCCATCCCTTCACCCTCATAGCGGCGGAGGACGGCGCGGACCCGGGCCACAAGCTCGCGCGGGCTGAACGGTTTGACGACGTAGTCGTCCGCCCCGAGCTCTAGGCCGACGACACGATCCGCTTCGGCCGCTTTGGCGGTCAGCATGATGATTGGCACGGATGACTTGGCGCGAATCGCACGCGTCACTTCGATCCCGCTCATCTTGGGAAGCATGAGGTCGAGGATGATCAGATCGGGGCCCTTTTCTTCGAACGCCTGGAGTGCCGAGGCCCCATCGAACGCCGTATAGGTCTTGAAACCTTCCCGGTCAAGGTAAGCCTTGACGGTTCTCACGATCATCTCTTCGTCGTCCACAATGAGGATGCGCTTCATGCCCAGTTCCATTATACCCTTCGCCCCTCCGGGCCGAATAGCTTCCGCCCACCCGACGCACAGCGGATAGATCGCCAGCTTGATTGTTGCGCCGCCCTGTGGAGCCTTTGGGGCCGCGCTGTGGGGAAGTTGTGAGTGCGGCAGACGCGGATTGCCTTCCCGTGGGCAGACGACTACCATTCCCGGAAACGTGGTTAGGCCCAGGTCTGGTGAGGGGGAATGAAACGCTTATTGATCGTCTCCACAGAAGAGCACTCCGGGAAGAGTCTTCTCTCCCTCGGACTTGGGCGAGCTTTTCAGGACCGGGGTATCACGATCGCCTACATGAAGCCGATCAGTCACGAGGTTTCCTACGCGACGGGCGCTCCGATTGACGAAGATGTCGACACGCTCCGAACGCTCCTTTCGCTCGAAGACGACGTGCACGACATGGCGCCGGTGCCCCTTGAGGGGCCGTTCCTCCACGAGGCCATCGAGTCAGGAGATCGAGGATTCCGACAGCGCATCGTCGACGCATTCGCACGTCTAACGCGTACACGGGACGTCGCCATCATCGAAGGCCGAAGCTACTTGGGACTCGGAGTGAGCGCCGGGTTGAGCGATCTCGACTTGGCCGACTTGCTGGAGGCCGACGTTCTTCTCCTCACACAGTACGATGGGGAGGAGGCCATTGACCGGATCCTCTGTGCCCTACGGTTGTTCGAAGGCGGTCCCAACATCCTCGGCGTCATCCTCAAAGACGTTCCCCTCGACCGCTCCTACACACGAATCGAGGAAGTCTTCGTCTCCTTCCTTGCCGATCGGGGTGCTGAGGTTCTCGGAATCATTCCGTACGACCCGAACCTGCGATCCGTGAACACGGACGAAATTGCCAAGCGGCTCGGCGGTCGCACCCTCACGCGCCCGGACCTCAACCGTGAGGTGCGCCACTTCGTCGTCGGCGCGATGGGAACGGAAGCCTCGCTTCGTAGCTTTCGCCGAACCCCCGAGTTTGCGGTGATCACCGGCGGCGACCGAGAGGACATCCACCTCGCGGCGCTCCAGGTCCCCGAATTACGATGCCTTGTGCTGACTGGAAACCATCGCCCCGCCCGCGAGGTCCTTGATCAAGCGGAGGATTCCGGCATACCGGTCATCCTCGCCGGCCAAAACGCGATGGTCACCGCATCCTTGTGCTCGAGCATGCTCGATCGATTCTGGATCCGTCCCGGGGCGACCCTCGACTACGCCATCGACCACGTTCGGTCCAACATCGACGTCGAGCGCATTCTCCAGAAAACCACAGATCCCTAGGCAGCGTCAACGCGGGCCTCGTAAGTGATCTTCGCCACACCAGCGAGCGTGTTGGCAATGGGGCAGTACTTCGCGAGGGAAAGATCAATCGCCTTCTTAAGATTCTCTGGGGGCACGTCGCCCGTGACGACGTACACGAGTCGCAGTTTCCGAATAACCTTGGGATACTCCGCTGCGCGTTCGTCCTCGATCTCGACGCGAAGGGTTTTGGGTTCCGTATTCATCTTGCGTAGGATCGACACCACGTCCATTCCCGTGCACCCACCCAGCGCGCAGAGGAGTGCTTCAACCGGACGTGCCGCACTGTTTGCGCCGAGCGGTTCCGCGGCGTCCATTACCACCTCGTGGCCACTTGCGCCCTTCCCGACAAACCGCATTCCTCCTGCCCAGTCGACAACCGTCACATTCCCTCCATTATTCGAATATTCAAATACTTGACAACCAAAACTTCAACCGCTAGAATGCTAGATCGGAGAGGGCGAAGGAGCAATCGATGTCGGAGCGAACGGCAAGAAGTCGATGGGCGGAGGCGTTCGCCGCTCTTGGAAGCGAGCCACGCCTCCAGATCGTCGAACGGCTCCTGGAGGGCCCCATCCATTGCCAGGAGGTGCTCGACGGACTGAAGCTGAGTCAGCCGGCCGTGTCGTACCACCTAGGGAAGCTTGAACGAGCGGGGGTCCTGCGCAAAGAGAGGAAAGGAACTCGAAACTGCTACCGGATCGAGAGCCGCTTGGAGTGGGTGCTGAAGTCGTGCATGAAGGAGGATGGATCGTGGACCACACTGTAATTGTGTACACAACCCCGACGTGCTCGTGGTGCATGGCGGTGAAGCAGCACCTCCGCTCCCACGCCGTGTCGTTCGAGGAGATCGATGTCTCCACCGACATGCAAAAAGCGAAGCTGATGGTTGAAAAGAGCGGTCAGTACGGCGTCCCTGTGGTTGACATCGACGGCGAGATTGTCGTCGGCTTCGACCGGCCACGCATCAATGCCCTGCTCGGAATCGCGTAGTTAGGCCATCCGCTCTCTACGCCGTGAAGAGCGGCAGCGGATCGCGGACGTCCGCAGGCCTTCCCTTCGCGCCGATCGCACGTCCGAAGGGTGGTGCCCCAGTCGGCACGTACGTCACGGAGACAAACCCTTCCTCGCGATCGACGGGCTCGTACCGCGCGACCAAATCGGTGTATGCCTTCCGTGGGAAGGCTCGAAGACGGAGGTACGGCTTCTCCAACGCAAGCCGCTTGGTGTTCCGCTCCATTCGCTCGTAGAGCGCGTCTGGAGACGTCATCGGAAGCACGTGCGCATGCGGTTCCCGGCCGGAGAGCTGGGCAAGCTCGATGAGTGACAATCGGTCCGCCCGAGTGAGGTTCGGTTCATCCACACACACGACCTCGGCCGGGGAATCGACGGCTTCAACCAGGGCCGCTTGGAAAACTCGATCGACGGTGCTCTCGAAGGCGGGGTCGTACGTGGAACGGAACATCCACTCCCGGATGGCCCCCCGGGCAACCACGACCCATTCAGGATGCTCGCGCTGGAACGCCGTCTTCCCTGACCCAGGCAGTCCGACGAGGACAACCAGCTGTCTCATTCGCTTCTTCCCCCCACCCGTGAAACTCTTTGTCAGTATGGGGCATTCCAAGAGAACAGACAAGTGAAGAACCGGAAGTCAGGCCCGGCTTCCTAGAACGGAAACGCGTGCGAGACCACGATACGGTCGAACCCGGTCTTCGAAACCGCCAGGGAGAAGGTGAGGTCGCCCAATTCCACCGCCGGCTGACCAATGCAGCAGGCCAGGTCGAACCGCAGGGTGACTTGAGCCGACGGGATATCGAACTGCATCCCTCCTTCGTACTGGTCGATGATCTCAAACGTCGGAGTCACGTTGACCGACCACGCCTCGAAGGCGCGCGTCCAGTTGAAGCTGAGGGCCAAGAGCGTGTCGGAGTCGAAGGCTACCGTCGACAGGAGTTGCCCTTCGAAGAACGGCCGGCGCATCGAGATGCTGCCCTGCACGAAGGCGTCCTCATACGCGAACGTCGCGTTGAGGGCGATGTCCCTGACGATGCCGCCGATGCTGAGCGAGGAGCTTTCGTAGGAGAAAAGGTCTGAGAACCTGGCGTTCGCGCGAAGCGTGAAGTCGTCCAAAAGAGGAATCGGTAGCTGACCGCTCCACGAGATGTTCTCCGAGTCAAGGCCCGTCTGCCCGAACAAGACGTCCAGCGCCGCTCGGCCCCCGCACAGCTCGAGGTCCGTCACGGAGAGGCGCAGTCCGGCAAAGGAGGGAATGCACCCCGCTTCTTCGATCTGCCCATAGGGGGTCGCGCCGAGTCCAAGAATGGTGGAGATCCGGGCGAACCCCTCGATGACCCCGGCGATTCGGATCGTCATCCCTGCGCCGATGGCGGACTCTGTCTGCGTCCCAAGCTCGGCAATCAGGAAGGTTGCGGAGTACGCGACTCCCCCCGACCGCCCGGACACGGACAGGTCAGCGCGGCTGAACCTGTCGCCTGTAAACGAGCCGCTCCCCTGAAGAGAGAGGTCGCCGAACGGAGCGCTGACTCGGAAGCTCTGAGCGAGAAGCCCTTCATTCGCGAAACTCGTCCGGCTCGAAATCGAGAACCGATCGTAGCGGTACGTGATGGCCAACGACTCGCTCAGCGTGAGCGTGGTGATGTCCATGTCCGACATGGACAAGGAGAACGTGTTCGCCCCGGACAGGGAGACCTGCGCGGCGGATGCGCCGAGGGGGACGAAGCTCAGAACGAGGCCGACGACCACTCCCAGCCCGATGCTCTCCTTGGACCAGCGCAATCTCCCCTTGCCCATACACGGACAAGGGTACGGATGGAACGTCGCGAGCTAGTACCACCCGTTCCGTCGATGATCCGTTCTTGTCCGCTCGACGACGGACATCGGGCACTCGAAGCGGACCCCGTTCAGAGAACGCGGACGACGCCTCTCGAAGTGCCCTAGGATTGCTGCGGCCTCTCAGGGATCAGTCGACGTAGTCCTCGATATCGTCCAGCTGGCGCTGCATGGCATCGAGCATGTACTTGATGTCGTCGAGCGTCCACTTCTGGACGTCGAAGAAGCCGTACTGGGAGTCCGTCATTTTCACGGACACCTGATGAACCAGATCAACCTCGGCGTCAAGGTCCGCAAGCTCCTCCTCCACCGCGGTCATGCGCGCCTCGAGGAGGTCGAGCCGGTTCTTTCCCTCTGGTGTCACGAGAAGGTCGTAGACCTGCTGCAAAGTGACTGGAGCCGGAGAGGAGGTTTGCCCGGCAAAGAGCGCGAGACACACCCCCACAATCGCTACGGCTCCCAGAATCCCCGCCAGTCGGTACCCTCGCCTCTTCATCGGTTCCTCCTTCTTCCTATTCAGTCCGATTCTACCTCGTTGCGCGCTTCCTGCTCGCCCCCAACAGTGTACGCCGAGGACAGACGAGCGAGAACTCCTCACGGGCGACGAAGTCGCTCCACGGCGCCCCACGCGTCGACAAGTCCGTTTCCGAAAAGCACGTCCCGTCCTCGCTGTCCGAGATCCTCGCACGAACTCTCGAGGACAGCGATCGCTTCGTCGGCGGAGAGCTCGGGAGCGAGCGAGAGAATCAACGCGAGAATCCCGGACACATGCGGAGCGGCAAACGAGGTCCCCGATTCGGTCGCCGGTCTTCCGCCCGCAGTAAACGCCGTGATCGCGTCCCCGGGAGCGCAGACGGCCACCTCAGGTCCGCGATTGCTGAACGGCGCCAGAAGGTCGCTGCGATCCGTCGCGGCCACGGCCAGAACTGAACGATACTTTCCTGGGTACATCACCTGGTTCTCTCCCCGGTTTCCGGAGATGCCCACGACGATCACCCCGCGCGCGCGCGCATCCGAGACGGCCTGCTCAAAGTAGTCGGGCGGACGGGCGCTCGCGTAGATGCTCAGGTTGATGATCCGAGCGCCGTTGTCCACCGCGTACTGGATTGCGCGGACGAAGATCTTCCAATCCGAGGAGCCAAAGCGATTCGAGGAGTCGAGGAAGCGAACGTCCATGATCGACACCCCCGGGGCGACGCCGACGATGGGGTACTCGCCGGGACGTGCGGCAATGATCGACGCAACAAACGTTCCGTGCCCGTGAAGCGGCGTGCCCGTGAGCGAGCTCGAGTCGTTATCCCGGAAATCCCATCCGTGCACGTCGTCGATGTAGCCGTTGTGATCGTCATCGACGCCGTTGCCGGGCACCTCGTCGGGATTCGTCCAGAGGCTCGCGGCGACCTGGGGGATGCGGGCGTCGATGCCGGAGTCGATCACGGCGACGATCACGCTTGGGTCACCGTGCGATGCGGTCCAAGCTTCGGGTCCCCCGATTCGAACGAGGCCCCAGTTGCTCGGCTGCTGGTACACCGTGTAGAGACCCGGGTTCGGGGCGGGCTTCGGAGCGAGCGGAAGGGCCACGGAAAGGATCTGAAACGGCAACGTCCCCGACGTCAGGTTCCCGCCAACCTCCAGCGCGATCTCCAGGAGGTATGTTCCGGCGATCTGATACTCCCACCGACTGGTCGCCTCGACGACAACCAGGGCTCCCGCGTCTGCGGAGAACGGACCAACCGGAACTTGATCGATCCCCTGCCCGGAGTGCCCCATGTCCCGCAACGTCGCCGTTCCCCGCACGTTCTCCTGCGGGAATGCCGTGGAATTGGAGAACTGGAACGACACGGTGAAGGGGACGAGATTCACGATCTCAATCTTCTGAATCTGCGCTTCGCCGGCGGCCGTCCCGAGAGAGAGAATGACGAGGAGGACGGCGATACGCAGGACGCGCGGCTTCCTCATCCAGCCCGATCCTCGTCTGCCTCCGCAAACCAGCGGAGAGCCTGATCGAGCGACACCTCCTCCGTCTCTCCCCACCCGCCCGACCGAATCCGCAGGGTCACGGGGAAGGAGAAGAGCGACGTTACGTCGGAGGCAAAACGTTGGAGCCGTTCCGCTGCCACCGCCGCCCCGTCCGCCGGCGTCTCGGGGAGGATGGCCGCCAGACGATATGAGTCGATTCGGAACACCGTGTCGACCCTCCGCAAGCCCGAAACGAAGAAGGTCGATGCTCGTACCAGCGCGCGCGTTTGGTCTTCGAGCGCCCGGCCGGACAGGCCTTCGACGTCCAGCACGAGGGCCGACGTCGGGTGCTTGTACCGCCGTCCCTTGCTGAGTTCAATCTCGAGTTGCTCGCGGAAGTGAGCGGCGTTGTACAGGCCCGTGACGTCATCGAGGACGACGAGCTTCTTCAGTTCCTGTTCGTGTGAGTGGATGACTTTCGTCATCAGGTTGAACCGATCGACCAACTGCGCAACTTCGTCACGAACGGGCGTCCCGGGCGTCCTGGGCGGCAGCTTGACCTCCACTTCGTAGTCGCGCATGGCGACCGCGGCCGTCGCTTGCGCCAGCCGTCCGATCGGCCGAGTCACGATGGCGCGCAGCACAAGGAAGAGGCTTCCCCCCAAGAGGAGAAAGCCGACCACGGATCCCGCGGCAAATTGCCACGAGAGGCGGCGGTCGTAGGCGGCCATTTCGTCGGTCGACATGTCCACGATCACGACGCCGACGAGGTCGGCCCCAGAGAGAATGGGCTGATAGGCACGCCACGCGCGAGTCCTCTCGGCGCGCTCCACGGTCGCTTCACTCCCTTGCATCTGTTCGTACCGCGCCCTGACCGTGTCCGAGGCGAGCTCTCCAACTTTCGTGGGGTCAGTGCTCGCGACCGTCAAGAACCCGCGCGCCGTCACCCCGATGACCGTGATCTCGATGATGGATTCGTAGCGCGCAAGGAGTTGGTCGATGTCCGCACTGAGTTCGTTGGAATAGTAGAGGACGTAGTCCTTCTCCTGGATCGACTTTGAGATGAGGCTCGCAACGCTCCGAGCCCGCTGCTCGTAGATCGACCCGATCGACGCGTGAAGCGACACGAACGCGAACCAAGAGAGGGCTCCCACGACGGCGCACGCGATCAGGAGGACGGGGACGATCAACTTCCACTGCAGGGACGTCCCATACCGAATCGCGGACCTCATTCGCGCGGGCCGACCGGGGTCCGATCGGCCGTTCTTCCGGGCCTTCGACTCGATGTTCGTACTCATAGCTCCTCTTCCTCGGCGGCTACTGGATCAATCCCTCGTTCCCCAGGAACTCCATAACCACGTCGAGCGGCTCTCGATGGAGCAGGCGAACGCGGCTGACCATGCTGTGCAGGCTCTGTTCGGTCAAGTGAGTCTGCAACCCTACGAAGACCTGCTCGATCTCGGGGAACCGCCGAACGTCCTCTCGACCGACCAGGACACCGATGGGCTTCCCCGGCAGAGCGAAGGCATCGTCTTCGAGCCGCACAAACCCCGCCACGGTCGCCGTCTCCTCGACGTTCTCGAGCAGAGCCCCGGAGACCGATCCGAACTTGAGCAGGGCCTCCGCTTCCTCGCGCGTCGCGGTCCGACGCAGCGATCTTGCCGGCACTTCGTAGGCGGAGGTGAAGCGAGCTACGGCGTCGTCCGAAACCTCGCCAGGAACGGCAATCGTTCTCTCCTCCGCATCGCGGGAGCCCGCGAACGCGGAGATCGACGGCTTGTCCAATCCTCGGGCGATCTCCCCCGGGACAATCAGATCCCACCGCAGGTCCGTCGGCACGCTCCAGTACACGGGCGTTCCCGGCGGCGGAGCCGCGCCGACCCACCAGACGATATTCACGTCGCGCTCGCCTATCGCCGCCAGCAGCTCCTCCGATGTTCCAAGCCCCGCGAGGTCGACGACGCGAAACCCGACCTCGGAGAGCAGAACCTCGAGAGCCTGCCCGAGAACAAGGTCTACGAGGTCGCGCCCCGCGGCAACCACGATCGTTCCCTTCCACGCCGTGTCGGGAAGATGGATGTTGCCGGACACAAGGGCATCATGGTGGATCCAGCGATTGCCCCCCGCGTAGAGCCGCTCAGCCGTCTCGTTCCTCACGTCGTGCAGGCGGTTCCTCTCGAACAGGTTGTTCTGGACGATCGGCGTCCCTCCAGGCGTCTCCTCGACAAGGGAGATTCCCAGCAACGGGAGGACGGTATCCTCTTCCGAGAGGGCTCCCTGCCACCGCAGGCCGACGTCGTTACCGACCAACCGATTCCCTACGACGCGGACCCCGAATCCGGGCGCGTACAGGCTGACGCCAACGTCACAGTCCGAGACTCGGTTCCCCTGGATCGTGTCACGCGAAGAGGTAGCACTGAGGATTCCCACCGCCGTCTCACTCACAGCGTTCTCGATCACATCGTTTCCTTGGCAGTGGTTGGCGAGGGCGACGCCGGAGAGCCTGCAGTGGTCCATCACGCTTCTCAGAACGGAGTTCTCGCTCGCTCCGACGAGGACGACACCCGATGCCGAATCGTTGATGCGGTTGTCGAGGAGACGGTTGCGGCGGGCCTCAGCAAGCAGGATCCCGGTCGTGTCCATCCGAGCGATCGTGTTGCCGAGTAGGCGCTCCTCCGAGGATCGCGTGAGGGCAATCCCTATCTTGCCGTCCGAGATGCGGTTCCGTGCGATCAGGTTCATGTCACTCGCATCGATGCGAATTCCTGCATCGCGGCATTGCGACAGACGGCCGTCGACGAACGCGTTCTCTCCTCCCCCGGCAAATCGAACCCCATCCCCTGCCGAAGGTCCTACAACGTTTCGCTCGAGGTGGCTCCTACGGGCCTCGATGAGAGAGACGCCGACGTCCTCGACGGACGCTATGAGACAATCCAGGATGCGGTTCCCGTCTGTCTCCTCAAGGATCACGCCGACGCGCGATGCCCTGATTCGACTTGCCTCGAGCGCGTTGCCTCGTCCCCCAAGCACCTCGTAGCCGACGATCGACGCTCCGGCAATCCGTAGGCCGACAAAGACGTTGTCCTCCGATTCCCCGACGGAGACTCCCGTCGGTGCTCCATCGACCGACACGTTGCGAAATTCGTTCGCCGGGGCCTTCCGGAGTCGGATCCCGGTCTCGTCGCATCCGCGCAAGGCGATTCCCCGGAAGACGTTGCCCGACGAAGCAGAGACGTCGACACCAATTGAACTTTCCTCGGCGGTCAGCCGCTCGAAGGTTCCCTGGCGGCTGCCGGAGAGGAGCACGGCGATCTCGTCGCCGCGAGCCCGAACATCCTCGACGCGGCATCCCACCCCTTCGACGACCAGGGCCACGGAGGTCCCCTGGATGTTGAGACGCCGCACGGCCGTGGCGTCCGCACGAAGGGTGACGACCGGCTCGTTCTGCCCGACAAGGACCGCTCGTCCCCGCGTCGACGTCAGGACGAGGCCTGCCGTGCCGAGCACCACAGGTCCGGCGTACGGTCCTCGGCGGGCATCAAGGACGATCGTTGTCCCCTCGGCGGCGACCTGAAGGGCCTCCGCAAGAGTGGCGGCGTCACGCGGAACGAAGAGACTTCCTTCGGGAAAGCGGTCGCGCGTAGCGACCCAAACAACCAGTACGACCATCGCCACCACGCCGACCGCAGCGATGGCGACCCAGAACGGCTTCCTCCTGCGTGCGTGTTTCATCGGGCCCACTCTAGCACACGCGCTCGCGCGCCGTCCAAGTTGCGTTTCACGGCTCTTCGATCCCTCAGGGGGCGCACCGACAAAGACTAGTCGGGCATGATTGTGCAGACGAGGAGGGCTTCTCCGTTCGCCCTGTCGGGGCTCGACCCATCCAGGGCCACCCGCACGTCAATACCGACGTCAAACGTGCCGTTGGAGCCGCTGCAGAGGACGACCGGCTGGTCTCCGAGCGCCGCGTAGCCGCGCCCGTGTTCCCTCACGCGCACTGGCGGGAACCCTCTCCCAGAGGAGGTGGCCCAGCGTACCTGAAGGCGCCACGGCGTGTTGCTGACTATGCGGAAGCGGAAGGCATTCTCGTCTTCAATGTAGCCGCGTGAGCGCTCGAGGGCCGATGCAGGTCGGAAGCTGTATGAGACTGCGGTCACGTCCTCGGACGACCCGGCCAAGCGGAGCGTCTGGTAGGGGAGGACTCGCCATCGCACGTCGACGGACACCGACTTCTCGACGGCGTACGCCGCGACGGCGACAACGGACAGCGCGAGGACAACAGCCCAGACCCATCGGCGGCCCACCAAGCAAGAACCTCCCGATCGCTCCACGCTCGGATCCTCCTCCACGTGCTTCCATTCTTCCTCATTACGGAATCGATAAGACGCGGCCGAGAAGGGCGGTGATGTCGGCTGTGGTGAGGATGCCATCGTTGTCGAAATCGAACGCACGAACGTTGTTCCGGACAGCCGGGAGGTCGAGAGAGGCCTCGAAGAGAGCCACATCGGCGCCATCGAGGTCTCCGTCTCCATCGATGTCCTCGAACAGTCCATCTCGGTTTACATCCTGGGGAGGTCTCGGAAAGGTTCCGAGCGGCACGAGGGTGAGCTCTGGAACGCGAAGGATGATCTGCCCTGCGACGAGGTAGTCGCCTCCGAAGTCGATCACGGTCCGAACGAGGAACATCCCCGAATCGAGCAGGCTCCACGGTGTCTTCACGACGGCGTCCACCGAGTGCCCGGGAAGAATGGAGAGATGGGGTAGAGAGGTTTCGGCGAGCGTGGCACCGCTCGGAGATTGGATGGAGAGCGTTCCGAGAACGTCGTCAAGCCGCGTCTCCCCGCGATTCGCGACGCTGAACTCGATGGTGAGCGGCGAGAGACCGAGCGCAGTGACCCGTGTGACGGCCGCACCTTGCGCGGCTGGGAGGGACGTAACGTAGATCTTGACGAGGAACTCCCGCGCCACGCGGATTCCACTCTCCTCCGGGCCGGCGTCAACCGGGCTCACAGCAACAAGGAGGCCCGCCCAGTACGTGCCCGCCACCCCCGCAGGGACGGAGATGCCGCAAGAGACTTCAACCTCGTCCGCGGGGCGCAGCACGTACGTGGGTGCCGACAGAGCGAGCCACGTCGCGCACGAGCGCTCAAGGGTTCCGGAACGGGAAAGACGAGTCACGCCGTCGGGGTCCTCGTCCCAGTCGCATGGCGAGATGTCAACGCGGAGGGGCGAGTTCTCGTCGTTGAGGACCGTGAAGCGCACTTCCAGATTGGATCCCGGCCCCACGACGAGGGAGAACTCCGACACCGAGACAGTGATTCCTGGAGCCGACACGGAAGCGCCAACCACTGCGGCCAACACAAGGACTCCCCACTCGAGGAGCCTGCGTCCGTTGCCACCGGCCTCGCGACGAGCGCTCATGGTTCCCTGTGTAACGCCCTCGACCTGCCGAAACAAGAGCACGTGGCGCGGAGAGGTTTCGGCGGCCGCGCCGTCACGCGGCTGCCGCTCGCAGCCTCTCGAGGACGCCGTCCAACGGCTCCGGACGACCGATGTGGAACCCCTGCGCACAATCGACGCCGATCGCCCGCAGGACGTCCAGCGTCTCCTCCGTTTCGACGAACTCCGCGATCGTTCGCTTGCCGAGGCCCTTGGCCAGCTGGACCATCGCCACAACCAAGTGCTGATCGACTGGGTCGCGTCCGAGGTTGCGGATGAAGCTCCCATCGATCTTGAGGTAGTCCACGTCCAGGTTCTTGAGCTGGTAGAACGAGGAAAACCCCATGCCGAAGTCGTCGAGCGCGAACTCGTACCCTTGCGTTCTCAGGGCGCGGAGGAAGTCCTTGGCCACGTGGATGTTGTAGATCGCTGCCGTTTCTGTGATCTCGAGCACGAGCCGGACAGGGCCGATGACCGACAGCGATGTTCGGCTCGAAATTGCAGACAAGAGGGCGGGGTCGGTGAGCGACCGCGGCGAGAGATTCACGGCGAACGAGACATCGCTCGGCAGCTGCTCGTCGGCCAGCGTGTCCATGACCTTCTGAAGGACCCACCGGTCGATGTCCCCACTGAGCCCGAACTGCTCGGCAACGTCGAGGAACGCGCCGGGTGGAATGATTTGCCCGCTGCGCCCTAGGAGGCGAAGGAGGATCTCATAGCGGATGATCCGATTCTCGACGAGATCGAGGATGGGCTGCGCGTAGAGGATGAACCCGTCGTTCTCAAGGGCGTTTCGGATTACGCGAAGCCAATCCACGCGCGATTCGGGGTCGTCAACCTTCTCCTCGTCAGGAGAGTAGAGGCAAGACCGATTGCGCCCTTGCGCTTTCGCTCGGTACATCGCCATGTCGGCCTTCATGAGGAGCTCACTTGCGCTCGTTCCGTGATCGGGGAAGAGGACAATCCCGAGGCTTGCCGTCGTTCGAAGCGTCTCCCCGTCGATCACCGCGGTGTGCTTCCGCACCGCATCGAGCAGCCGTCCCGCGGCAATCTGGGCCTGTTCGCTGTCTACGTTCAGGTAGAGGACGGCAAATTCATCGCCTCCAAGACGAGCGAGGATGTCCGAATCCCTGACGGTCGCCCGCATTCGATGGGCAAGACTCGCGAGGAGATCGTCGCCGACCTTGTGGCCCAGACCGTCGTTGATCTCTTTGAACCCGTCGAGGTCCATCCACAGGACGGCGCCACGCCGTTCGTAGCGACGGGCCTCCGCGAGATGCCGCTCGAGGAGATGCCCGAACTCCCGGCGGTTGCAGAGCCCGGTCAGGGGGTCGTGCGTCGCGAGGTGAAGCAGCCGTTCCTCCTGCTTCCGAAGCTGGGTGATGTCCGTGAGGATCCCCTCGTGGTAGAGGATCTCCCCCTTCCTGTCGCGAACAGCGCGCGCGTTCAGAAGAGCGGCGACGGACGGACCATCCTTCGCTCGCAGCATCATCTCGGCGTTCTCAACGCGAACCCCTTCCCGCAGCTGGCGCAGAACGACTCCGGCATCGCTCTCCACCTGGAACACGTCCGTCATCCGCGTCTGTCGGAGCTGGCCCGCGTCGCGATAGCCGAGCATGTGCGCCAACGCGTCGTTGGCCAGGACCAGCCGCCCGTCGGGCGAACACTGGTAGATTCCGTTCGACGCGTGGCGGAAGAGGTCCTCGAAACGTCGATCCACACTTGACGTCCTCTCTCCACCCGCCGTGTTTCGCCTCTCCACGTCGCCTCCTCGCCAACGTCGCACTGACCGCGGTCGCCGCGTTCCGAGCCCAACCTGCTCCAGGAGCGAGAAGAGCGAGCCGCGACCTGGGCATCGTGCAGGTCAAAGCTCCGAAAGAAGCTCGACGCCGATCGCCGCCAGCCAACACAAGAAACTTCGCTCGATTGTCGCGTCAAAGAACGTCAGCCCGCGGGGCCCGTGAGCCGTCGTGAACCGCCCGATGTAGTCCATGATGGCAGTCCAGTCCTCGTCAGGAATTCCATCGTGAATCGCGTGCGGTTTGTCCACCCGAAGCATCCGCAAGATGTCGTCGATCGTGTACTCCTGGAGGCGGTCGGCGACGTCGGCGAAGCGGACATCGCGCCCCTCATCCAAAAGACAGAGGACCCCCTGGACGAACTTCCTCACTGAACTTCGATACATCCATGGCCTCCCGATGGCGAGTCTATGCACCGCACCCCACCGCGGAAGGGACACTCGTACGTCGTTGAACTCCCGTTTCTCTCCTTCCGCGAGCACCGCGTGGACGGCGGGCAGGGGCGGTGACCGCTACCCTCGCTCGGATCGCCACTCTGCGGACAGGCTCCCGCCGAGCGCGAATGTCTGAAACCGGGTCGTACGGGGCAGAATCGGGTAGCGGTCCTTGACAAGTGAACTGAGACGGGCGCAGGGAGAAGCTCCCTGCGCGAAGGGTTGATGGAAAAACGATTCGAAGATTGCGGCGGGCGGTCCGCCGCAATGCAGTCATATCCTCACTCGAAGCATCTACCAAAGGCAAACCGCTCGAAAGGGCGGGACGCAAAGCTACGGACCTTCCAGGCGAGGCTCGCGCGAGCGGGTCTGCGTGACAAGGGCAAACCAGGGGTGACCCTGGGACGCAAAGCTACGAGCCTCGGGCGACCGAGGTAGTCGAGCTGCCGAGGCGCCTAAT